>CAVIBB010000097.1:0-7934 GCA_963640745.1 Paludibacteraceae bacterium
ACAAATCTGCGAGAAGTCAGCGATGACGTCGGGCGTGAAGTAGTTCTCGGGGTCCTGGATCTCGTAGAGGGACTGCTCCTGGACGGTGGCCTCGCTCACGATGCCGCCGGTGCCGGGCAGCTTGGTGACAAGGCCGTTTCCGTTCTCGTCGACCTCGATGATGGGGAAGCCGAGATTCCAGAGGTCGGGCACATCCTTGAAGCCGGGGTCGGCGAAGTAGCCGCCGGTGACCTGGCCCGCGCACTCGAGGAGATGCCCGACCCAGGTACCGCGGCCCAGGCGCTCGTAGTCGTCCATCGCCCAGCCGAACTCGTGAACCAAGGGGCCGAGGGCCAAGGACGGGTCGGCGACGCGGCCGGTGATCACGATGTCCGCGCCCGCCTCGAGCGCGGAAACGATGCCGGCGCAGCCGATGTAGCCGTTTGCCGAGAGTATCTCGCCATCGATGGCCGAGAGAGGAGCGCCCGTCTCGATGGTGACGAAGTCCAGGTAGCGGTCGAGCTCGTTGGTCTTGTCGTCGCCGGTGACGCAGGCGATGCGAAGCCCGGAGAGGCCGCGCTCGGTCGCCATCTCGCGGCAATGGGCGGCTGCGGCGGCGGGGTTGGCCGCACCCATGTTGGTGACCACGCGCGGCGCCGCCTTGCCCTCGGCGCGCAGCTGCGCGAGCGCGTCGAGGATGCGGGTGAAGCGGTAGTCGAACAGGTCGTTATAACCGAGATTGGGGTTCTCGCGCCTGCGCTTCTGCGCGATGGACACGGTGCGCTCCGCCAGGCACTCGAAGATGATGTAGTCGAGCTCGCCTCGCATGATGAGGTCGATGGCCGGCTCGATGCGGTCGCCGCCATAGCCGGCGCCGGAGCCAATGCGAATGGTCTTCATGCTTCGTCCTAACGTAATGTGTGAGAAAGGGCGCGGATAACTGGCCTATCCGCGCAGGTACAAAGCAGTACAACGTTGTACCCAAAACGAATAGTACAACGTTGTACTGAACAGCGTCAAGCGCTGATTTCAAACAATCGCGTTTGCTGAAGTTGACGGGCTGGCGTCAGCTGGGTGGGCGTCGCAGTTGCGCAGAACAAGCTTGATGCACGGGGTGCAACGTTGTAGTTGCCGCGAGAGCGTTGTGCTAGCATTTCTCGCCATGCTGCCGGGCCGAGAAGCGCGCGACGCCTCGCCCCTAAACGGAAGGTGGAATATGGCGACCCTCAAGGACGTGGCACAGCGCTCCGGCGTCTCGCTGAGCACGGTTTCTATCGTGGCGCGGGGGCAGGGAGAGGCCCGCAAGATCTCGGAAGCGACGCAGAAACGCGTGCGAGAGGCCATGCGCGAGCTTGGATACGTCCCCAATGCGGCTGCCCGAACCCTCCGCGGCGGCACCGGCCGTCAGACTCTCGCGCTCTTCTGGGCCGACGACTACCGTGAGTCGATGCTCGCGCGCTTCCTCGGAGGGCTTCACGCCGCCATCGAGGAGAGACGGCTGGAATGGGACGTCGCGGTGGTCTCCTACCATGCGGGCAAGCTGTCCGGAGCCTCGTCGCTGGCGGGGACCCCGACGTTCGACCTTGCTGTAATCGCAAACGCCGAGGCTTCTGACCTGGAGTTTATTGCAAAAAAGCCGCCGCTTGTTCCGGTGGTGCTGTACAACCGCCGGCTTGACGGTGTGGGCTCAGTCGCGGTCGACGATGCCGGGGTGGGTCGTCTTGCCGCTCAGCTGGTGATTGATTCCGCCGCAGCACGCGGCGCAACCGGCGAGGCGCTCTGCCTCACTTCGCCCGCGGCCTTCGGCGGGTCTAGGGTGCGTGAGGAGACGTTTATCGGCTCCTTGGCCGAGAAGGGCATCCGTGCCCGCCGCGTCGTCGTATCGCAGGTGAGCGCCGACGCGGGTTTCGAGGCCGTCGCGTCCCTGTCTTCGTTGGACGATCTTTGCTGGGTCTTCGCTCCGGGCGACAATGTGGCTATGGGGGCGCTCCATGCCCTGCATGAACGCGGTGTCGATGTCCCCTCGCGGGTGGGCGTGCTCGCCGTCGGCACCGGCGTGCGCGAGTACGCGGAGCACAGTTTCCCACCCCTCACCTGCGTCGAGATTCCCATGGAGCAGATGGCCGCCGACTGCGTCGACCTTCTCCGCACCCGCTCGACGCAAGAGAGGCGCGCCGAGCCGAAGGTGGCCAGACGCGCCTCTCTGTAGCGCTGAATATGAGTCGATCGCGGTGTTTGGGCCGCTTCTCCTTAAGCCCCCTGCTCGGCCAGCTTGCGGTAGAGCGCGACGAACTTCTTGGCAAGGATGCCGAAGCCCTCGGCGCTCATGAGCTGGTCCTCGGCGTGCATCAGAATCAGCGCGAACTCGCTCGGGTTGCCCTCGGCCTCCTTTTGAATGAGGCCGAAGTGGGCGTTGTGGCCGGCGGTAAAGATCTGCTCGCCCTCGGCGATGAGCGCGTCGGCGGCGTCGAAGTCGCCGGCAGCGGCCTTGTCGATGGCCTCGATGTAGTTGGATCGGGCGGTTCCCACGGACGCGATGATCTGGAAGCTCGCGGTTTCGACTTCGGGGGACATCAGCTGGTCCTTTCTCGCTAAAACGCTGGTTTACGTGCGGTTTATTTGATGGGATGGCCGGAGGAACCGTTACTTCTGGTGAATCTGGAAATAGACGGCCTTGAACTCCGGCGTGGCCTTCAGGGCCTTCTTTACCTCGGTCAAGGCCAGGGCGTCGTCGGTGGTTTCGAAGAGGACCTCCATCGCGGTTTCGCTGACGTAGGTGCACTTGGGGGAGTCCATCGCCTCGACGTAGGCGCGGAGCTTGTCGTGGTACATAGTGCAGTTGATGCCGATCATGGTTGGTCCCTTCTTCTGTGGGGCTCGTGGCCCCAGTCGTTGCCCCGGCCCTACGCCGAGGCCTTCTGTGCTAACGCGTTGGTGAGCAGGTCCACAAAAACCATGGCGCTGACCTGGCTCTCCAAGTACTGCGTGTATCGCTGGTTCTGGTAGCTCGGCAGCCAGACGACGTCGTCGGCAAGCTTACGCAGCGGGCTACGCGTGCTCATGGTGACGAGGACGATGTGAGGCTGGCGTGCTGCGTCGTTCTCGCGGATCGACGCGAGCGTTTCCTTATAGACGTCGCTCGCGGCCGAGAAGACCACCAGCGTGTCGTCGCTCGTGAATGTGCGTTGGGAAGTGACGAGCTGGTCATATGAGCTGAACTTCGAGAGGATGCCGAACTTGGCCAGGTTGAGGTCGAGGAGCTGAGCGGGTAGTGCGCTCTTGTGGAAGCCCGTCGTCACGACCTGACGGGAAGAGGCCAGTCTCGTCGCGATGCCGTCGACGTCGGCCTCGTTCATCGCGGCGGGCAGGCTCTGCAGCAGCTTGCAGTACCAGTCGACGGCCGTCTCGGGCGAGTCGGACATCGCGGCCGACTTGTGGTACTGGTACAGAGCGCTCTTGAACTCGGCGAACCCGTTGTAGCCGAGTTTCTTGCAAAAGCGTGTGATGGCGGGCTGCGAGATGTTGAAGTCGCGGGCCAGTGACGTGGCGCTTCCGCGCAGTACGTCGTCAACGTTGTTCACGACCATGTCGTGGACCTCGCGGTCGGTGGCGGTGAACGCACTCTGCTTGAGTTCCATCTGCTCGAACGGGTTCATGGCTCCTCCAGGGGTCAGTGAATAGCTATTCAGCAATCAATGACTCAATGCTACCAATTACCTGGGCAATAAAGGCGTCGGCCTCGCCGCGAGCCAGACGCGAGTTGTACGTCTCGAAGTACTTGCCGTAGTCGCAGTCGGGCACCAGGTAGTTGCAGTAGGTGTTGGCGTAGCCGATGATCACGACCTGGTGGGTGGGGAAGGCAGCTTTTATGCGGCGGCCCAGCTCGCTGCAGATATCGCCTGGCAGAGCCACCACGATGAGATTGCCGAAGACGTAGAACTGGCTGATGAGGTTCAGGTGAATCGGGCTCGTGCGGGCCTTGATCTTTTGGCGCTCCATAAGGAAGCTCGTCATGGGGGAGGGGCCAGCGGAGTCCAGGTCGGCCTGCAGGCGCGCGGTCATCTCCTGCCAGTCCGCGTCGGTTGCGGCGTCGAAGGTCGCCGGGTGCTCGATGCGTCCGGATAGCGGCTGGTCGAAGGTGGAAAGCCCGATCTGCTCGCGCTTCTCCATGAACTGCGAGAAGAGCGCGTCTGCGGTGCCCATGAGCTCGTCCATGCCCGAGGCCTTGCGGTAGAAGCGGGTCGAGACGTCGCCACAGGTGCCGTTGGTGCACAGGACCCCGCAGCCGAGCTCGCGCTCGAGGCGCAGACGGACCTGGCCGATGAGGTCGGCCGAGAGCGCGGTGCTCGAGCCGTTGAGAATCGTGGGGTGAGCGGAGATGTTGAAGACAGCGCCCAGCGGGGAACCGTTCTCGCCGGTAAACGACGCGAGATAGCAGCGCTTATCCTCGACGCCGCCCTTGACGTTGCGGTTGCCGTAGAGACCCTCGACCTCCATCGACTCAAACGTGCAGTTGGCGGGCACCATGCGGGCATGGGCCGCGGCGGCGCTCTGGGTCATCTTGGCCAGCGCCGCGGCGCGAAGCGTGGGCTCGACCACGGTGTCCTCGAAGGCGAGCTTAAAGAAGGCGGGCGCCGAGTGCGTGTGGATGCAGGCCACCACGATATGGTCGGCCGCCACTCCGGTGGCGGCCGTGACGCCCGCCTTCACCAGGTCGCAGAACTCGCTTTCCAACATAATTGAGTCGAGCACGGTGAGAATGAACGTTTCGTCATTCATCTTGAATGAGCATGAATTGATTTGAATGGGGTCTAGAACCGAAGTACTTAAGCCTTCGCGACTATACCCTGCCATGCGGCATGGAGCGGAAGGTGTGATGTCAGTTTTATCAAACCCGATGTAAAACACGGTATTCATCACTTCCTTGGAGAGTCTGGGCGGCTATTGGCGACTAGCATACACGATGAATGACCATTTACCGTTTGCCGAATGAATGAATCGGTAAATGGTATTTAGGTTGAATGACCATTCAATTTCGCATACATTCTGAATCGCAAAGCGCACTGGCCGCGCTAACGACCCGATCGACTAGAGAGAAGGGAAGCCCCCATGAGTGAGGCCACCGCACCAAAGCAGTCCTTTATGGACAAGTTCCAAGCAGTGATGGAGCGCACCGTCGTTCCCGTCGGTATGAAGATCTCTCAGCAGAAGTTCCTGGCCGCGGTCCGCGACGGCATGACGGTCATGATTCCTATCACGATCGTCGGCGGCTTCGCGTGCCTTCTCGCCGCGCCTCCCGTTCCCTCGGGCCTGACCGGCGGCAACTTCTTCTTCGATTTCCTTCTTGCCTGGTCCTCGTGGGCGACCGCCAACGCAAGTGTCCTGATGGTCCCGTACTACATGACCATCGGCGTTATCTCGCTCTACGTGGTCTGCGGCGTGGCATACGAGCTCGCTAAGACCTACAAGATGGATGGCGTGAACAACGCCTTGTGCGCGCTGCTCGTGTTCCTGTGCGTGAGCGAGGCCGTTGATCTCTCGACCGGCACGATCACCATTGCCAAGCTCGGCGCCTCCTACATGTTCGGTGCCATGATCGTGGCGCTGGCTGTCGTCGAGATCAACCACCAGTGCGCCGTGCACAACGTGAGCATCAAGCTGCCCGATACCGTGCCGCCCAACGTCGCCGCGCCGTTCAACGTGCTTATCCCCATGGTCATCTCCGTCGTCGGCTTCACCCTGCTCAACGTCCTGTGCACGAGCCTCACCGGCGCCGGCCTGACTTCGCTCGTCTACACGATCTTCCAGCCGCTGCTCTCCGCCACCGGCAGCCTGCCCTCTGTCCTGGTTATCAACTTCATCATGACCACCTTCTGGTTCTTCGGCATCCACGGCGCCAACATGGTCTCCGTCGTGACGAGCCCCATCACCACCGCCGCCGTCGCCGCCAACCTCGAGGCCTACCAGGCCGGCGAGCCCATGCAGTACATCTTTGCCGGTTACTCCAACAGCGCCTTCGGCGGCTGGATCACCTACTTGGCCATTCTGCTCGTCGTTCTGGTCTTTGCCAAGTCCTCGCAGCTCAGGAGCGTGGCCAAGGTCGCCTCGGTGCCCTGCCTCTTTAACATCAACGAGCCGATGATTTTCGGCCTGCCGACCGTTCTCAACGTCTTCACCTATATCCCGCTGCTGATCTGCTCGATTATCAACTTCTCCAGCTACTACCTGCTGGCCGACGCCGGCATCCTCGGCAAGTTCTACATCACGCTGCCCTTCACCGTTCCCGGACCCCTGCAGGCGTTCCTCTCCACGATGGATCCCAAGACCATCGTCCTGTGGTTCGTGCTCCTCGCCGTCGACTTCGTGATCTGCACTCCGTTCATCCGCGCCTACGACAAGACCCTTGTCGACGCCGAGAACGCGCAGGCCGCCGAGTAGAAACCGAGAGAAGCACCAAGCGTATTTTTTCCAGACAGTTAGAATTCTGATTAGTCAACCGCACGTCCGCCGAGCGGGCGCGACCGAAAGGAAACTACCATGCGTAATATCGTCCTGTTCTGCGCCGCGGGTATGTCCACCAGCCTGCTCGTGACCAAGATGCAGAAGGCCGCCGACGACCAGGGCTACGAGGCCACCATCGCCGCGCACCCCATCTCTGAGGCGCAGTCCTTCGGCGCCGATGCCGACGTCATTCTCCTTGGGCCCCAGGTCCGCTTCGAGCTCGCCCGTATCCAGGGGCTCTTCCCCGAGAAGCCCGTTGAGTCCATCGACATGATGGCGTATGGCATGATGGACGGGGCTAAGGTCATCGCTCAGGTTAAGAAGGCGCTCGGCGACTAAATACGGGCGACAGCTCAATCGCTCGCGGTTTATCTGATCGATTGCGAGGCGTCCTGCGCGGCGGGGCGCCTCGTTTTCTCGTTTGTGAGGAGTTTGATTATGAGGTTCGTAGTCAACGGAGATGACCTTGGTTACACCAAGGCGAACACGCTGGGCATTGTGGAGGCGTACCGCCGCGGTATCCTTCGCTCGACGACGGCGCTTGGCAACAGTCGCTATCTTGATTTTGCGCGCGAGGCGGTTCGGGGCTGTGACGGGCTGGGCATCGGCGTGCACCTCAATTTGACGTTGGGGCGTCCGCTCACGGCGGGACGGACCTTCACGGCTCCTGACGGTGAGTTTTTGTCACGCAAGGAAGTCTATGCGGCCGAGTTGAATATGGCCGAGGTCAAGGCGGAGTGGAAGGCGCAGGTCGAGCGGTTTATCGAGGTGATGGGGCGCCGGCCCACGCACTTTGACTCCCACCACGGCGTGCATGACTTCAATGAGCGTCAGCTTGAGGTGGCAAGCGAGCTTGCCGATGAATACGGCGTTGAGCTGCGCAGATATGGGCGCTTCACCTACGTTGACGGTTTCTGGGACCAGGCAGCCACGGCCGACACCCTTCTGCGGATCATGGCCGAGCATGAGGGGGAGGATATCGAGCTCATGTGCCACCCCGGGTTCTGCGACCTTGAGCTGTATCGGTCGAGCTCCTATAACGTCCAGCGTGTCCGGGAGCTCGATGCCCTCTGCGACGAGCGCGTCCTTGCGTACGTGGAGGAGCGCGGGGTCGTTTTGTGCCATTACTGATTGGCTAGCGAGGGCGGGCAAGAAGCGCCGCCGCACTACCTAAATTTACGGAACACACGTTTGTTGTCCCGCGCCCGTGGCATACTAGGAACACGCGTTCCGAGTAGGCGATGAACAACGGGGGAGGGACAGCTTGGCGCAAGGTACCGAGAAGCGCACGCGGCGCTATGTTCGTGTGCGGTGCGAGATTGACGCCGACGGGGCCCTCACGCCCATTGCCGTGCTGTGGCGACCGGGGCGCGCTTACGAAATCACTAAGGTGAGCCGGAGGGAGAGCTGGGCGTGCCTCGGTACCGGCCGGGGCACGCGCTTTACCGTGTGGT
>CAVIBB010000098.1:0-7694 GCA_963640745.1 Paludibacteraceae bacterium
TCCCGTCGAGCGCGCGGACGAGGCAGTCGACCATGTCCAGCGAGTCGAGGTTGATGATGGCGCCGAGCTCGGCCGCCTGGCGGTAGTCCTCGTCAGGGGTGTCGTTGGAGCTGAGCATGATGTCCTCGCCCGTGACGCCGCAGGCCTCGGCGAGCGCGAGCTCCGTGCCCGTGGCGCAGTCGCAGCCGCAGCCTTCCTCGGCCAGGATGCTCACGATCCAGGGGTTCGGCGTCGCCTTGACGGCGAAGTACTCCTTGAATCCCGGGTTCCACGAGAAGGCCGCGTTGAGGGCGCGGGCGCGCCGGCGGATCTCGGCCTCGTCGTACAGGTGGAAGGGCGTCGGGTGCTCGGCGCAAATGGCCTCTAGCTGGTCTTTATTGACGAACGGGCGCTTCTCCATGCGCGCTGCTCCTTGTATGTACGTGCGGGGGCGCCCTCGTGCGGCTCCGGCGCCATGCGGCCGGGCCCAGGCGATAGCGCTCCCGCGGGTTTCTTGCCGCAGACAGTCCTGCGGGTATTTCCCGCAGGCCCACCTCCGTCCCGTGCCCGGGGCGAGAAGTTCGGCGGGCAGTCGCCTCGCCCCGGGATCGGCGCCCGCCGGCTCCCCCGAGGATCTTCGTGCCCGCTCCTCTATCGAGATGTCAACGTAACACCCGCGCCGCCGCGGCTCAACCCATAACACGCAGTCGAAACAGTATCCACGGACCGGCCGGGGCCAAGCCGGCCCCGGCGCCGCGTCCGCTTCCCACAGCGGGGCCTAAAACACACGTTTCTCGCCTCGAATTCAGCCGAAAACGTGTGTTTTATGCCCGGCTGTGGGGCCGTCCGTCTGCTGTGGGGCGCCCGGCATGGCGTCGCCCACGTCGCTTCGACGAGGGCGCCATTTTGGGACCTGCGGCCCACCGCGGCGGGCGATGCGGGACGCGGGGGCATTACGAGCGGCCCCTCTCTCCACCAGAATCGAGGCAAGAAGAAAGGCATGGCGGCGAGAGGAGAAGGCCATGGGCGTCGAGAGCGTCAACTACCAGTGCCCCGCGTGCGGCGGGCCCCTGCGCTACGACGGCGCGAAGGCGATGCTGGTCTGCGACCACTGCGACTCGGAGTTCTCGGTGGCCGAGGTCGAGGCGCGCTACGCGGGCAAGCAGGACGCGGCGGAGGCCTGGGCGGCGGCTCAGGGAACGGCGGCGGCCGCGGCGGCATCAAACGACCCCCAGCTCACAGGCGCCGAACAGGACCTCGGCGGCGCCTACGTCTGCTCCTCCTGCGCAGCTGAGCTCGTCTGCGACGAAACCACCGCCGTCGCCGAGTGCCCCTACTGCGGCAACCCCGTGGTGGCGGCCGGCAGGCTCGCCGGCGAGTTCCGCCCGCAGCTCGTGATCCCCTTCAAGCTCGACCGCGCCGCGGCCAAGGAGGCCCTGTCCAACCACTGCAAGGGCAAGGTCCTTCTGCCCAAGAGCTTCGCCTCTGGCAACCGCGTCAACGAGGTCCAGGGCGTCTACGTGCCCTTCTGGCTCATGGATGCCCAGGCACGCGCCGACGCCACGTACACGGCCACGAAGACCCGGCGCCGCCGCGAGGGCGACGACGAGATCGTGGACACCGACCACTTCGACGTCGAGCGCGCCGGCAAGATGGGCTTCTCGCGCATCCCCGTGGACGCCTCTACAAAGATGCCCGACGCCCACATGGACGCCATCGAGCCCTTTGACTACAGCGCCCTCGTGCCCTTCTCGGTGGCGTACATGCCCGGCTTCGTGGCAAACCGCTACGACCAGGACGCCGACACCTGCCGCGAGCGAGCGGAGCGGCGCGTCGACGCGAGCGCCCGCCAGGCTCTCCTCGCATCCGTCGAGGGCTACGACAGCGTCTCTTGCCAGCGCTGCGACGTCGAGAAGGACTGGGCGGAGCCGGCCTACGCGCTGCTGCCGGTCTGGATGCTCGGCACCACATGGGAAGGCCAGCAGTTCCTCTTTGCCATGAACGGCCAGACCGGCCGGCTCGTGGGCGACCTCCCGGTAGACAAGAAGAAGCGCGCGCTCATCGGCGGGGCCGTCTTCGCCGCGCTCTTTGCCGCGTGCTTCGCCGCGGTCAGGCTCGGCGGGTTCCTCTCGCAGAACGCGCCCGCCATTCAATGGGGATTCATGCTGCTCGTGCCCCTGCTGATCGCGCTCATCGTCTGCGCGGGGCTCACGTCCCAGATGAAGACCGCCGTCGAAGCCGCTTGCGCCGATGACTACCTCGACGCATCCACGCTCGAGATCACGAGGCGCCGCGACACCTTCACGCACACCACCACCGAGGTCATCCACCACGAGAGCGCCGACAAGGCCGACAAGAAATAGCTGAACGCGAGAAACGAAGAACAACGACGAGAGGAGCGGGTCATGGGACTTCTGAAGGCAGGCATCGGGGCGGCAGGCGGCGTGTTGGCCGACCAATGGCGCGAATACTTCTACTGCGAGGCCCTGGACGCGGACACCCTGGTGGCCAAGGGCGCCAAGCGCACGAGCGGCCGCAGCTCGAACACCCGCGGCGAGAACAACGTCATCTCCGACGGCTCCATCGTGGCGGTGGCGGACGGCCAGTGCATGATGATCGTCGAGAACGGCGCGGTGCTCGAGGTCTGCGCCGAGCCGGGAGAGTTCGTCTACGACACGGGCACCGAGCCCTCGGTCTTCTCCGGCAACCTGGGCGAGATGGTCAAGAAGTCCTTCGAGCAGGTGGGGCGCCGCTTCAGCTTCGGCGGGGACGCCGGCCGCGACCAGCGCGTCTATTACTTCAACACCAAGGAGATCGTGGGCAACAAGTACGGCACCGCGAGCCCCGTGCCCTTCCGCGTGGTGGACGAGAAGATCGGCCTGGACGTGGACATCACCGTGCGCTGCAACGGCGAGTACTCCTACAAGCTGGTCGACCCGCTCATGTTCTACAAGAACGTCTGCGGCAACGTGGAGGACGTCTATACACGCGACCTCATCGACTCGCAGCTCAAAAGCGAGCTTCTCACCGCGCTGCAGCCGGCCTTCGCGCGCATCAGCGAGATGGGCATCCGCTACAGCGCCGTGCCCGCCCACACCAAGGAGCTCGCCGACGCGCTGAACGAGGAGCTCTCCGGGCAGTGGCGAGACACGCGCGGCATCCAGATCGCGGCCTTCGGCGTAAATACCATCTCGGCCCCCGAGGACCAGGAGCAGATGATCCGCGACCTGCAGAAGGCGGCCGTCATGGCCAACCCCGCCATGGCCGCGGCGAACATCGCGGCGGCTCAGAGCGACGCCATGCGCACCGCGGCGGGCAATCCCGCCGGCGCCGCCATGGGCTTCATGGGCATGGGGATGGCGAGCGGCATGGGCGGCATGAACGCGGCGCAGCTCTTCGGGCAGGCGACGCAGCAACAGTCGATGCAGGCGACCCAGCCCCAGGCCGCGCCGATGGCCGGCGGCGTTGCCGCGGCCGCCCCGGCGGCAGTCGCGCCCGCGGCCGGCGACTCCTGGACCTGCTCCTGCGGCGCCCAGAACAGCGGCCGCTTCTGCGGCAACTGCGGCAGCCCCAAGCCCGAAGCCGCGGGGCCCTGGTTCTGCCCCAACTGCGGCACGCAGAACTCCGGCAACTTCTGCTCCGGCTGCGGGACAAAGCGGCCTTAAGGGACGGGCAACCGGGGGCGGGGCAAGAGTCGACGCGACTCGCCCCTCTTGCCCCGCCCCACCACAACAACCGAAGCACGGCGAGAAAGGAGCACACCATGAAGAAGAAAAGACTGCTGAGCCTCATCTCCTGCGCCCTCTGCGCGATAGCGGCGTGCGCGCTGCTCGTCGCCTGCGGGGCCGCGGCGCCCAAGGGCAAGGACATGGTCGGCTACTGGGAGCTCACGGGCGGCAAGGCGGACGGCGAGGAGCTCACCGCGGACGACGTCGAGTTCATGGCCTCCCTCGACGTAAAGCTCCTACTCCACCTGGCCGAAGACGGCGCGGCCACGATCGACATGTTCGGGACCGTCGAGGACCTGACCTGGGACTACGAGAACGCGACCATGACCTACGGCGGCGCCACCGGCAGCTTCGCGCTCTCCGACGGTAACCTGACCTTCAGCGACGGCGGCTCCAACGAGCTCGTCTTCAAGAAGGGCGACGACTCCCTGGCCACCAAGATCGAGAACGACCGCAAGGCCCTGGAGGAGGGCGCCGCCGGAACGGCCGTCGAGACGCAGCGCGTCGCCATCGACCCGCCCGTCACCGTCGTCGACGACGAGGTCGCGACCATCTCCGCGGTCGCCCGCGTGGTAGACGAGAACGGTATGGGCGGCATCGAGCTCGCCATTACCAACAAGACCGACGAGCGCTTCGCTTCCCACACGCTTGACGACGCCTCCGTCAACGGCGGCGCGTACGAGATCTACTACTACGCCGAAGTAAAGGCAGGGGAGACGGCCAACGAGGTCGCGGCCTTCGACGGTGTTACCACCATCGACGAGCTGAAGGACATCAGCTTCACGCTCACCATCTACGAGACCACGGCCTTCCAGGACCTGGGCGTGTACGACATCGTCGTCGAGTAGCGAGCAGGACAAAGAAGGGCTCAGCGAAGCATCGGTCCGGCGTGGCCGCGACCTAGCGAGCCAGCAAAAACGAGCCGGGAGGGGCGACCTTCCCGGCTCGTTCGCGTGCTCGCGCTACTTCTTGCCATCCAAGCCAGGCACGATGTTGCCCTCAGCCACCGCGTGCACCGCCAGGCGCAGGATATTGTCGTAGCCCGTCTTGGCGAGGATCTCGCCGATGCGGCGCTTGACGGTGCCCTCGCTCATGTAGAGCTCGGACGCGATCTCCTTGCGCGTCTTGGCCTCGCACACGAGGCGCAAGATCTGCACCTCGACGTCCGTGAGCGCGGCCGCGCCCGAGAAGATGGACTGCGGCGCGGCGGGAAACGTCTGGTAGCCGGAGGCGGTGGAGCGCATGACGGCCATGAGCTCGTCGATCCCGACGTTCTTGTACACAAAACTGTCGACGCCGGCGTCCTTGGCCTGCTCAACGAAGGTGACCTCGGGCATGCCGGTCATGATGACCACGCGCACCGACGGGTCGGCCTCCTTTATGCGGCGCGCGGCGACGATGCCGCTCGAGCCGTTCTCGGTGCAGACGTCCATGAGCACGAGGCCGCACCCGAGCTCCGCCGCGAGCCCCGGGGCCTCGGCTGCGTCCGCGAGGTGGGCCGCCACATGCATGTCTTCCTGGGCGTTTATGGCGCAGGCCAGGCTCTCGCGCAGCATCGCCTGGTCCTCAACGAGAAGCACCTCGATCATCGCGAACCCCCTTCTGTGCAAGGCGCGCCCATGGGGACCTCAGCGCGCACCGTGAACCTCGGGGCGGCCGTGACCGTGAGCGTCCCGCCCAGGCCCGCCGCCTCTCTCCTCATACCCGTGATGCCGCCCCGCTCGACGATGGGCGCGGCGCCGGCCCCGGCCGCGTCGGCACCGCGGGCAGGCTGGGCCGCATCGGCGCCGCGGGCGGGTTCGCCGTCGTCGGAAACGGCGAGAAACGCCCGGCCCGCCTGCGTCACCCCGAGCTCGACGAACACCCGGCAGGCGTGGGCATGCCGGCACGAGTTCGTGCATGCCTCGCGCACGATGCGCGCGAAGGCCGCGCCGACCACACCCGACGGCATCTCCCCGGAAACCTCAACGTGCACTCCCACCAGCGCAAACGCGGCCACGATGGCTTCAAGCTCCGCGTTCGGATCCACTTCGGACCCGCCGCGCAGGTCGGCCATGACCGACGAGAGAAGCCGTTCGAGCTCGGCCACCGACTCCGGGTCGGTTCGCCCCGCCTCCAAGTAACGGTGCAGGATGGAGAGACGCTGCCCGACCACGTCGTGGACTCGCGATCGCATGCGCAGGTAGGCGGTCGTCTCGGCCGCGCGCCCCACGTCCGAAAGGCGGGCGCGCAGCTCGTCGGCCGCCGCCTCGAGCTCGCGGTTCATGCGGCCGAGCTCGGCGTTGGCCCGCGCCGCCTCAGTAACGTCCACGCACACGACCCTGGCCCCGGGGCCGCGTCCCTTGGCCCGGTCGCACGCAAATAGCCAGGTCGTGCCGTCGGGCAGGTCCACCAGCAGGCGATCCTCTCCCCCACCGAACGCATCGGGGACGCCCAGCGAGCTCGCCTCCGCGGAGAAGTCACGGCCGACCTCGGCGAGCCGACCCCAAAGCCCGCTTTGGTCGCCGAGGTCGCACGGCAGCCCGAGGGCGACGAGGCACGACCTCATCCGCACGTTCATAAAGGTGGAGCCGCCCGTCGGGCCCACGACCAGGATGCCCGCGGGCATGCCCATGAGGGCCTCCGCGATGCTCAGCCCCGAGAGCTCCTCCGAGCGCCTCACCAGGTCGCCGGCAATGCCGGAAAGCCCGCGGAAGAGAAGCCATGCCACGTCGGCAAGCGCCACGAGGTTCCATGCCGGGCCGAGCGCACGGATGGCGGCGGGCGTGCACAGGCACATAAAGAGGGCGTCGACCAAGCAGCTCGGCCGACTGACGCACAGGGCGACGGCGACGGCCGCCACGGCGAGAGCCGCGTTTATCCACAGCAGCCAAAACGCGCGGGAGCTCTCGAGCGCCCACGCGAGCACCGGCGCGCCGATAAGCCCGGCGCCGACCGTGAGGAAGAGCGCGAGCGCCAGGTGGACCGTGACCGCGGCCTCAAGCCCGAGCGCGAGACGACCGTTGCCCTGGCCTTCTTGGAACACAGCGAGGGAGAGATGCACCACCTGCAGGGCGACGCACACGAACTCGCCTGCCACCACGACCATGAGGCTCGCCTCGTTGAGCAGCAGCGCATTCACGCGGTGTCGCCTCCTCTCACGCGCGCGACGAGGAGCAGGCGCCCGACGCCGCCGGTAAGCGAGTAGATGACATCGCAGGCGTCCAGGCGCTCGCGCAGGGCGCGCGTCCTCGGCAGCCCCGTCAAGTCGTCAACGTCCTCGGACTGCAGATGTGCCCTGAGCTCGACCGTGCCGTCGCCCCTCTCGCCGAGGTGGTACATAAGCACGGGGCCTTCGCACTCGAAGGCCGCGAACGCCATATGGTAGATGCAGTCGTAGAGCGTGCTTGCCTGGGCGGCTGCCACGGGGCGCGTCAGGTTGGCGACGGCCGCGCAGTCGATGCCGACGGCCCGCAGGTCGCAGGCAAGCTCGTTGGCTATGAGGAGGATGCGGTCGCGGTCGAGCTCGGGGTCGGCGGCCTCGGCGAGCACGAGCGACCCCTTGCGCTTGCAGTAGGCGACGAGCATACGCGCGCGCTCGAGCTGACGTCGCCGGGCGTCGGGCGCCTCCGGCAGGCCCCGCAGCAGGGCGGAGACCTCGGCCATGGAGGCCGAGAGCGCGGCGTCGACGTCTCCCACCAGGCGCGACTCCGCCTCGAGGCCGGTCAGCAGCTCGGCGAGGTCGCGTTCGTGCTCGAGAGCCCGACGGTCGCGCTCGAGGTCCGCGCCCCTGCGCGCCAGTGTGCGGTTAAGCGCGCGAAGGCCGCTCATGTCCTGGGTCAGGAGCGCCGAGCCGCCCGAGAGCGGCCACGCAAAGAAAACGTCTTCGGGGTCGTCGGGCAGCGTGAACGTGATCGGCGAGGCGCTTCTTGCCAGCTCGGCCGCGGCCGGGCGGACGGGGCCGGCCATCCGGGTCTTGCGGTAGACCGAGCCGTCACGGGAAAGAAT
>CAVIBB010000099.1:0-7692 GCA_963640745.1 Paludibacteraceae bacterium
AACACCGGCCACGAACTGCGGCTCATTGTAATGCGCGGGATCAAGGTCCTCGTTCGCGAAGTTGCAGCGGCCGTTGCCTGTGGCCAGGATTTTTCGCCCGCACTCAAGCTCCCGCTCGAGCACGACGACGCTCGCGCCCGCCTCGGCCGCCGTGATCGCCGCCGCGAGCCCCGCCGCGCCGCCGCCGACCACGACGACGTCGCAGCAGGCCGGCACGCGCACCGCGGCCGCCGCGGCCGCAAGCGCCTCTCGTCGCTTCGTCCTAGAGACCTTCTTTGCCATAGGCTTCCTCGCCATAAAACCTATTCGCCCTCGCGCGCCAGGAACTCGGTGAACTCAGCCACCTGCACGACGGTCTCGACCATCTGCGGCAGCGTGTCCTCGGGAAGCGCCGACTCCAGGTTGCCCGCGTCGCACGCGGCCGCGAGCGCCGGGTCGATGCCGAGCTGGCCCATCTCGAGCAGGTCGAAAGCCTTGGCGGTCTCCTCCAGGCGTGAGGGACCGTAGGGATAGATCTTCTTGCCGCAGTCGGGGCACTCGACGTAGGCCATGTTCTCCACAAGACCGAGCACGGGCACGTCCATCATGTTAGCCATGTTCACGGCCTTGCCCACGACCATCTGGACGAGGTCCTGCGGCGAGCTGACGATGACGACGCCCTCGACGGGAAGGCTCTGGAACACGGTAAGCGCCACGTCGGAGGTCCCCGGGGGCATATCGACCAGCAGGAAATCGAGCTCGCCCCACGCGGTCTGGCCCCAGAACTGCTTGATGGCGCCCGCGACCACGGGGCCGCGCCAGAGCACGGGATCTGTCTCGTTCTCGAGCACGAGGTTCGCGCTCATGACCTTGACGCCGCCCGCGGACTCGAGCGGAACGAGCAGGTTGTCCTGGGCGTAGGCATGCTGGCCGGAGAGACCGAACATCTTGGGGATGGAGGGGCCGGTCACGTCCGCGTCAAGGATGCCGACCTTGGCGCCGCGGCGGGAGAGCTCGGTAGCGAGAATGCCCGTGACCAGGGACTTTCCCACGCCGCCCTTGCCGGAGACCACGCCGACCACGTGCTTGATGCTCACGCCCTCGGCCAGAGGCTCCTGCGAGGGCGCCGGCGCGTTGGCGGCAGCCGCCGCGGCCTCCTGCTGCTTGGCCTCGGCGCCCTGCTTACGCGACGCCTCGAACTCCTCGCGGATGCGGCGCTTCTCTTCCTCGTCCATGGCCATAAAAGACCCCCTCGCTCAGCGCGGCCCGGCCGCGCGCTTATTCGTAACGTTTGATTTTAGCCGCCAGATAGCCCTGAACGCACGGGACCGCAATCGAGGTTTCGGATCGCGCCCCCAAGAATCGGGGTTGTGCGACCTCCGACGGCAGGCCATCTCGCACAACCCTGAATTCAAGGGTCTTTTGCCCCTCTTTTCGCAGGTTATGCGACATCGCTTCTCAGCGGAGGGCGCACAACCCCGGAATTAAGGGGCGCACGCGACGACGCGGAGCCCAACGCACGCCCAACCGCCGGCGAAAGGCAAAACGGGCGGCCAAACATAACGGGTATCCTCCGCCTTACCTATACTTAAAGGCACGTGATCACTTACCGAAAGCAGGTACCCATGTCATCCAACCGACGCACGCTCAAGATCCTGAGCCTTATCCAGTTCGTGCTGGCCATCGTGGTCATCGTTCTCGCCATCCTCGCCATGGTCGGCGGCGGACAAGCCACCGAGAGCCAGGGTCTCGGAGAGGCGGGCCCCTACCTGGAGCTCGCGGCATCCTTGCTGCTCGGCATCCTCACCATTGCCGGCTCAACCATGGGTATCCGCGGCGCCAACCGCCCGAGCGCGCTCGGCAAGCACAACCCGGTCTGCGTGCTCGGCGTCGTCTTCGGAATCGCAGCCGTTGCCGTCTCCGCAATCGACGGCAACGTGGCCGCGGCGGCGGCCGGCGGCGTCACCGCGATTGTGGACGCAGCGGCGGCCGTCTTCGATGCCAAGGTCCGCAAAGAAGTCGAGGACCGCAGGTAGGCACCCATAAAGAAACGCATCGGCGGCCGGGAGAGCGCAGCTTTCCCGGCCGCTTCTTTATGCCAAGGGGACGCAACGTAACGCCGCCGGGAATTAAATACTTGTCAATGAAACATTCCGACCCCCTTAAGCGTTTTCTTGGTAAGGGCCCGTGAATATCGACCAATACACAAAGGGGGCGCGCGTGAAAGAAGCCGAGTTCCGGCAAGTCGTAGATGCCTACCGCGACGTCGTGTTCCGCGTCGCGTACACCTACCTGCGCGACGGCGCGGATGCAGACGACGTGACGCAAGAGGTCTTCGTCAAGCTGCTTAAACGCAAGGAGCCGTTCAACGACCCTGACCACCTGCGAAATTGGCTCGTACGCGTAACGGTCAACGAATGCCGATCGCTCTTCCGAAAGCCATGGCGCCGCGTCGAGGACATCGAGGCCTACGCGAACACGCTGCAGGTACCCAACGCCCAGACCAGGCAGATCCTCGTCGACGTCATGACGCTGCCCGAGAAGTACCGTGTCCCGCTGGTGCTCTTTTACTACCTCGACCTTCCGACCCGGGAGATCGCCGATATCCTGCGCGTCCCCGCGGCCACCGTCCGCACGAGGCTCAGTCGCGGGCGCGCCAAGCTCAAGACGATTCTGGAGGCCAACGATGCATAACGAGAAGTTCAGCTCCGCCCTCGAGTCCCTGCACGCCGACGATGGCCTCGCCGACCGCGCCCTTGAGAGGGCGCGCTCCGGAAAACCCGCGCATCGCCGCCGCGGGGCCGCTAAACCGATATCGACGGTGATCGCGCTCGCGGTCGCGGGGCTTCTTGCCACCGGCGGCGTTGCGTACGCCGTCGTCAACTCAGAGTTCTTCGCCACGGCCTGGGGCGACCACGGCGGCGGGCAGGTCCAAAGCAGCACAACCACCTGGGACGACGGGTCCGTCCACACCTACACCATGGAATTCGGCGACGGCACCGCGCCGACCGAGCTCGAGGATTACGTCGAGCACGTCGGGATCACGCTCGAGGCCAACGGCTATACCCTCTTTGTCGGGGACCTGACCATGGACGCGAACGCCGCGGGCGCGGTGACGATGACGCTCTCCAACCCCGACGGGGTCCCATATTACGAGCCTGCCGCGGAGGACGGCGAGCTCGTGCTCAACGGGACCGACAGCGACCACGGCCTCGATCAGATCGCGATGCTGTTCGGGGATGATTTCGCCGACGAGCGCTGCTATATCGATCGCGAAGCCTCGACCTCCACCGAGGTCCACTTCACCATGTATTTCGCGTCCCTGAACGGCGCCGCCGACCTGGGCCGCGACATCACCTGGCGACTCGACTGGAGCTCCGGTTCGACAGACTACGGCAACGGCTCCAGCGCGCAGACCAGCGCTTTCCGCTCAACCAAGCAGGTCGGCGTCAAGCGCTTCTCAATGGACGACGGCACGTTCGCCGAGGTCAGCCCCTTCTCGGTGAGGACGCAAATTGCGCAGGCCGAGGACGCAGACCTGGTCCGCGCCGCTGTCGTCAAGAGAATCGCGCTCAAGTTCGCCGACGGCACCGAGCAGCTGATCTACGACTACGCGGGCTCGACGATCGGCAGCTATTTCGGGTTATCCCGCGACGACGGGTCGACCATCCACGTTCCCACCAAGCTCGTCGACCCCGCCGAGGTCACCGGAGTCGAGATGGACCTGAACCGGATTCACCTGGAGGACGGCCGCGAGGTGCTGGGCGACCCCATTACCGTCACGCTCGAGTAACCAGCGCAGGAAACCCGACGCCGCGCGCCATAACCACGCGCCCCGACCATCACATCGACGATCGGGGCGCGCGTCTCGCCGGCCTCAAAGCCCGGAGTTTGGTCAATGCCGGCAAAGCGCCGGCAAGAAGCTCCCTGCAGCAGGGCTAGAAGTCCAGCCTCACAGGAATACCTTGGCTCGCCATGTACTCCTTGACCTGCCGCACGCTGTAGGTGCCGAAGTGGAAGACGCTCGCGGCAAGAACGGCGTCGGCCTCGCCCTCGATGATGCCCTCGGCAAAGTGCTCGAGCGTGCCCACGCCGCCCGACGCGATCACCGGGATGCTTACCGCGCGGGCCACGGCGCGGGTCAGCGGGATATCGAAGCCGTCCTTGGTTCCGTCGCGGTCCATGCTGGTAAGAAGAATCTCGCCGGCACCGCGGCGCGCCGCCTCCTCGGCCCACGTCACGGCGTCGATGCCCGTCGGGATGCGGCCACCGGCCAGGTAGACCTCCCACTTGTCCGAGGTGCCGACCTGCTTGGCGTCGATGGCCACGATCACGGCCTGGCTACCGAACGCGTCGGCGCACGCCGTGATGATGCCAGGGTCCTTGACGGCCGCCGAGTTGATGGACACCTTGTCGGCCCCGGCGGCGATCATGGTGCGGCAGCCCGCGACGTCGCGGAAGCCGCCGCCGACGGTATAGGGGATGCGCAGGCGCTCGGCCGCGTGGGACGCGAGCTCGATGGTGGTCTTGCGGTCGTCCGAGGTGGCGGTGATGTCGAGGAAGACGACCTCGTCGGCGCCCTCGCGGTCGTACTTGCTCGCGAGCTCGACCGGGTCGCCCGCGTCACGCAGGTCCACAAAGTTGACGCCCTTGACCACGCGGCCGTCCTTGACGTCCAGGCAGGGAATCACGCGCTTGGTGAGCATGTGAGAAATCCTTTCTAATCTGTAAGTGTGGGCCTCTTCGGGGAATTCTCCCTCTGGGCTCCGCGCTCACTTCGTTCGCTCGCTGCGCGAGTCGCCCTGAGGGAGAATTCCCCGAAGAGGCCCTCGCATATCGGAGGGTTTCACGTAGCAAGAAGCGCGTGATACTCGGCAGAACGGACGGTACGTGCGGTCAAACAGTGGCGAGAAGGCAATACGGGCCGATAGGGCAACGAGCTAGGCACCCGCCGCGGCCCCCAGCGCCTCCTCGAGGGTGAAGTTGCCTTCGTAGAGGGCGCGACCGGTGATGGCGCCCTCGATGACGTCGGGGCCGGCAGCGGCAAGCGCCCGCAGATCGTCGACGCTCGTGATGCCGCCGCTCGCGACCACGGGGAAGCCGCAGAGCTCGGCGACGCGACGATAGGCGTCCACGTCGATGCCGGTCTGCATGCCGTCGCGGTTGATGTCGGTAAAGACCAGGTGGCGGTACCCGAGGCCCGCGAGCCTAGGAAGAAGCTCCTCCACCGTAAGACCCGCGCCCTCGCGCCAGCCGTTGACCTTGACGACGCCGTCCGCGGCCGCGACGTCGGCCACGAGCAGCTCACCGTACTCGGCGGCGGCCGCCTCGGCGAACTCCGGGTCGCGCACGAGGGCGGTGCCGATGGCGATGCGCCGCACCCCCAGGTCGGCCAGGCGCTTGACCGCCGCGAGCGAGCGGACGCCGCCGCCGCAGTCGACCTTCACGCCGCCGACCTCGCAGATGGAGCGGATGGCCGCCGCGTTGGCGGCGCAGGCCTCCTCGTCTTCCTCGAACGTGGCCGAGAGATCCACCACGTGGATCCACTCGGTTCCTCTTGCCGCGAAGTCGCGGGCAACGGCGGCGGGATCGTCGGAGTAGACATCCATCTTTGCGCGGTCGCCGCGCTGAAGGCGCACGACGCGCCCGCCCACCAGGTCAATTGCCGGGAAGAGGATCACTTGGCCTCACCTCTCACGATGTCCACGTAGTTGGTGAGGATGCGCAGGCCCGTGGCCGAGCTCTTCTCGGGGTGGAACTGCACGCCGTAGACGTTGCCGCTCCACACGGAGCTGGCGAAGCTGCGGACGTAGTGCGTGCGCGTGGCCACGACCGTCTCCTCGACGTCCGCGTCGAGCGCATAGCTGTGGGTAAAGTAGACGTTCGCGCCCTCAGGCACCCCGCGGAAGAGCGGGCACGCCTTGCCATGGGCGGTCAGGTGAATTTGGTCCCATCCCACGTGCGGCACCTTGAGGCGGCCGGAGCGCAGGCGCGTGGCCGAGCCCTTGAGGATGCCCATGCCCTCGACCCAGCGCTCGGGGTCGTTCGCGCCGTGGAGTTTGCCGTCGGTACGCTCGTCCCCCCGCTCGAAGAGAAGCTGGAGCCCGAGGCAGATGCCGAGGAACGGCACCCCGCGGCCCACGGCATCGCGCACCGCGTCGGCCTCGCCGGACTCGTTCATGTAGCTCATGGCGTCCTCGAAGCTGCCCACGCCGGGGAGCACGATGCCGCTCGCCGCGCGGATGGCCTCGGGGTCGTCGGAGATGCTCGCCTCTCCCCCGACCTCGGCGAGGCCGCGCACGACGGAGAGGAGATTGCCCTTGTGGTAGTCGACCACGACGATGGGGGCCGCCATTAGAGGCTCCCCTTGGTGGAAGGCACCGATCCGTCGGAGCGCGGGTCAGGCTCGACGGCCTCGCGCAGCGCCCGCGCGGCGGCCTTAAAGGTGGCCTCGAGGATGTGGTGGGCGTTCTCACCGCAAATAAGACGCAGGTGAAGGGTGATGCCGGCATCACGAGCGAGGCCTGCAAAGAACTCGTGGCCGAGCTCGGTGTCGAAGGTGCCGACCTTCTCGGGGCCGATGGGCACGTCCCAGAAGAGCTCGCCGCGTCCGGAGCAGTCCACGGCCGCGAGCACGAGCGCCTCGTCGAGCGGGACCATCACGGAGCCGAAGCGGCGGATGCCGGACTTGTCGCCGAGCGCCTCGCGCAGGGCCTGGCCCATGACGATGCCCGTGTCCTCGACGGTGTGGTGGTCATCGACGTAGGTGTCGCCCTTGACGCGCAGGGTCACGTCGATGAGCGAGTGGCGGCTAAACGCGTTGAGCATGTGGTCAAAGAACCCCACGCCCGTCTCGATGTCGGCGGCGCCGGTGCCGTCGAGGTCGATGGATAGGCCGATGTCCGTCTCCTTGGTGGCGCGGACGACCTTGGCGGTCCTGGTCATGCTTCCTCCCTTGCGAGTTCGGCGACGGCGGCGAGAAGCTCGGCGTTCTCGTCGTGCGTGCCCACGGTGATCCTGAGGCAGTTCTCGAGGCCGGGCGCGTAGCTGAAGTCGCGCACGAGGATAGAGTACTCGTCGCGCAGGCGCGCGCGGACGCGGCTCGCGCCGGAAAGGCGCACGAGCAGGAAGTTGCCTGCGCTCGGCCAGACCCGCACACCCTCGATGGCGCCCAACCCCTCGGCAAGAAACGCCCGCTCAGACACGATGTCGGCCACAACGGGCGCGATCTCCTCCCGCCGCGCCACGGCCGCGCAAGCCACGGACTGGGCGATGACGTCCTCAGAGTAAATCTGGCGGATGGCGCCGAGCATGTCGACCACGGCGGGATCGGCCACAAGGTAGCCCACGCGCAGGCCCGCGAGGCCGAAGGCCTTGGAAAGCGTGCGCAGGATGATGAGGCGGGGGCTCTCGGCAACCCAGGACGTCAGGCTCGCGTCCTCGCCGGCGAACTCGATGTAGGCCTCGTCCAGCAGCACGAGCACGTTCGTCTCGTCGAGCAGGCGGCGCACGAGGGCGGGGTCCACGAGGTTGCCCGTGGGGTTGTTCGGCGAGGTCAGGACCACGATGGACGCGTCGTCGGCCTGGGCCGCGGCCACGAGGGCGTCCGCGTCGACCTCGAAGGTGTCGGCGTCGCGCCAGACGCTCACCACGGGCATCTCGCACATCTTGGCAAAGTTCTCGTACTCGGAGAAGTCCGGCGGGCAGGTGAGG
>CAVIBB010000100.1:0-7666 GCA_963640745.1 Paludibacteraceae bacterium
CCGAAATGGGGTTTCCGGGCCGAGCTAACGTGCAGAGAAGGTTGCGTGCGGGAGTGTTGAGGACGGACGTCGTCGAGAGCCCCCCCCACAAACGACGGCCTTCCTTCGGGTCATTTCGCGGGATGCGGTGTCATGCGGCCTGCCAGAGAGGCGAACGATAGGAACGATAACGTTCACCCTAGGCGTATGTGACCGTTCAGCGGCAAAAATCGACCGTCAGCGGTAAGTTTGCAGAGAACGAAAACGTATTCCATAAACCAGCTATACTTAAGTTAAAAGAAAACGTTTAACACCGACGCGACAACGGACGGCACGCAACGTGGAACGGGAGGCCCGCATGGTAACGCTCAAGATGATCGCCGAGGAGACGGGCCTTTCCGTCGCCGCCGTGTCCAAAGCGCTCAATCACATGCCGGGCATCAGCGAGAAGAACGCCATCCGCGTTCGCGAGTGCGCCAAGCGCATGAACTACTACCCCAACGGCGCCGCTCAGACCCTCAAGACCCAGCGCTCATACAACATCGGCGTCGTCTATCAGAACGAGATGGACCACGAGTACTTCTCCCGCATGCTCACCGCCGTGCGCGAGAGCGCGGAGGGTGCCGGCTACGACCTGACCTTCCTTTCCAACAAGGGCGTCTCGGAGTTCGGCTACGCTGCCCATGCCATGCGCCGCAACTGCGACGGCGTGCTGGTCTGCAACGGCAACATCGACCAGGAGGACCTCGAGCGCCTGGCTCAGAGCCCGCTGCCCGTCGTCTCGGTCGAGCGTGACTTCGGGGGACGCACCTCCATCTGGAGTGACAACGCCGGTTCTATGGAGGAGATCGTGGCCCATGTGGTTTCCCTCGGCCACACGCGCATCGCCTTCATCCACGGCCAGAAGGGCCAGGTCACGCTCGAGCGCCTCGCGGCCTTTCGTGCCGCGTGCGAGAAGCGCGGCATCGCCGTGCCGGACGAGTATGTCCGCGAGGCCCTCTTCCAGAACCCCGAGGCAACCTCGGCGGCCACCCGCGAGCTCATGGCGCTGACCGAGCCGCCGACCTGCATCTTGTTCCCGGACGATATCTCCTACCTGGGCGGGCTTACCGAGCTCGAGCGGGAAGGCAAGTCCATCCCCGGCGACGTGAGCTGCGTCGGTTACGACGGCGTCCGCCTCTCCGAGCTGCTGCGCCCGCGACTTACCACCTACCGCCAGGACGCCGAGGGCATGGGCCGCGTCGCGATTCAGGAACTCTTCTCGGCCATCGAGCAGGGGGCCGCGTACACGCCGCGCAAGGTCATCGTGCCCGGCTCCGTCCTGCGCGGGGGCTCTGTCCGCGACCTTTCGTCTTAACGCGTCCCAGCTCGGCGGCCGCGATTGCTGCTCCCGTCTTCCCTTCACCGCTTCCCGCCCCGCGAGGGCGGTCAATTTTCTTCCAGAACGAAAACGTTTAACCTGTCTAATCCGAAATCATCCATGGAGGACCCAACGATGAACTTTTCTACCGAGAGAGCCCGCGAGCAGGTCAAGCCTGCCGTCGACTTTATCCACGAGCTCTTTGGCGAGAAGGCCTCCGCGCCCTCGCTCGACGCCGCCTATCTCGACGCGCGGCGCACCCGCGCCCTCGGTTTCGTGGGCCTGCCCTACGAGGCGCCCATCTGCCAGCATCTTATGGGCGAGCGCGTGGTCGCCGAATTCGTCGAGTCGCTCGGCGCCTCCGCGCTCATCGCCCTCGACGGCGAGGTCGTGACCTGCGAGACCCCGGTCGGCCTCGTAGAGGTGCCCGGTGAGGTTGCCGGCGCGGTCAAGGCCGCCGTGACCCGCACCATCGCGGGCGCGGGCATCCTGGGCGCCGACGGCAACTTCTCGCTCGACCTCAAGGCCTACCCCGTCAGCTCCCACTATGCCGTGAACCTGCTGCTCGGCAACCGCGCGGGCTACCCGTACCCCTTGTGCACCACGCCTAAGGGCGCCGTCGACGGCCTGGGCCGCGGATCCTTCCGCGCCACAGGCGGAGAGCAGGTCCTGGCCACGCGCTGCGTGCTGGACCCCGCCCAGAACGGCGAGCCCGAGAACCGCCAGTTCTACCTGACCGAGCGCGGCGAGCAGATCTTCTACTCTGCCGACGTCGAGACGAACGTCGCCAGCGCCTCCTGCACCCACTCGCAGGGCTGGACCCGCATCGAGTACGTGACCGAGGACGGGCTGGCCATCGAGCGCACCATCTTTATGCTCCCGCAGGAGCCCGGCATGCCCTCCGCCGTCGAGGCACAGCGCGTGACCGTGAAGAACCTCGGGAACACCCCTCGCGACCTGCGCATCGTTTTCACGGGTTCGTTCGGCATCGCCGAGGCGCTGACCATTGCCAACGACATCATCTACGCGAACCTCGTCCAGGAGTCCGAGGTCGTCTACGACGGCGAGGCGCCCGTGGCCCTCACGCTTTGGGCCAAGCCGGCCGAAGAGCGCCACAAGAAGCGCTTCGTCGCCTTGCTCAAGGACGGCGAGGGGATGGACGAGTACTGCACGAGCCTCGCCGATTTCGTGGGTGCGGGCACCCTCGCGCGCCCGGAGCTCGTGGGGCACCTGCCCAACGCCCTCTCGCGCAAGATGGCTCCTTTCTTTGCCGTAGCGAAAACGTTTAACATCCAGCCGGGCGAGACGGCTACCGTCGACGAGCTCATCGGCATGTCCGGCTCCGCCGGCGACGACGTTCCCTTCGAGGACGCCTTGCCTAAGCTCGTTGACGCCTACCGCGACCCGGCGGCGCTTGCCCGCTCGCTCGCAGGCGTGCGCGATTTCTGGGCCCGCTACACCAACTACCTGCAGATGGAGTCCGGCGACGACAAGTACGACGCCTACATCTCGCACAACCTGCCCTTCCAGGTCCTCTACCAGACCTATGTCTCCCGCGCTTTCGCGTGGACCCAGAAGTCCTACCGCGAGATGGGCTTCCGCGAGATCCAGGACATCTACGCCTCCATGTACTATCTCTCCGCCATGGGCGAGAACGACCTCGTGCGCGACCTGCTCTCCAACTGGGTGCGCCAGGTCTGGGAGATGGGCTACGCCTACCACGACTTCACCTTCAAGGGCAAGGAGCCCGGCGACTGCTCCGACGACCAGCTCTGGCTCGTCCAGGCCGTCTACCGCTACGTCACCATCTCGGGCGATACCGACTTCCTGACCACCGAGTTCGAGATCGCCGGAACCGACGGCAAGAAGCGCACCCTCTGGGAGACCATGAAGGCGGCCCTTACCTACTCCGGCTGCATCAGCGTGGGCAAGCACGGCCTGCCGCTGCTCGATAAGGCCGACTGGAACGATACCCTGCGCCTGGACAAGGTGGTCTACAAGGGGCCCCAGAAGGAAGAGCTCTATCGCAAGCAGCTCGCCGAGAAGGGCCAGGAGTGGGGCGTGGCCTGGGAGAACGACCAGTCCGAGTCCGTTATGAACGCCTGCCTGCTCAAGATCGCTGCCGACGAGTTCGCCGAGATGAGCGCGCTTCTGGCCACGCCGGAGGCAGCCGCCGACGGCGCCTGGGCGCACGAGATGGCCGAGCGCGTGGCCGACTCCATGCAGCAAAACGCCTGGAAGACGGACTACTTCGCCCGCTGCCTCATCAACGACGACCGTGAGGGCGGCTACACCTACCTGGGCGCGACCGGCGACAACCTCGCCGGCGATGCCGATGCCCCCGGCACCTACTTCCTCAATTCCTACAGCTGGTCGCTCCTGGCCGGCGTCGCCACCGAGGAGCAGATCGCCACGATGCTCGACGTCGTGGAGAGCCGTCTCAAGACCGAGGCGGGCCTGCGCCTGTGCACCCTCGTGGACTTCGACCGTTTGGGTGTGGCCACCGGCACCGCGCTCTACTTCCCCGGCGACCGCGAGAACTCCGGCGTCTTCAAGCACGCGGCCATGATGGCCACCGTGGCTTCGCTCAAGGCCGCAAAGACCGTCGCCGACCCCGCGCTGGCGGCGCGCCTCTCCGAGCTCGCGTACTTCATGATGGACCGCACCTATCCGTACAAGGCCGTGGAGAACCCCTACGTGATCAAGGGCAACCCGCGCTTCTGCACCCAGTACAACAACTCCGAGACGGGCGAGAACATCGCGCCGCTGCTTTCCGGCACCGCCTCGTGGCTTACGCTCGCAACCTACGAGACCTGCGGCGCCAACGTCGGACGCGAGAAGATCTCCTTCGACCCCGTGCTGCGCCCCGGCCAGACCCACCTGGCCTATACGCTCGGGCTGGGCGAGGCCCACGTCCACGTGACCATCGGCTCCGCGTCGGGCGCCATTCGTGCCGGCGAGCGCGCCACCTATCTGTATGACGGCAAGCCGTGCGACGGCATCGTTGAGCGCCCGACATCGGGCGAGCACACCGTCGCCATCACGCTTTAGGAGCTGGAAAGAGAGGAGGGACTCCAGACCGTTCACGTCGATGCGGGCCCGGCACCGGCGTAAACGGCATTATTGGAGAATCGGGTCTATAAGCACATTTGCTTAGAGCACGAAGATGGGAGGGTGAACATGAAGAAATCCGCAGCAGCGGCCACGTCCGATGACGAAGCCGAGGTCAAGTCCCGCGCGATGCAGGACCATCCCCTGTACCACGTCATGCGCATTGCCACGGTGCTGGCCGGCGTGTCGGTTTTCTACTCCGGCCTGAACCCCGCGCGGGTCACGACCGCGATTTCCAGCAACGTCTCGCTCTTTACCGCATGCGTCAACCACGAGGCGCTCGTCGGCCAGATTCCCGACCGCGTCCTCAAGAAGACGGCCGTCACCGGCCAGACGTTCACGATGCTGCAGGTGGCCTGCGCGGCCATCATCGTCGGCATCGTCGTGGCGCTTATCGGCGCCGCGATGTCCTACGGCAACAAGCGCATGCGCACGAGCGGCCTCAAGTTCCCGGCCATCGGCGGCCTCGTCATGGCGGCGGGCCTCGGCGGCGTCAGCATCGTCTACGGCACCATCGCCTCGGCCGGCTCCGACAAGGTCCCAGCGTGCCTGCCCGGCGCGTTCTTCTTTTTTGTGGCGCTCGTCCTGGCGCTCGTGGGCTGCACGATAGCCCTCAACGTCATCGAGAAGAACAGCGTCGAGCCCGTCGAGGACAAGATGGAGATGCAGGAGAAGTATCATCTCTTCCTGCTCTTCACGCCGATCATCGTCCTGGCGTTTCTCTTCTGTTACCTGCCGCTGCTCGGCTGGCGCTACGCCTTCTTCGATTACTCGGCGGGCGGCGACCTCAACGCCGACAACTTCGTGGGCCTCAAGTGGTTCACGATCCTCTTCCAGAACGAGACCACCCGCGGCGACGTCGTGCGCGTCATGACGAACACCCTCGCGATGTCCGGCCTGGGCATCCTCACCTCGTGGATCCCGATGGTCTTCGCCGTGTTCCTCATGCAGGTGCCGTCCAAGGGCTTCCGCCGCTTCGTCCAGAACTTCACGACGGTGCCGAACTTCCTCGGTTGGTCCATCGTCTACGCCATCGCCATCGCGATGTTCTCCACCGACGGCTTCGTCAACAACTTCCTCAACAACATCTGCGGCATCGCGGCCAACACGAACTACCTCATGGACGGCTCGCACATGTGGCTCAAGATGCTGCTGTGGGGCATGTGGAAGGGCATCGGCTGGTCGGCCATCATCTACATCAGCTCTATCACGGGCATCGACCCGGGCCTCTACGAGGCCGCCGAGGTCGACGGCGCGGGCCGCTTCCAAAAGATGTGGCACGTCACGATCCCGCAGCTCATGCCCACGTTCTTTGTCCTTCTCCTCATGAGCATCGCCAATGTCCTGTCCAACGGCATGGAGCAGTACCTGGTCTTCTCCAACGCGGCCAACTCCGGCTCGCTCGAGGTTCTCGACCTCTACGTGTACAACCTGGGCATCGGCAACGGCCAGATCCCCATGTCCACGGCCATCGGCATGTTCAAGTCCGTCGTCTCCGTCGCGCTTCTCTTCGCCGCCAACGGCGCGTCCAAGAAGCTCCGCGGCGAGAGCATCATCTAAGGGAGGCGAGCGGTTATGGCAAAGCGCATCAACGGCGGCATCCAGTACAAGCAGACGCCCGGCGACGTGGCCTTCAACGTGATCAACATCGCGGTGTTCGCGCTCTTCACCCTGCTGTGCATCTTCCCGTTCTACTACCTGTTTATCAACACGATCTCGGACAACGCGCTCGTGGCGGCCAACCAGATCACGCTGCTTCCCGAGGGAATCCACTTCGACAACTACATCGCGCTCAAGGACGTCAACGACTTCGCCAACTCGGTCATCGTGACCGTGGCACGCACCGTCATCGCGACGTCGCTTATGGTCATCCTCTCCGCCTTCGCGGGCTACCTCACGACCAAGCGCGAGATGTGGTGCCGCAGCTTCTGGTACCGCTTCCTTGTGGTGACGATGTACTTCAACGCGGGAACCATCCCCTGGTACCTCAACATGCTGGGCCTGGGTCTCACCGACAATTTCTGGGGCTATATCCTGCCCGCGCTCGTCTCCCCGTACAACATCATCCTGGTCAAGACCTACATCGAGTCCATCCCGGCCTCGCTTGAGGAGTCGGCCACCATTGACGGCGCGTCGGTCATGCAGGTCTTCACGAAGATCATCCTGCCGCTCTCCAAGCCTATCCTGGCCACCATCGCGGTCTTCGGCGCCGTGGCCAACTGGAACTCGCTGCAGGACTCCTTGATCCTCATGTCGAACTCGCCTGAGCTCTATACCCTGCAGCACCGCCTGTGGATCTACCTTAACAGCTCGTCGAACCTCGCCGCGTCCATGACGACGGGCGGCGGCACGGCGGCGGCGAGCCTCAACACGAAGGTCATCAAGTACACCATCAGCATGGTCACCATCATCCCGATCATGCTCGTCTACCCCTTCATGCAGCGCTACTTCGAGGAAGGCATCATGCTCGGAGCGGTGAAGGGCTAGCACCCATCTTTTGCGCGGAAGCGTGCCCGGCGGACGTATACGGCCGTCGTCCGCCGGGCGCGGCCAAGCCCCGGTCAGCCGACCGGATCCATTCAATAATCCCCGCGTAAGCGCCCGTATGCATCGGCGCTACAGCATCTCATCCAATAAGGAGAGAACCATGAACGCAGACCACGTTATCAGCCGTAGGAACTTCGCCAAGCTCCTGGGCATCGGCGCCGGTGCCGGCATGCTCGCCGGCTGCGGCTCCTCGAGCTCGGGCTCCGACTCCGGCTCCGACGTCGCGGACGAGGAGCTCGCCATCACCATCTTCTCCCAGACCGCCAACTGGTCCGGCGACCAGGTCGGCTGGGGCGCCACGCTGCTCAAGGATTACTTCAACGTGACCGCCACCGTCGTTCCCGACACCAACGGCGCTTATCAGACCCGCATGGAGAACGGCGACCTCGGCGACCTCGTCATCTGGGGCTCCAACGGCACCGACTACCAGGCCGCCGTCGACCAGGGCAAGCTTTTTGACTGGGACGAGGACAAGACCCTCGACAACGAGGGCGGCGACCTCAAGAACTACTTCCAGAAGGCCCTCGACGCCAACAAGGAGCTCAACTCCGACGGCAAGGTCCACGGCATCGGCAACAACGTGACCAACGAGAAGGGCGAGCACGACCTCTTTATCTACAACTGGGGCCTGCGCTGGGACCTCTACCAGAAGCTCGGCCACCCCGCGGT
>CAVIBB010000101.1:0-7622 GCA_963640745.1 Paludibacteraceae bacterium
GGCCGCCCATGGCCCAGACGTCGGAGAGGGCGTTCGCGGCCGCGACCTGGCCAAAGAGGAACGGGTCGTCCACCATGGGCGGAAAGAAGTCCGTCGTGCCCACGAGACCCCGGCCGTCGCCCAGGTCGTAGACGTAGGCGTCGTCGGAGGCGTCGAAGCCCACGAGCAGGCGCGGGTCCTCGACGCGCGGCAGGTCCGCGAGCACCTGCGAGAGATAGCCCGGCGCGAGCTTGGCCGCGCAGCCGGCGGCCTCCACGAGCTCGGTCAGCTTAACGCCTGTCATGTCCATTCGGGCCCTCCTGAATCCGGAAACGTTTAGATGAGTCTAGTCCAAAGCCAGCGCCCGCTCGGCGGCGCCGAGCGCGCCCGCGTACCGGGCCTCGGGGCAGGTCGCGACCGTGGCGCCCAGAAGCGCGCCCAGGCGCTCGACGAAGTAGTCGTTCTCGCAAAGCCCGCCCGTGAGGAAGAAGGGCGCGCCCGCGCCCTGCCCCGCGAGCGTGACCACGCGCGACGCGACCGACTCGATGAGGGCGTGCGCGATGTTCTCGCGCGCCTCTCCCCTGCCCACGAGGCTGATGACCTCGGACTCCGCGAAGACGGTGCACATGCTGGAGATCTTCACGCCCGACCCCGTGCCGGCCGCGGCCAGGCGGGAAAGCTCGGCCTGGCTTACGCCGAGCCGGTCCGCCATGACCTCCAAAAACCGCCCGGTACCTGCGGCGCATTTATCGTTCATGGCGAACTTTGCCACGCGCCCGCGCGCGAGCTGGATGACCTTGGTGTCCTGGCCCCCGACGTCGATCACGCACCCGTCCGGGCCGAAGAGCCGCGCCGCCCCCGCGCCGTGGCAGGTGATCTCGGTCACGACCTTGTGCGCGTAGGGCACGGCGATGCGCCCATAGCCCGTGGCCACCACGCGCGCATCGGGCGAGCCCGCGTCGAAGCCCCGGGCAAGAAGCGCCGCCCGCGCCCGCTCGGCCGCGTCCACGCTCGAGAATCCCGTGGGCATGGCCTCGCAGGCCAAGACCGAGCCGCCGGCGCCCAGCACCGCGACCTTCGTCGCCGTCGACCCGATGTCTATGCCGATGCCTATTCGCGCCACGTAAACCCCTTCAAGTTACTCGCCATTAATCCCCGTACCCCGCCCTAGGTTTTCCAGGTACCCCAGATTGCCCCGAAAGAGGAGCGACGCGTGCTTCGGCACGCGAGCGACGAATGAGGGGCAAGATGGGGTGCCCGGGGCCAATGGTTCTCTGAGGTCTCCGGGTGCCCCAGATGGGGAGCGACGAGCCCGACGCCGCGTGCTTCGGCACGCAAGGAGGGTCGGAGCCCCCAGATGGGGTGCCCGGGGACCTCAGAGCATTTCGATAAAGGCTGCGATGCGCGTATCTATCTGCCCCTGGTCGCCCGCCGAGTAGTCGGTCTCGATCTTCATGTACGGGATGCCCGCGCCCTCGACGGCCGCCTGCATCTTCGCGCTCTCGACGTTGAAGGTGTGGCACGCGGTGAGCACGCTCTCGATGACGCCGTCCACGTGGTACTTCTCGCACATGGCGAGCGTGTTCTCCATGCGACCGTCGTTCGGCGTCATGACGGAGCAGTTGATGTCGAGGTAACGGTCGGCAATGGCGCGCAGGATATCGTCGGCGTCCTCATCGACCATCATGCTCGCCGTGCGCTCTCCGGAGCAGTCGTCCATGCACACGACCACGCCGCCGTTGGCCTCGATGGTGCGGCCGATCTTGTTGATCACGCCGCCGACCGGGCAACCGGTTATGAGGATGCGCTTCGCATCCGCGGCGATCGGGCGCTCGCCGGCCTCGTAGGCGGCACGGCGCTCGGCCACCGTGGCCTCGATCTTTGCCGTGTAGGCCTCGATGTCGAAGCTGAAGGTCCCGGCGAACATCGTGCTCATGAGCTCGACGCCGCTCATCGCGGGCGGCTCAAGGGCCTGGAGCTCGAACATGCTCAGCTCGGCCGCGCGCAGGCGGTTGCGCTTGGCCGCGGCGGCGCGCAGGCCGTCGTCGGTAATTTCGATGCCGTAGAGCTCCTCGAGGCGGACCTTGAGCAGACGGCACTCCTCGCGCCAGCCGTCGCGCTCGTAGGCGCGGTCGCGGCCCTGCGGCAGATGGAGGATATGGGTCTCTTTAAGCTCCGCCAGCAGCTCGTACATCTTCTTCTTGCCGTCGCAGGTCGTCTCGCCGATGATCATGTCCGAGAAGTACGTGAACGGGCACTTCTGCGAGTAGGCAAAGCCGTAGGTCGACTTGATGAGCGGGCAGAGGTTGGCCGGCAGGACCTTCTCGGCCTCGGGAATCACCTCGTCGGAGGTACCGCAAAGGGCGACGCTGGCCGCGCCGGCCGCGTCCACGATCTCGAGCGGCGTGTAGCTGCAGAGAAACCCGACGAGCCGGTTGCCCGCCTGCTTGAAGTCCTTGACGCGGATGAACGCCGCCTTGCGCTGCTCGTTGAACTCCTCGAACGTGCGCGGCAGCGGCTGGGTCTCGAGCTCGGCCATGGTTTCCCCTCTCACGAGCGTCTGCGCCTCCCCTGGCACAAACTATTGATCAAATAACCTAACACTTTGTGAGTCGTTGTATTTTTCTAGATATAACCGTTTCGGTTAACGGATGAATTTGGGCACCGACGACAACAGCGGGGGTGCGGCCACATCAGCGACCGCGCCCCCGCGCAAGAAACCAGCTATGACTCACGCCGCCTAGCGCCTCTTGCGGCCCCGGCGGTTCTCGGAGAGGATCTGATGCGCGACGTAAAGGCCGATGGCCAGCGCGATCATATAGCCGACGAAGCCGATGACCGGGATGCCGAAGATGACCGGCTGGATGCGCGCGTAGTAGACGACCGACGAGCCGATGAAGAGGCCCGCCGCGATGATGCCGAGCGTGAGGCGGTCGACGATGTGGCCCAGCTCGTTGAACGGGTCCTCGGTGCCCGCGATGTCGAGGTTCATGCGAAGCTGGCCGCGCGTGAGCATGTGCATGGCATGCCCCGCCTCCCCGGCCGCCATGAGCAGGCCGTGGCTCGCGGCGAGGCTCTCGCGCGCATAGCGCTTGGCCTCGTCCTTGGCGAGGTCCCCCGCGGACTCATGCGCGCGAAGGTGCCGGCGGATGATGTCGATCATCGAGGCGCCGGGCAGAAGGTTGTCGACGACGCCCTCGAGCGTGACGAGGGCGCGGGCGAGCATCGTCACGCTGCCGGGCAGCTCGATGCCGTTCTTGCGCGCCATGTTGACGAGCGAGTTGACGAAGGCGGCGATGTCCAGGTCGCCGAGGTCGGCGCTGCCGTAGTTGGCGATGATGGCGTCGAGCTCGCCGAGCAGGTGGGCATGGTCGATCTCGGACGGGTCCGACGAGCTGAAGCGAAGAAGCCCCTCCTCGAGCGCGGCCGAGTCGCGCTTGGCCACGGCCAGGAGCATGTCCGAGACGGCGGCGCGGTCGCTCGCCGAGAGCCTGCCCATGATGCCGAGGTCCATGTAGACGATCTTGCCGCCCGAGACGACGAGGTTGCCGGGGTGCGGGTCGGCGTGGAAAAAGCCGTCGTCGAGCACCTGGCAGGTGTAGTTGTCCATGAGCTTCTCGCCGATCTCGGCGCAGTCGTAGCCCTGGGCGATAAGCTCGGCGGTGTCGTCGATGGCGATGCCCTCGACGTAGTCCATGACGACCACGTGGCGCGTGCAAAGCTTGGGGTAAGGCTTGGGGCAATCCAAGAACTTACAGTCGGCGTTGTTGCGCCGGAACTCCTCGAGGTTCCTCGCCTCGACGAGGAAGTCGGTCTCCTCGCGGAAGGACTGCCACAGCTCGTCGACGACGCTCTGCAGGTCGAGGAACTGGTCGGCCCCCATGAAGCCGCCGAGGCGACGGGCAAGCGAGCGCATGATGGAGATGTCCTTGGCCATGATCTCCTGGACATGCGGGCGCTGGATCTTGACGGCCACGAGCTCGCCGGTGACCAGGCGCGCCTTGTGAACCTGCGCGACCGACGCCGATCCCAGGGGATTGTCGTCAATGGCGTCGAAGATCTCCTCGATGGGCTCGTCGTACTCGTCGCGCAGCGCCTGGAGCACCGTCTCGCGGTCCATGGGCTCCACGTCGGTGCGCAGCTTGGTGAGCTCGCGCGTGAAGCTCTGGGGCAGGATCTCGGAGCGCATCGAGAGGATCTGGCCTGCCTTGACGAAGGTGGGGCCGAGCTCCTCGAGCATGCGGCGCAGGCTCTCGGGCGTGAGGCCATGCAGGATGTCGTAGCGGCGCACGATCTCGAGCATCTCGCCGATGCGGCGCAGGCGAGAGACGCGCGACAGGTCGTACTGGGAAGAGCCGCCGGCCCGGCCGCCGAGCAGGCCGATGGTGTCGGGCCCGTCGTAGGCTCCCGAGGAGACCTCGTCGTACCAGGAGTTGAGGATCTGGTCATACTCATGCAGGCGGGCGCTCTCCTTTTGGGAGGCGTCCGCCTGCGCTGAGGTGCTCTTTTCTTCGTTGAGGGACACGCTCGGCCGCTCGCGCTTACTCGGCGGCGTCGGGCTCGACGGCGTCCTCGGCGTCCTCGGCGGGCTCGTCGACGACGTCCTCGGCCTCGGCCTTGGCGGCCTCGGCGTCGAGGTCGGCGCTCATCTCGGCGACCTTGGCGGCGTAGGCGGCGCGCTCCTCGGGCGTCATCGCCTGGAGCTTGGTGCGCAACGCGGCGTCGGTCGCGCCGTTGACGGCGGAGTCGAAGCTCTCCTTGGCCTTGCGGGTGAGCTCGGAGTTGAGCGCGCGGCCCTGCTCGACCGTGAGCTCGCCCTTCTTGACGAACTCCTCGACGACCTGCTGGGACTTCTCGGCGGTCGACGCGACGGCGCCGACGCTCGCGAGAAACACCTTGTAGAGGCTATCGCCCACATCAAAACCGGCCATGATGGCTCCTTTCGATAAATTGCCCGTTTGGTTCGCGGGCGCGGACCCGCGGATGAACTCACTCTACCCGTTAGCGCCCCGGCGATTTCGCACGCTTCCGCAAGCGGCAAGAACATCGCCCGCAAAACGCGCCGCAGGGCCGCCCGCGGCCTAACCGAGAAGAACGCGGCGCAGGTCATCGACCGTCTCGACGATGACCTCGCAACCCGCCTCCTCAAGCTCGGCGCGCGGTGCCGTGTTCGCGTAGAGGACGCCGGCGCACTCAACGCCGCACGCATGGGCGGCTTCGGCGTCGTAGCAGCGGTCGCCGACCATGACGGCCTCGGACGCGTCGATGCCCAGCCGCTCGAGCACGCGGCAGAGGGCCGCCTCCTTGGAGTCGCCGAAATCCGCCTGCTTGGCCATGGGGCAGTCGAAGAGGTCGTAGACATCATTCGTCTTGAGGCCGCGCTCGAGGAGGAACTGGCGCTTGGACGAGGCGGTGCCGAGGAGCTTCCCCGCCGCCTTGAGGTCGCGCAGCAGCTCCCCGATGCCGTCGATAAGCGGCCAGCCGTCGCGCCCGAGGTCCTGGTAGATGGCCCGGTACTCCTCGGTGACCTGCTGCGCCTCTTCCTCGGACAAGCCGTAAACCTGCGTGTAGGCCTGCGGGAAAGGAGGCCCCACGAGCCGCCGCATGTCGCCGAGCGCCTCGTCGTCCCAGCCGTGGGCGTGCATGACCTTTCGCGCCGTGGCGACGATGCCCGGCATCGAGTCGACGAGGGTCCCGTCGAAATCGAAGACGACGAGCCTCTTCGCGGAGAGGTCCACCATACGCATCCGCTCCTTTCCAAGCAGGTAACATGGGCGAGCATACCAAAGCGCGGCCCGCGCGGCACGGGTTAAGATGGGGTTTCCCGCGGCGCCGAGAGACGCGCGGGCGAACCGACCCAGAAGACCGAGGAGTCTTATATGCACGCCAAGCCGCTGTCCTGCCTGCGTCCCAACGCCGATCGCGCCGCCGGGTTCGCGTCTCTTCCCTACGACGTGTTCGACCGCGAGGAGGCAGCCGCCTTCGTCGCCGCCCACCCGGAGAGCTTCCTCGCCGTCGACCGGCCCGAGACCGCCTTCGAGGCCGGCCACGACATGTATGCCGACGACGTCTACGCCGCCGCCCGCCGCATCCTCGAGGAGCGCGCGGGCGACGGCACCCTCATGCGCGACCCGAACAAGTGCTACTACCTGTACCGACTTGAGCAGGACGGGCACGCCCAGACGGGCATCGTCGCCGCCTGCTCCCTCGACGACTATATGGACGGGACCATCAAGCGCCACGAGCTCACGCGCCGCGACAAGGAGGACGACCGCGTCCGCCACATCGAGGCGACCGGCTGCCAGACCGGCCCGATCTTCCTCGCCTACCGCGACGAGCCCGCGCTCTCGTTCCTCGTGGCGAGCGCCTGCGCGGCCGAGCCGCTCTACGACTTCACCGACGGCGAGGGCGTCCGCCAGACCGTCTGGCGCGTCGGCCGCCCCGAGGCCGTCGAGGCCTTCGAGCTGATGCTCGACCGCATGCCGTGCGCCTACATCGCCGACGGGCACCACCGCGCGGCCTCGGCGGCGCGCGTCTGCCGCAGCATGCGCGAGGAGGCCGGCGACGCCCTCACCGGGGAGGAGCCCTTCAACTACCTGCTGTGCGTCCTCTTCCCCGCCAGCGAGCTCACGGTGCTGCCGTACAACCGCGTCGTCTCCGACATGAACGGCCTGGACGAGGAGGGCCTCGTCGCCGCCGTCCGGGAGGCGAACTTCGAGGTCGGCGAGCCGCAGGACGAGCCGTTCGCGCCCACCGAGAAGGGCGAGTTCGGCATGTGCGTGGCCGGCCGCTGGCGCCGCCTCGCGTGGAAGGGCGACGCCGAGCGCGACGCGGACCCCGTGGCCTCGCTCGACACCTCGCGGCTGCAGGACGGCGTGCTCGCGCCCGTCCTCGGCATCGGCGACGTGCGCAGCGACCCGCGGATCAGCTTCGTGGGCGGAAACGCCCCCCTCTCGGAGCTGGAGCGTCGCGCCGGCGATAAGGGCGTGGCTTTCAGCCTCTGCGCCACCTCGGTCGAGGACCTCATGGGCGTGGCCGACGCCGGGCTTCTCATGCCGCCTAAGTCGACCTGGTTCGAGCCGAAGCTCCGCAGCGGCCTCTTTATCCGCAAGATCTCCGAGCCGCGGACGGAGTTCCGCGCTTAGGGAGCGGCGGGATTTTCGCCTCCCCGGCGCCGCGACCCTTGCTTCGAGCAGGGCGCATTCGCGGCCGGCGCGGGCCCGCAGGGCCGGTTGTGAGCCAACGAACCCGAGGTAGAGCATGTCGAACGACCAAAACAGCAGCCGCAGCGCTGAACACGAGGACCTGCCCGGCGCCTTCGCCGGCGAGGGTTCCGAGGCCATGCCCGCAAGCGCCGACGACGCCCGGGCAACCGAGCCGTTCGACGTCGACAAGCTCGGGCGCGAGCTCGCAGCCGCCAACGACCCCTTTGCGTTTCTCGCCGCCTTCGTCGTCCAGGCGCGCGCCGACGAGACCGCGACGCCGCTCGAGCTCCGCCTCGCCGAGCGGCTCGACGAGGCCGGCATCTTCGCCGAGGACGTCGACATCCCCGAGCTTCACGTCGTGCGCCCGAGGACGAGCGGGCTCTTCTACGTTCGTGTGGACGAGCCCGAGCTTCCCTACCTCGCCAAACTGCGGATAAT
>CAVIBB010000102.1:0-7485 GCA_963640745.1 Paludibacteraceae bacterium
GGATAATGCTTCATAAAATCGTTAGCACGTCATATCTATCTTCATAGTTTTATAACAAGTCGACAATGGCGGTGCTCTATGAAAAGGGTGTGGACTGCTTTCAGCTGGCTGATTGTTGCACTGCTCGGTGTTTCCTCAATTGTTTGCTTTAAAGGCGTCTTTGAATTAATGGCATTTAGGCAGGTCAACAGTTGGTTTTCAAATCATCAGATTGTATATACCTCGCAACTAACCAACTCTCAGAAGGACGGCCTGTATTCCGAGCTTCAGAACCTTGCCGGCGAACAAGGGCTTGTCGTCATGGGTCGGAATAACGAACGCTTGCAGTCGGGGGCCCTTGTCTGTAGGTTCAGCGTGCTCTCAGCGGCGGCGGACGAGGATGCGGCCGTCGACGAGCTTGCCCTTCTCGGCACTACCATCGTGGACGACGCGCTCGTCAAGAACGTGTGCTCCGGAGACCCTAATGGCTACGCCGGTTATGGGAACGATACGTTCCAGCGGGTCTCGGAGCTCCCGAGCATTCGTTCCGGCCTGTATTTTCGTGTCGACCAGATGTATTCCGGGGATGGGCTCGGGGGCGCATGCGCGCTCTTTGGGCTGGATGACGATGGTTTCCGTGCTGCGGTGGACGACTTGTCTTCTGCTGCCGGGGTCTCGCCTGAGACGCTTACCTCAAAGATGTCTGGCTCGAGTACGGAGCTTGGCCTGCTCTATTTGTTTTGCGCAGGGGCTTTCGTCCTTCTCTCCCTCGTGTTCTGTCTGCTTATGGTGACGCGGTCGTTGCTTGAGCTCAAGACGTTGGGGACCCACCTTATGCTTGGCTGGAGCAAACTTGATTTTGTGGGCGGCATGATTGCGCCCCAGTCGATCGAGGTCCTTGTCCTTATGCCGGTCGGCGTAGTCGGCGCCTGCGTCATTTTGGATGGGTTTACGATGAACCCTGCCTTTGTGGGATATGCCCTCGGTTCTGTGCTGCCTGCCGTGCTGGCCGTTCTTGTGGCCGTGACGCTTGCCGTCGTTCCGCTCCTTCTGGCAAAGCCGGTTGAGGCTATTCATGGACGGTATTCAAGGCGCGGGTTCTACGTCCTCGCGGTTGCGGTTTATCTGATATGTGTTGGTGCCGCCTTTGCCGGGTGTCTCTTTATTGATCAGCCGCTCACTCTGCACCAGGACCTTGCCCACACGCGCTCAACGTGGCGGGAGTACGAGGACTGGTATGTCGTGCGGGATTTCTGGCTTGGTGACGATCGGTTTAAGGGCAGCCTGAGTACGTATGCCGTGGATATGTACACGTGGTATGCCGAGCATGAGCACGATGCGGGTGTATACCTTACGAAAGCCCATCTCTTTGGAAAAACAGCCATGGAGGCCTACGTGGGGGCCGAAACGACGCTTGAGCCATTCTGGTACCTCGCGGCGTCACCGTCGTATCTTGAGTATATCGGGGTGGATATTGCCGACGAGCTCGTCCAAGAAGCTGAGCAGGGGACACGCGTGTATTTATTGCCTGACTCATTGAGCGCTTCCGAGACCGAGCAGATAAAGAACCTGCTCATTGCCGCCCGAAAGCCGTCTGAGTCGGATATCGTAACGAAGTTTATGGAGAACCCAACCTATGAGTTTGTTAGCTACGATGCAAGCAAAGAGTTATTTACGTGGGCCACGGATGCTGAGCAGCCGGTATCCTCGGATGGCTTCGTCATAGCACTTGTCACGGCAAACAACATGGTCTACTCCGAGTCCGAGAGTCTTGTTGCCACAGGGCTCGAGAACTCTTACATCAAGCTTGACGAGTGCGCGGCGTCAAGGCTGCTTGACGTTAACGACAAGGCACGGATCGGGGATGTGTTGAGCGTCCGGCTCACGAAGGTGGGAAGCTATATCGACGGGATGCAGAAGACCCTTGAGGAGCTGTTCGCCCTCTTCGCGGTCGTCCTCGTGATTTTGGTCGCCACCACAGCCGTTATGGTCGTGTGCCTTGTTGAGGTTGTCAACCGGGTGGGTGCTCGGGAGATCTCCGTGAAATATGTCTTGGGCTTCAGCATATGGGGGCTGTATCGGAGGGAAATCCTGTTCGTGATTATCACCTTGCTTGCGGGGATCGGTGTGTGCGCCGCCGCAGGATGCAGTGCCGGCATCATCGTCGGCGCGGCGTTGCTCGTCGTCTCGATCCTCGCCATTGGTGTCGCAACGCGCAAAAGATCTGCGCAGGTGGTGCTGGAAACCGTTTCTAAGGAGTAGCGATGCAGCCGTATGCCAAGGTTGAGTGCCTGTCGAAGTCCTATGGTGAACACCGTGTGCTCTCGGACCTTGAGCTCACGATTGACCGGGGAGAGGCGGTTGCCGTTACCGGCCCGTCCGGGTGCGGCAAGACGACGCTGCTGAACATTCTCGGCCTGCTCGAGACGTATGACGCGGGCAGCGTATATCTTGCCGGCAAGAAATACCCGGGCATTGAGACCAGGCAGGCCATGCTCTTGCGCCGCACTGAGATAAACTACCTTTTCCAATCTTTCGCACTCATCGACTCGCGAACGGTGCGGGATAACCTTATGCTTGCCTTGCATTACGCGAAGCTCGACAAGAAGGCGAGGGAGGCCGCCATTAGGCGGGAGTTGGGCAGGTTTTCCATCCTCGACAAGATCGACTCGCCTGTGAATGAGCTCTCGGGCGGCGAGAAACAGCGCGTCGCGATATGCCGCGCGATGCTCAAGCCGGGCGGACTAATCCTTGCCGATGAGCCGACGGGTTCGCTGGACGCGCGCATGGCGGGTACCGTCATGGATTCGCTCATCTTCGCTGCGCGGGGCGCGGGAAAGACGCTTGTGGTGGTAACGCACGACATGGCCATGGCGGCTAAGTGCGACCGTGTGCTGAGGATGCGCCGCGGGAAGCTCGCCTGAGCTGAACCGAGTCGCCGCAGCAAAAAGGCCGCCGCCCTAAGGCGACGGCCTTGCAAGTCCAGATTCGCGTAAAGGCGAGAGGAACTTAGGCGTTCAGAGCGGCGTTGACGGCAACGGCGCAGGCGACGGTGGCGCCGACCATGGGGTTGTTGCCCATGCCGATGAGGCCCATCATGTCGACGTGCGCGGGCACCGAGGAGGAGCCGGCGAACTGAGCGTCGGAGTGCATACGGCCCATGGTGTCGGTCATGCCGTAGGAGGCGGGGCCGGCGCCCATGTTGTCCGGGTGCAGGGTACGGCCGGTGCCGCCGCCGGAAGCGACGGAGAAGTACTTCTTGCCGGCCTCGAGGCGCTCCTTCTTGTAGGTGCCAGCGGTGGGGTGCTGGAAGCGCGTCGGGTTGGTGGAGTTACCGGTGATGGAGATGTCGACGTTCTCGTGCCACATGATGGCAACGCCCTCGCGGACGTCGTCGGCGCCGTAGCAGTTGACGGCAGCGCGCGGGCCATCGGAGTAGGCGATGGTCTCGACGACCTTGAGCTCGCCGGTGAAGTAGTCGAACTGGGTCTTCACATAGGTGAAGCCGTTGATGCGGGCGATGATCTGGGCGGCGTCCTTGCCGAGGCCGTTCAGGATGACGCGCAGCGGCTTCTGGCGGGCCTTGTTGGCGTTGAGGGCCAGGCCGATGGCGCCCTCAGCGGCGGCGAAGGACTCGTGGCCGGCGAGGAACGCGAAGCACTCGGTGTCGTCGGAGAGCAGCATGGCGCCAAGGTTGCCGTGGCCCAGGCCGACCTTGCGGTCCTCGGCGACGGAGCCGGGGACGGTGAAGGCCTGGATGCCCTCGCCGATGACGGTGGCAGCCTCAGAGGCGGTCTTCACGCCGCGCTTGACGGCGAGAGCGCAGCCAAGGGTGTAAGCCCACTCGGCGTTCTGGAAAGCGATGGACTGGGTGCCGTGCACGATCTCGCGGGGGTTGAAGCCCTTATCGGTGCAGAGCTGCAGGGCCTCCTCGAGGGAGGCGATGCCGTTCTCGGCGAGGCACTTGTTGATCTTGTCGGCGCGACGCTCGTAGCCTTCGAAAGTAACAGCCATGGTTATATCCCTCCCTTTCTACTCGTGAACGGGGAACGTGTTGGCGACGGAGTGGGTCTCCTCGTCGGTACGCGGATCGATGTACTTGGCGGCGTTCTCCCACTGGCCGTAGTGGCCCATGGAACCGGCGATGGCCTCCTCGGGGGTCTTGCCGGCCTTGAGGGCGTCGGTGAACTTGCCGAGGTTGAAGAACTCGAACGCGATGATCTCGTTGTTGTCGTTCAGAGCCATGCGGGTCACGTAGCCCTGGGCGAGCTCGAGGTAACGGGCGCCCTTGGCCTTGGTGCCGAACATGGTGCCGACCTGCGAGCGCAGGCCCTTGCCGAGGTCGTCGAGAGACGCGCCGACGGGCAGGCCGCCCTCGGAGAACGCGGTCTGGGTGCGGCCGTAGACGATCTGGAGGAAGATCTCGCGCATAGCCACGTTGATGGCGTCGCAGACGAGGTCGGTGTTAAGGGCCTCGAGGATGGTCTTGCCGGGGAGAATCTCGGCGGCCATGGCGGCAGAGTGGGTCATGCCCGAGCAGCCGATGGTCTCGACGAGGGCCTCCTCGATGACGCCCTCCTTGACGTTAAGCGTCAGCTTGCAGGCGCCCTGCTGGGGGGCGCACCAACCCACACCGTGCGTGAGGCCGGAGATGTCGGAGATCTCCTTGGCCTGAACCCACTTGCCCTCCTCGGGGATGGGTGCGGGGCCGTGATACGCGCCCTTGGTAACAGGGCACATATTCTCGACTTCAGCGGAATACTGCATGTAATGCTCCTCTCCGTAAAATCCCGTGCGGGCCCATGCGCCCGACACGAACCTACCGGTCCCCTCAGACCGGTCAGAGCTGTGGTGTGGCCAGAAGCTGGCCAATCCTCCGATAGTTTACGGCAGATTTTGCCCGAATGTGACGCTCGGGGGCAAAAACTTACCGTTTGCCGCATAAACCTGCTGCCGTATAATCTCAGCCGTGATTAACGAGAAGGACATACCCGTCGGAGCTTGGAAGCTCGCCCTGGCAGGCGCGGCCGCCATCTGGGGCGGGTCGTTCGTCGTCATCAAGGGCGCGCTCGACGTGGTGCCGCCGTGCTGGCTCATGTTCGTGCGCTTTATTTTCTCCGCGCTCATCGTGGGCGCGATCTTCTGGAAATCCGTGCGTCCCCACCTCGATGCGGGTCACCTGCGCTGCGGCGCCGTGCTCGGGCTTCTTTCCGGCACCGCCTTCGTGGTGCAGAACATCGGCCTTTCGGGCACCACGCCGGGAAGAAACGCGTTTCTCACCGCCACGTACTGCGTGATGGTGCCTTTTGTTAACTGGGCAATCGCGCGCCGCCGCCCGGGCGGGGTCAGCGTGGTCGCCGCGGCGCTCGCCGTCGTCGGCGTGGGGCTCCTGTCGCTTGGCGACGACCTCGCGCCTTCGCTTGGGTTCGGCGACTCGCTCACGCTGGTTTCGGCCGTGCTCTACGCGTTCCACATCGTTGCGGTCTCGCGCTTCTCTGATTCCGGGCACGACGTCATGACCATGACCGTCGTGCAGCTGGCGATGAGCGCCGTGGTGTCGTTTACCTGCGCCGTCGTGCTCGAGGGGCCGGTCGACGTCGCGCTCTTTACCGCGCCCGATATGTGGGGAGCCTTGGCTTACCTGGTGCTTCTTTCCTCGGCGCTCTGCATGGTCGTGCAGAACCTCGGGCAGGCCCACGTCCCGCCCGCGCCGGCGTCGCTCATCCTCAGTCTGGAGAGTGTCTTTGCCGTCATCGCGAGCGTCATCTTCTATGGCGAGATCGTCACGCCGCGCTTGGCCTGCGGCTTTGGCACCATCTTTGTCGCTGTGCTGGTGAGCGAGGTCGGCTTGCCGGCGCTCGAGTGGGTCAAGGCGCGACTTTCCGGCGCCGGGGCGAACGCCGCTGAAGGCGAGGCCGCGATGACCGGCGTTTCCGAGGAGAGGGGCGCGTAATGGCCCTCCTCGTCCTCATGTGCGCGGCAATCATCACGACGGGGGCCGCGCTTGTCGTCCCCAGCTCAAAGAACGTCCGCGTCAAGCAGCTTGCATGCGCGTACTGGGCCGTCGTCGCGGCCCTTTTTGTAGCTGCCCTCGTCGGCGGAAACGTCGGCATCGACGCGTTTCTGCATTTCGACCGGCTGGCCGAGCATGCTGCCATCGGCGTGCTTATTGCCGCCGTCGTCTTGATCGCATGGACGATTTTCTGCCTTTTTAACGGCTTCGGGAGGAGCGGGGATAACCGATGATCCAGGAGATCGGCGAGCACGTTTATCGCAACGAGTACGTTGTCTGCGAGCCTTCGGAGGCCGATTATGTGCTGCACTACCGCGACCGCGGGTGCTTGACGCACGTGGTCGCGCACGGCGAGCGCGGGGCGGACGCCTGGGCCGCGGGCAACGAGTTCGAGCTTCCGCGCGTCTCCGACTTCGGCGAGAAGCACCCGGAGCGGCTCGTGTACGCCTTCGCCATCGACGAGCAGCGCTTCTGGCTCGCGCTCGACGACGAGGTGGCGGCGCCGGCGGGCTTCGGCTACGAGGCCATCAACTGGCTGCGCTACGCCGAGCCGGCGGAGCTTCTCTTTGCGGCGGTGACGGGCTCGCAGCTCAACCGCTGGTACCGCGAGAACCGCTTCTGCGCGCGTTGCGGGCACCCCACCGAGCTCGGGCCGCGCAGCCGCGAGGTCGTGTGCCCGGAGTGCGCGAAGATCACCTACCCCAAGATCTGCCCCGGCGTCATCTGTGCCGTCGTGGACTGCGAGGGTGACGAGGAGCGCATCGTCCTCACGCGCTACAACGGGCGCACCACCGCGCTGTGGGCGCTCGTGGCCGGCTTTACCGAGATCGGCGAGCCGCTCGAGGACACTGTGCGCCGCGAGGTCATGGAAGAGGTCGGCCTGCGCGTCAAGAACCTGCGGTTCTACAAGAGCCAGCCCTGGAGTTTCTCCGACACGCTGCTCGTGGGCTTCTGGTGCGAGGTCGACGGCTCGCGCGACATCCGCGTGGACCGCGAGGAGCTCAAGGAGGCGCGCTGGTTCACCCGCGACGAGATGACGCTCGAGCGCGTCGACGACCGCGTGAGCATGACCGGCGAGATGATCGAGCAGTTTAGACTTCACGGCCGCGCCGTTCTGCAATAGCAATCGGATTACGCCAAGCATGGGGCGACGCAAAAGGACGGTTCCTTTGCGTCGCCCCTTGTTTGATTTGCGCGGTATCCGATGCCTACCGGCCGAGGACGAACTTCTCGATGACCTCGGCGACGCCGATGCCGAGAAGCTCGGCGAGGCGTTCTATGCCAGCGCCTCATTTTTGACGAGGATGGATCTGGATGAAACTGTTTCGACAAGGGTTGTGTTACTTGCAAATTAAGCCATGTGTCCCACCTCTTCTTAACGGCCTCATTTCAAACTGCTTATTGGTTTGAAACGAGGCCTCGCTAGATTCAGGAGAAAATCAATGGGTTGATGTAAGTGGGAGGTTGCCAGATATGGAGACCAGAACCGCTGC
>CAVIBB010000103.1:0-7447 GCA_963640745.1 Paludibacteraceae bacterium
GGCTCCAAGATGGACGAGGTCATCTTCGAGGAGTTCAAGGGCACGGGCAACATGGAGCTCAAGCTCGACCGCGACCTGGCCGACCGCCGCATCTTCCCGGCCATCGATCCGGTCTCCTCGGGCACGCGCAACGAGGACCTGCTCATCGACGCCGAGTACCAGCCGTTCGTCTGGGGCATACGCCGCATCCTCGCCAACATGAACAACACCGAGCGCGCCGCGAACGCCCTGGTCAAGGGGCTTAAGGGGACGAACGACAACCGCGAGTTCCTTATCAAGAGCGCAAAGAAGGCGCAGCAGACCGACTACGTCTCGTAAGCGTTCGGCTTCGGTTTCGCGACCAAGCGGGCCGCGGGGTGCACAGGCGCCTCGCGGCCCGCTTTCGTTGCTCTTTGTTGAGACGGGTCGGATTTCTGTCCCGCCGGCGTGGTAGCTGCGGTATAGTGGCATCTGAATTAAACGTTGCAGCGGCAAACACACCTAAAACGAACCCAACCGCAGCAGCTCAAGCCCCTGGGAGCGGGACCGCGCTTACTCACGTGCGGCCATGCATTGGGGCCATCAGCAGCTTTCTTTGAGGTTCGTCTCCGGTGCGCCGCGGTTCGTGCGGAGGGGTACGGCACATGGGGATGAGAAGGAACCCGGCGGCGATCGCCGGTCTTGCGGGGCTCGCGGCATCGGCGGCTCCTCTTCCCGCATATGCGCTCTCCCTCGACGAGGTCTCCTCGAGCATCTTCGCCACGCCTGAAACCGCCTTCGTCGTCGGCGCCCTTGGCGGGGCCGTTATCACGGGCGTCGTCTCCGGCGTCGCGTGCCACGCGCTCATCGCCTCCGAAGGCGGCCGCCGCGACGTGAGCCTCGACGATGCCGTGCGCATCGAGCGGGGGGTCCGTGCCCATGCCGCGACGGCCCCCAAGGGCACGGCCGCGGCAAAGCCCTCCGGCAAGCATTTCCGCGCGCCCGAGCAGCCCGCCGCCCCCGAGGAGCCCCAGAACCACGCCGCCGACGACTACGAGCAGGTCGCCCAGAACTACGTCGGCAAGAAGAGCCCGCTTGGCCAGGGCATCGCCGCGCAGGCGCACAGCGTCGCGCAGACCCTCCGTGCGCGCATCGATGCGGAGATGATGGACGGGCTGCCCGTCATCGCGCGCGCAGACGGCTCGGTGGCGGACGTGGGCACCTCTTGGTGGAACACGTCGGTCGGCCTCGATTCCGTGACCAAGGTCGAGGGCTACGTCGACGAGCAGACCGGGGAAGGCCTCGCGATCCCCTCCGCCTTTGAGGCCAAGACAGGAAAGGAACGCCTCGTCGAGGCGGCAAGAAGGTCCTCGGAGTTCCTTCAGGCCGACATCTCGCAGCGTCTTGCCTTCGTTGACGAGGGTGAGTTCCCCGAGCACCGCGATTCCGACGACGCCTTCGCTGACGATGTCTGGGCCTCCGCGCTTAAGTCCATGGACGAGCGCCTGAATGCCCAGGGAACCGACCCCGAGTTCGTCATCGCCATGCCCTTCTGCGACATCGTCGGCGACATGGACACCCTCGACGAGCCCGACGGCCTTGAGCAGAGCACCACGTTCCTGCCGTTCAAGACGCCTGCCGGGCACCCCGAGGTCGTCGACACCGAGACCTATGTCGATTACCTGATCGGCGACGAGTTCGGTCGCAACTCCTCGAAGGCGACGCGCAAGGCCGCCGGACGTTTCCTGCGGCTCATCGAGGGCGGTACCAGCACGACGCGCTTGGGCTCCGCGTCCGCCGGCAACTCCGGGTCCGTCTCTGCGAAAGCGGCCCCGAAGCATTTCGCTCCCGCGCCGCTGGCTAAGGAGGCGTAGCCTCCGTGACCACCGATCGTCGCCCCGGTAAGCTTTCGCGACTCGGCTCCCCGGCGCTTCGCTGGGGAGTTTTCATTGCCTTGTGGTGCTGCTTCATTTGGGGGCACTCGCTCGTCCAGGGCCCCGAGTCGTCTAACGAGAGCGGCAATTTCTATGCCCTGCTCAAGCCTTGGTTCGACCTTGTGGGAATCGTCAATGCAGACACCTGCACCTTCATCATTCGCAAGTGCGCGCACTTCACGGAGTACGCGGTGCTCGGCGTATCTGTGCTCAACCTCGTTAAGTCGCTGCTCCGCGCAGGGTGGGGGACTGTGCGCTCGAGGGGCCTGGTTCTTGCCGCCTTCGGCCTCGTTGCCGTCGCAGACGAGACGCTGCAGCTCTTCGTCCCCGGGCGCTCCGGCTCGCCCCGCGACGTCGCCATCGACCTTTGCGGGTATGCCTGCGGCGCCTTTTTTGCGACGCTTGTTGTCAAACATCGGCGAAAGGCCTGATTCCCTCGGCCGGGCGCGTGTTTATTACAAAGTTATTTATTTATGTTACGCAGCATTTAAGGTCAACTTAATGCCGCCGGGTCGACGCGTCGCCGCGCCTATCCTTCTTTGTGCTCAATGAGCGTGTTTACCCACAAGGGAGGAGAACATCATGATCAACAACGTTTCCCGTCGTCAGTTCCTCGAGGTCTCCGGCCTCGTCGCCGCGGGCCTTGGCCTCGCCGGCTGCGGCGGTTCCGGCTCCAGCTCCGATTCCGGTTCTTCCGACGGCGCCATCAAGGTCGGCGTCATGGGCCCGCTCTCCGGCTCCGTCGCCCAGTACGGCGTCGCCTGTCGCGACGGCGCGCTGCTCTACTTCAAGCAGGTCAACGCCGACGGCGGCATCAACGGCAAGCAGATCGAGACCGACGTCCAGGACGAGAAGGGCGACGCCACCGAGGCCGTCACCGTCTACAACAAGCTCGTCGAGGACGGCGTGACCGCCATCGTGGGCGACGTCACCTCCAAGCCGACCATCGCCGTGGCCCAGAAGTCCGTCGAGGACAACATGCCCTGCGTGACCGCCTCCGCCACCACCGCTGACGTCATCTCCTACGGCGACAACTACTTCCGCGCCTGCGTGACCGACCCGTTCCAGGGCAAGGTCATGGGCGACTTCGCCGCCAAGCAGGGCTACAAGACCGTCGCCACCATCTTCGACTCCGGCGACGACTACGCTTCCGGCGTCGCCGACGCCTTCAAGGCCGAGTGCGAGGCCAAGGGCATCACCGTCTCTTCCGAGCAGGGCTATGCTTCCGGCGCCACCGACTTCAACGCCCAGCTCACCGCCATCATCGCCACCAACCCGGACGCCATCCTCTCGTCCAACTACTACCAGGACGACGGCATGATCGTCACCCAGGCCCGTCAGCTCGGCTACAAGGGCGTCTTCCTCGGTGCCGACGGCTGGGCCGGCATCGTCGGCGGCGACCAGGACTACGCCTCCACCACCGACCTCGAGGGCTGCTTCTACTGCTCCTCCTTCGTCGCCACCAACCCCGACGAGTCCGTCCAGAAGTTCATCGAGGACTTCAAGGCCGAGTACAGCGAGGCCCCCACGAACTTCAACGCCCTGGGCTACGACGCCGCCGCCATCGTCTGCGCCGGCATCGAGGCCGCTGAGGAGAAGGGCGGCACCCCCGGCTCCGACGACTACAAGCAGGCCATCATCGACGGCATTGCTGCCGCCAAGGTCGAGGGCGTCACGGGCACCATCTCCTACTCCGGCACCGGTGACCCCGAGAAGTCGACCCTCGTCATCACCTTCAAGGACGGCGCCGAGGAGATCTTCGACACTATCGAGCCGTAAGACCGTTCGGCCCGCTCGTCGCTTGACGTAACACCTGGGCACCGAGAGACCGGCGTTCGCGCCTCTCGGTGCCCTTCGTACTATCGGAACCCGAATCGGAAGGGAGTGCTCACCGTGACGTTTTTGACTCAGATCCTGAACGGCCTTTCGCTCGGCAGCATCTACGCGCTCGTGGCCCTCGGCTACACCATGGTGTACGGCATCATCCTGCTTCTGAACTTCGCCCACGGCGACATCATCATGGTCGGCGGCTACATCGCCTGGATCGCGATGGCCAACCTCGGCCTGCCGCCCGCCATCGCCGCGATCCTCGCCGTCATCGGCTGCATGGCCCTCGGCGTCCTTATCGACAAGATCGCCTACGCGCCCCTGCGCGACGCTCCGCGACTCTCTATCCTCATCACGGCAATCGGCGTCTCTTATTTCCTTGAGAACGGCGGCCAGCTCGCCTTCGGCGCGGCGGCCAAGGTCGTGCCGTCCTTCGGCGACTTCGGCAGCATCCAGCTCGGCGACGCGTCGCTTTCCGGCCGCGCCATCCTCACGGTCCTCGTCACCGCCGCCGCCACCGCGGTCCTCACCTTCCTCGTGCAGAAGACCAAGCTCGGCAAGGCCATGCGCGCCGTCTCCGAGGACATGGGCGCCGCCCGCCTCATGGGCATCAACGTGAACAACACCATCTCGTTCACCTTCGCCGTTGGCTCCGCGCTCGCCGGCATCGGCAGCGTGCTCTACTGCATGGCCTACACGCAGGTCACCCCGACGATGGGCATCATGCTCGGCACCAAGGCGTTCGTCGCCGCGGTCCTGGGCGGCATCGGCTCGATCCCCGGCGCCGTCATCGGCGGCCTTATCGTCGGCTTCGCCGAGGTGTTCGTCTCGGCCATCGGCCTGTCCGTCTGGCAGGACGCGGTCGTCTTCCTGCTGCTCATCATCGTGCTCGTCGTCAAGCCGACCGGTCTTCTCGGTAGGCCCATGACGGAGAAGGTCTAAAGGGGGTGCTGCGAGAATGAAGGATTACTACAACAAGGGCGAGGAGCGCCCGACGCTCTCCGCGTCCGTCGCCAAGCCCGCCGACGCGTACCGAAGCCTCCCCATGCCCGCGCGCTATGCCATCAACGCCGTGCTCGTGCTGCTGTTCCTCGTCCTGGGCGAGGCCATGATCTCGGGCGGCGTCGTCAACCGTTACCAGTCCGGCGTCCTCGAGCAGGTCGGCATCTACATCATCATGGCCGTCTCGCTCAACATCGCGACCGGCTACCTGGGTCAGCTCCCGCTCGGCCACGCCGGCTTCATGAGCGTCGGAGGCTATTCCTGCGCGCTGTTCATCATCCACATGATGCCCGTGCTCGGCGTCGAGACCAAGGCCATGGCCGCCATGTCGAGCCCCGCCGCCATCGCGCTCTTTGCCATGGGCGTCGTGTTCGGCGGCATCTGCGCGGCCATCTGCGGCGTCATCATCGGCATCCCTGCCCTGCGCCTCAAGGGCGATTACCTCGCCATCATCACGCTGGGCTTCGCCGAGATCATCCGCGTCGTTATCAACAACATCGACGGCGTCCTCGGCTTCGACTTCACCGGCGGCGCCAAGGGCCTCTCCGGCATCCCGGGATACACGAACTTCCTGAACGTCTTCCTCACGGTCGCTATCGTCATCTTCCTTATCCACACGATGATGAAGTCGCGCCACGGCCGCGCCATCCTCGCCATCCGCGACAACGAGATCGCGGCTGAGGCCTCCGGCGTCAAAACGACCTACTACAAGACGCTCGCCTTCGTGGTCTCCGCCTTCTTCGCCGGTGTCGGCGGCGCCCTCTACGCCGGCTGCATCGGCGTCATGGACCCGTCCAAGTTCGGCTTCATGAAGTCGGTCGAGATCCTCGTCATGGTCGTTCTCGGCGGCATGGGCTCCATGCTCGGCTCGGTTGTCTCCGCCTCCGTGCTCACCATCCTGCCCGAGGCGCTGCGCGCCTTCTCCGAGTACCGCATGGTCGTCTACGCCGTCGTGCTCATCCTCGTCATGATCTTCCGCCCGCAGGGCCTCTTCGGCAGCTATGACTTCTCGCTCTCCCGCGTGATCGAGCGTTGCCTGAACAAGGACTTCCCTTGGAAGAAGCCCGCGGCCGCAAGCGAGCCCGTCAAGGAGGTGAGCGTCGATGAGTAAGTCCATCCGCGGCGACGTGAAGCTCGTCGAGCCCAAGTCCCCGAACCTCATGACCGAGCGCGACGTCGACAAGCCGCCCGTGCTCGAGGCCACGAACCTCGGCATCGACTTCGGCGGCCTCACGGCTGTCGATGACTTCAACATCGCGCTCGGCCGCACCGAGATCGCCGGCCTCATCGGCCCCAACGGCGCCGGCAAGACCACCGTCTTCAACCTGCTGACCAATGTCTACTCGCCGACGCGCGGCTCCATCCTGCTTGACGGCACCGCCACGGCCGGCAAGTCCGTGACCGAGGTCAACCAGATGGGCATCGCCCGCACCTTCCAGAACATCCGCCTCTTCTCGCAGATGACGGTCGAGGAGAACGTGCTCGTCGGCTTCGGCAACAGCATGAAGACGCGCCTCATCGAGGACGTCCTGCGCCTGCCGAGCCACTGGAAGCAGGAGGCCGAGTTCCACGACAAGGCGCTTGAGCTTCTCGACATCTTTGACATGCGTAAGTTTGCCTCCACCCAGGCGGGCAATCTCCCGTACGGCGCGCAGCGCAGGCTCGAGATTCTCCGAGCGCTCGCGACGCAGCCCAAGGTGCTTCTCCTCGACGAGCCGGCCGCCGGCATGAACCCCGCCGAGACCGAGGAGCTCATGGAGAACATCCAGCGCATCCGCAACGAGTTCGGCATCGCCGTCCTGCTCATCGAGCACGACATGAGCCTCGTCATGGGCGTCTGCGAGGTCGTCGCCGTCCTTGACTACGGCCGCATCATCGCCAAGGGCTCGCCCGAGGAGATCCAGAACAACCCCAAGGTCATCGAGGCATACCTTGGCAAGCAGGGGGTGAACTAGCATGGCCGAGACGCTGCTTTCCGTTAAGGATATCCACGTCAGCTACGGCGCCATCAAGGCCGTCCGCGGCATCTCGTTCGAGATTAAGAAGGGCGAGATCGTCACCCTCATCGGCGCGAACGGCGCCGGCAAGTCCACGACGCTTAACACCGTTTCCGGCTTGCTCAAGCCTGACCAGGGCTCCGTTGAGTTCAAGGGCGAGTCCATCGTGGGCGTCAAGGCCCACAAGATCGTCGAGCGCGGGCTCGCGCTCTGCCCCGAGGGCCGTCGCGTGTTCCAGAACATGTCTGTCGCCGAGAACCTCGACATGGGCGGTTATACCCGCTCCGACGCGGAGAACAAGGAGACCCTCGAGGTCGTCTATAACCACTTCCCGCGCCTGAAGGAGCGCATGGGCCAGATGGCCGGCACCCTTTCCGGCGGCGAGCAGCAGATGCTCGCCATGGGCCGCGCGCTCATGAGCAAGCCCGACCTGCTCATGCTGGACGAGCCGTCGATGGGCCTTGCGCCGATCCTTGTGCAGGAGATTTTCGACATCATCAAGGAACTCAATGCCGCCGGCACGACGATCCTGCTCGTTGAGCAGAACGCCAACATGGCGCTCTCCATCGCGGACCGTGCCTACGTGCTCGAGATCGGCACCATCATGAAGACCGGCACTGGAGCCGAGCTTCTCGTTGATGACGACGTCCGCAAGGCGTACCTCGGCGGTTAGCGTCGACAAAACACGCAATACAAAACCGGGCCCCATCCAATTGGACGGGGCCCGGT
>CAVIBB010000104.1:0-7401 GCA_963640745.1 Paludibacteraceae bacterium
CTCGGAGACAGCCTGACCGTAGGCGCCCGTCGCGCAGCAGAGCGCGCAGCCCTCCGGCACGACGCCGGGGGCGACGTACTTGTCGTAACCGGCGGAGTTGAGCTGCAGCAGCTTAAGCCCATCGGCCGCGCGCAGGAGCTCCGGCCGCACGTTGCCGAAAACGACGTCCGCGTCTCTGACTTGCCCCTCGTCCACAGCGTCGGGAGAGCTATAGGTGAAGCTCGCCCCGGGCGCCGCGGCCCTGAGCTTTTCCTTCTGGGCGTCATTTACCGGGGGCAGCACCAAGATGTTCATTCGCTTCTCCTATCGCTTCGGATTTGCCCATCATAACGCGTGCGCCGCGCCCGCCAGGCGTTCGCTCCGGGAATGCTGGAGCCTCAACCAATCGCAGCTAGAAGCGCCAGCCGCCGTTCGCGCGTTTACTTTTGTGTTCAAGCGGCAAAACAATACATGTATGGTGGTTTATCGAATCGAGCTGCCCAAAACTCATGGGCATGCCAAAAAAGAGGAACATAACGAAAGCCGAGGCACAGCTCTCGCTGAGGCTCGGCAAGCGCCTGAGGGACCTGCGCGAGGAACGCGGAATGACTCAGGAGCAGGTCGCGGCAAAGGCGGGCATCGCCACCTTTACGTATCAGAAGTTCGAGAAGGGGGAGAGCCGGCCTGGCTCGCCGATGAACCCCGAGCTCTACACGCTGAACGCGCTTTGCAGGGTTTACGGCATCGAGCTCTCTGAGCTTCTCGACATCGACGATACCCGCTAGGCCGAAACGTCCCTAAGCTTCACAAAGAAACGGCCGCCAACCTTTGTCGGGTTGGCGGCCGCCTCTCTATGTTTGGTGTGGTGCGACTCTAGGCGTCGGTGCGCTCCGGGACCTTGAGCATGGTGACGAAGCCGATGACGAAGAGCAGCGCGATGCTCATGACACCGAGGCTCGAGTTGCCCGTGATCTGCGTGAACGTGCCCACGAGGAAGGTTCCGAGGATGGCGGCGTACTTGCCGAAGATATCGAAGAACCCGAAGTACTCGTTGGCGCGGTCCTTGGGGCAAAGCTTGCCGAACTCCGAGCGCGAGAGGGCCTGGATGCCACCCTGGAACATGCCCACGAGGATCGCGAGGACCCAGAACTCGGCGGCCGTGCGCAGGAAAATCGCGGCAAAGAGCGTGATGCCGAAGTAGGCCGCGATGGCGATGAGCAGCATCCTGCGCGTCCCGTACTTGGACGAGAGCCTTCCGTAGATGATCGCTGACGGGAACGCCACGAACTGCGTCACCAGGAGCGCGAGCACAAGCTGCGTGGAGTCGATGCCAAGATCGGTGCCGTAGCTCGTCGAGAGCTTGATGATGGTGTGGACACCGTCGATGTAGAAGAAGTAGGCGATCATGTAGTACTTGATCGCGGCGTTGGACCACATGTCGCGCAAGGTCGTTCCGATGCCGCCGATGGCGCGCCGGAAGGCGTGGGGCTCAAGCGGTTTGTAGTGCTTCTGCTCGACGTTCTTGAGCATGGGGATGGTGAAGATGAGCCACCATGCCGCGGTAATGGCGAAGGCGATCTGCATGGCGGTCTGCAGGCCGAGGCCCAGGTTCTCGTAGTTGAGCACGACGAGAAGGCACGCGATGAACGGCACGCAGCTGCCGATATAGCCCCAGGCGTAGCCCTGGCTCGAGACCTCGTCCATGCGCTCGTCGGTCGTGGTGTCGACGAGCAGCGCGTCGTAGAAGACCATCGAGGAGTTGAGCGCGACCGAGCTAATGACGTAGATGACGAGGAACGCCATCGCGCTCGTGGGGATGCCGAGCGCCACGGTGGCGACGACGCCCGTGCCCACGCAGCCCACGATGAACTTCTTCTTCATGCCCTGCATGTCCGCGATGGATCCGAGGATAGGCATGAGCAGCGCGATGATGAGCGAGGCGATGGTCTCCGCGTAGCTCCATGCCACGACGACGCCGCCTTCGGGGGCGAGCGCGCTGAAGTAGATGGGGATGATGCTCGTGGCCAGAAGCACCAGGGCCGAGTTGCCCACGTCGTACATGATCCAGCTCTTCTCGGCGAGGGTGAGCTTTTGTTTTGCCATTGCGACTCCGTTCGTCTGGGCCTCGTGCCCGTACATACGCATCTAAAGTACCCCTTCGGTTGCGTCGCCGTGCGCGCGACGGGCGTAATGGTTGGGTAAATGACGGCGGATGGTAAACGCGGTAAGGTCGCGCCCGCCTGCGTTTACGCGGTGGGGCATAATCAAGGGCAGCAAACGCCTAAGAAGGGAAGTCCGCGATGCCCGCGATCCTCACGCATGATTTCTTTGGAAAGAGCGTCTCCGACGACGTCTCCAAGCTGCTCTCTTTTTCCTCGGAGGACGAGCACCGTGCCTTCCTGCTCGGCAACCAGGGCCCTGACCCGCTGTTTTATCTTTGCATCGACCCGCTCATGGGCAAGTGGGAGCCGCTCGGAAACGTAATGCATTCCGCCCGCCCGGCACGCCTCATCTATGCGATGCACGAGGCCGCTGAGCGCCTGGAAGGTCGCGACCGTATCATCGCGCGTGCTTACGTGGCGGGTTTTGCATGCCATTACCTGCTCGACCGCGCGGTGCACCCGCTCGTCTACCACTGGCAGTACGGCCTCACGGCGGCGGGCGTCGAGGGGCTGGGCACCGAGTCCGGCCAGTTCGTCCACGCTGAGGTCGAGCGTGACCTTGATGAGGCTGTCCTGTGGGGCTGCGAGCACAAGACGGTGCGCGATTATCGCCCGGCCAACGAGGTCCTGCGCGCCTCGGCACAGGTCCTCGCCGCTATCGACAAGGTCTACTTCTATGTTGCGCTGTGGACCTACGGCCGGGCCATCGACCCCCGCACGTTCTCGACGGCGGTGAGGGAGTTCCGTCTCGTGCAGCACGTGTTCTATTCGCCGAACGGCACCAAGGCCAAGGCTTTGGGGCTCGTGGAGCGCGCCGCCCGCCGCGGCGGCCACTCGCTGCTCGTCGCCATGACGCACCGTTCGCGCGAGGAGGCCGTTTCTGACTTCGACAACCGCGCGCACGCCGAATGGGAGAACCCCTTCACGCACGAGACGACCCGCGACTCGTTCGCCGACCTTTTTGAGCAGGCACGTGCTTGCGTCCTGCCGGCGCTCGCCGAGATCTTCTCGGCCGATTTCAGCGAGGCCGCTGCCGAGGAGCTCACGGGCAACCTCAACTTCGAGGGCGAGGCGTCTGCGCCTGACGGGGATTTCGACTGGGATTAGCCGTAATGCCGCCTGCGACGTCGCCGCTGCGCGCTTATCGCGGTCCGTCTGGCTGGCAAGAATAACGGCGGGGCGCTCAGACGCGCCAAGATGCCGCTTGCGGCACCGCGCGAGATTTCTGCGCGTGCCGACGGGTGTTGCGGCTAAGCTACCAAACAATGTTGCGACGAGAGGGGGCCGTGGGTGGCTACATATGTTTTCTCCGATGTGCACGGCCATGCGGCCCCGCTTGAGCGTGCCATCCGCCGCACGACCCCGAGCGCCGATGACGTCTATTACTGCCTCGGCGACATGATCGACCGCGGGCCCGACCCGCTGGGCGTTATCCGGATCGTGCGGTCGCTGCCGAACGCCCATGTGATCATGGGTAACCACGAGGAGCTCATGATCGCGTGCATGGCGGATCCCGAGGATAGGATGAACGCCCTCAACTGGGGCATGAACGGCGGTATCGTCACTTCCGAGGAGCTCGCGAAGCTTTCCGAGGAAGAGGCCGATGAGATCGTCGAGTGGGTGTCGAGGCTGCCTCTCTGCGCGCGCGTGCGGGTCGGGGAGCGCGACTATCTGCTTGCGCATGCCGGTATCGACGCCGATCGGGTCGGCGACGGCCCCTGGGATAGCGGAGAGAAGCTCGATGAGTTGCTCTCGGCGCAGTCGGCTGAGGACCTGCTGTGGATTCGCGAGAGCTTCTGGAGCTCTCATACAGGCCTGGTCGATGCCGACGGAAACGGTCCCATCGTGATTGCTGGCCACACGCCGACCCCGTACCTGGGGCTTCTTGCCAACGGGGTCGACGTTTGCGCGCAGGACGAGGATGGCCGCGCGACGATGGCCCGGCTCGGAGCCGATGAGAGCACGGGCGGCGTCTGCGACCGTTGGGATATCGACGCGGGCGCGGCGGGTGGCTCGGGATTCGGGCGCGTGCTCGTGCTTCGCCTCGACGATGGCGAGGAGTTCTACGAGGACATCGCCGAGGACGAATAGGCTGCAGATAAAGTGACGAGTAAGCCCCGGCGCATGTCCGGGGCCTTATTTGTGGGCGCGGCTGGTTCGGAGCCGACACAGCGGGTGCGGGCGCCTTAAATACTCGCCGCACAGTAACGGCTCCCGCCTCAGCGCCCTAGGAACTCGCCGCGCAGTAACGGCTCCCGCCTCAGTGCCCTAGGAACTCGCCACACAGTAACGATTCGTCTTCTCGCGCCCTAATAGTGCGCCGCCCAGTAACGAAGCATTACTGGGCGGCGTAAGTTCAGGGCGGGCGGGGAGGGGAGATTACTGCGCGGTGCGATTCCGGGGCGCGAGAGCCGGTCGCGTTACTGGACGACGCAATTTCAGGGCGCACGGGCTGAGCCCGTTACTGCGCGGCGCAATTCCGGGGCTCGTGCAGCGGCTCAGCATGCGCCTACTTGCGAGCGGCGATGAAGTCCTCGGGGTTGGTCGTGCTTGCGGGCTCGTAGATGTCGATGAGCGAGAACTCGCGGTTACCCTCATCGAACTCGTAGGTATAGAGGCAGCAGTTGGCAAGGTGGCGCGGCGCCTGGACACGCGCGTTGGCGGCCCATCGGTTGCGAAAGATGCGGCCGCACGTTCCGTGCGAAACAACCAGCACGTCGAAGGCATCGTCCTGCAGCATGATCTTCTCGATACCGGCGCAGATGCGCTGCTCGACCGCATCCTCGGACTCGCCGCCGAGGGCCACGAAAGCGTCCTTGAAGGGGCTCGTCGGCTCGTCAGCTACGTGCGGCTTTCCGTCGAGCACCCCGAAGGCGACCTCCAGAAGGCAGGGATCGAGCTCGTAGGCGCCTCGCGCGAAGGCGTCGGGTAACGCCTCGGAGAGCGTCTCGACGACGCGGCCGCGGGGAGAGCAATAAATATGGTCGAAGGTAAGCCCGGCCTCTTGGATATGCTTTCCCGTTTCGGCGGCCTGGCGGTGCCCGAGCTCGGTCAGCGGGGAATCGGCACGACCCTGCCACGCGTCGGCTACGTTCAGCTCGGTCGCGCCGTGGCGCATGAAGCGAAGATACTTGGTCAAGGGGGAACTCCTTCTTTGCGGCTTTGGCGCAGGCTAGTATAGACTTGCGTGCGCGTACTCTATATAGGGAGAAACATGGTTATAAATAAAGAGCAGGTAAAGCTTGTGGTCGTGGACGAGGACGGGACGTTTCTGGACCTCGGGGGCGAGGAGTTCTCGCGCGAGCGCTTCGGCGCCGTGTTCGCCCGCATGCGCGAAGCCGGTTGCCGCTTTGCGGTGGCCACGAGCAACCAGAGCTTCCAGGTGGCGGAGATCTTCGGCGAGCTCGCGCCGAGCATCTCCATCATCGCCTCGAACGGCGCCTTTGTCCGGCCGGAGGGCGGCGCGGAGCGCGTCAGCGTCGCGAGCGACGAGGCGGTCTCCCGCGTGCTCGCCGCGCACGCGGCCCATCCCGAGATCCCGCTCTGCGCGGTCTGCGCCGGGGGCGCCTTCTGCGAGCGCGACGCCGCGCCCGACTTCGTCGCCGAGATGACCATGTACTCCCACAACATGCGCCTGGTCGAGTCCCTTGCCGAGGCCGACGCCCGCAAGGACGTCCTCATGTATTGGTCGCGCGTCGACGCCGGGCAGCTCGCAGGCTCCGTCGAGGTCTTCCGCTCCGCGGTGGGCGGCGCCATGGACGTCGTCGATTCCGGCGTCGACGACGGGCTCGGCTACTTCGACGTCATCCAGCGCGGCGTATCCAAGGCCAGCGGCATACGCGTTCTTCTTGATGTGTTCGGAATAAACGAATCGCAGGTCATGGCATTCGGAGATGCTGGGAACGACATCGAGATGCTCGAGCTCGCGGGCGTAGGCGTGGCCATGGGCAACGCGAGCGAGGACGTGAAGGCCGTGGCCGACCTGGTGGCCGAGCCCTGTCGCGAGCAGGGCGTGCTCAAGGTCCTCGAGCAGGTTTTTGGGAGGTAGGGGATGGAGGTAACGGTCGAGCGCGATGCCTCGGGGCTTCTGCACGGAGCCCTGCGGGCGACCCGGGGCGTCGATGGGCTCACCCGGCCGTCCCGATTCACCGAGACGCAGGCCCGGGAGCTCGCCGGCCTCGCCGCATGGCACCCGCGCCTGTACCGCGAGATGGCCGCCTGCACGTCCGGTATCTGCCTCGATATGGTGACCGACTGCGCGCATCTTGCCCTCGAGGTCGTGCCCGACCCGTTCCCGAGCGGCACGGTCGCCATGCTGCGCGACCTTCTTGCCCACGACCCCGAGGCCCGTCCGCCCTACGACGGGTTCTCGCTCGTGGCCGACGGCAAGAAGCTCGGCGTGCGTGTTCCCGGCGAGGACGGCTTCGCGCGCTTCGCCGCGGGGGCCTTTCCTGGAAAGACGCGCCGCGTGCGAATCTGGCTTCCCTGCCTTACCGGCTGCAAGCTGGGGCGCATTCAGGGCGATGGCTCCTACATCGACCCTGTGCCCGCGAATAAGGCCCTGCTCGTGCTGGGGGACTCGATCTCGCAGGGCTTCACGGCGCTCGACCCCGCGCTAACCTGGCCCGCGTTGCTCGCCGACGACCTCGGCCTCACGCTCGTGAACCAAGGCGTGGGCGGCCAGGTCTTACAGCCGGGTTCGGTCGCGGACGTGGCCCAGGCGGTCGACGCCGCGGCCCTTGTCGTTGAGTTCGGCGCCAACTACCGCTTCGAGCCCTGCCGCGCGGATTCCGTCAAGCGCGACGCGGACGCGTTTTTCCGCGAGGTCTCCCGCGCGTTCCCTTCGACTCCCACGCTCGTCGTCACGCCGCTCTTTCACACGGAGGACGTCTACCCGACGCATCCGCAGAGCTGCTTTGCCGACGTGGCTCGGATCATCGCCTCTGCGGCGGCCCCGCATGCGCAGATGCACGTGGTAGATGGCGATGGAATCCTTCCCACAAATCCGGCGATTCTGGCCGACGGATCGGACCATCCGGGTGTCGTCGGACAGCAAATTGTGTGCAAAAAGTTGAGAAAATCGTTTAGTTTCGCCGAGATTAACTCGCAGGTTGACGCGCCTTAATTTGTTTTAAGACCAGAATTTATATTCGTGAAAATCGTTCCCCCGAAAATTGGGGCTGTAGACGCCGCGGAAATTTCGGCTACAATGCCCCTCGATTTTGCGCTGAGCGGTCAAATCCAACCGTTCACCGAAAAC
>CAVIBB010000105.1:0-7316 GCA_963640745.1 Paludibacteraceae bacterium
CTACCGAAACGCCATCAACCAGTACAAGTTCGAGCGTGACTGCAAGTCTCGCCTGCTCGCGCCCAAGATCGGCGCGCTCGCGCACTTCGCCGTCGACCTCAACAACGTCTACGCGTGCGCCGACCTTAGGGGCAAGGACTCCAAGTTCCTGCCGTTCAACCGGGGTGTCCGCGTGGAGGGGGCCGCCCACGAGACCCGCTCCGGCAATCCGGTCAGCCGCGACGGCATCCCCTCGTCCTACCTGTGGGAGGAGGTCCTCACCAAGGGCACGGTCTTCTCGCTCATCTACGACTTCGTCTACTACGCCCGCGACCGCAAGACCAAGAAGAGGAAGAACGAGCGCCCCATCTTCCCGCGCTACCAGCAGCTGCGCGCCGTCACGCGCGTCACCGACGACATACGCAGAAACCGCACGGCGCGCGACTACCTCATCGAGCACAGCGCCGGCTCCGGCAAGACCAACACCATCTGCTGGCTCGCCCACAAGCTCTCGGGCCTCTATGCCGAGGGCGACGACGCGCCGCTGTTCTCCAAGGTCCTCATCGTCACCGACCGCATCGTGGTCGACCGCCAGCTCCAGGCCGCAGTGCTCGACATGGCCAAGGTCTCCGGCACCGTCAAGGTTATCGACTCCGAGGGCCTCGCCGACTCCCACGGCGAGACCAGCAAGTCGGGCAAGCTCGCCCGCGCCCTCGCCGGCGGCTACCGCATCGTCGTGTGCACCATGGCCACGTTCCTCAAGCTCGAGCGCGGCACCTTCGACGGCACCGGCTCCCACTTCGCCGTCCTTATCGACGAGGCGCACGGCTCGACCTCCGGCGAGACCATGGCCGCCGTCAACGGCGCCCTCTCCGACGTCGACGTGCAGGAGCCGTCGGCCATCGACCGAGTGTCCGACCTCATCAGCGAGGACATCGCCCGCTCGGGCCGTCAGCGCAACGTGACCGTCATAGGCTTCACGGCCACGCCCACCGGCCGCACTCTCGACATGTTCGGCACCCTCAACGCCGAGGGCAAGAAGGAGGCCTTCGACCTCTACTCCATGCGCCAGGCCATCGAGGAGGGCTTCATCGTCGACGTGACCTCGAACTACACCACCTACGACTCGTTCTGCAAGGTGGTGAAGTCGGTCCCCGACGACCCCGAGCTCGAGACCACGGCCGCCAAGCGGCAGCTCGCGCACCTCATCGCCTGCAACGACGGGACCGTGGACAGGCAGCTCGACGTCATGGTCAAGCACTTCACGGAGAAGGTGGCGGGCGACTTGGGCGGAAGGGCGAAGGCCATGATCGTCACCTCGAGCCGCGAGGCCGCCGTGCGCTACCGGCTCGCCTATGACAGGGTGCGGGCCAGCCACATGCGCCAGCTCGGCCGCATGCAGGCCCTCGTTGCCTTCTCCGGCGAGATCGTCGTCGACGGCGAGAAGTACACGGAACGAGGCATGAACGGAGGCCTCGAAGAGGACAAGCTGCCGGAGCTCTTCGCCGGCGACGACTACCGCATCCTCATCGTGGCCGACAAGTACCAGACCGGCTTCGACGAGCCGCTTCTCTCGGCGATGTACGTGGCGAAAAAGCTGCACGGGCTCACGGCGGTCCAGACGCTCAGCCGCCTCAACCGCATCTGCCCGCCTTATGAGAAGACGCCCTACGTCCTCGACTTCGTCAACTCCTACGAGGACATCGCCGACGCGTTCGCGCCCTACTACGAGAACACGGTGCTCGAGAACCCGCTCACCTACTCCGACCTCAAGGAGACGGAGCGGCACCTCGAGGAGCTGAACGTCCTGGACGCCGACGATGTGCGTGAGTTCTACGCCCTCCTCGGCAAGGCCCGCCCCACGGACGCGGACAAGCGCCGCATGTGGGGCATGCTCAACTGCGCAGCCGCCACCGTAAAGGCGATGGAGGAGGACGAGGCCGACCTGGCCCGCCGAATCATCCGCCACTTCATCAAGCAGTACGCCTTCCTCATCATGGCCTCGCCCTTCACCGACGAGTACATGCACATGGAGTACCGCTTCTGCCAATGCCTCATCCGCGAGATAGCCAAGGCCGGCAGGCATGAGAACGGCATCGACATCTCGGATAAGGTCGAATTCAAGGACTTCAAAGTAAAAAAGTCGGCCGAGCACAAGGACGAGGGGCTCAAGGCCTCCCCGGAGGTGTCCGTAGCGCGCGGAGTCGGCATGGGGCTCTCCCCGGACACGATGGAAACGCTGTCCAAGATCATCGCCGACTGGAACGCCAGGTTCGGCACGAGCTTCGACACCAATGTCGCCGCGAGCTCCCTCATGTCGCTGAGGGGCACGCTCCAGGGGAATGAGGGGCTCAAGCGCAGCGCCAAGGCCAACTCAAAGCAGGACTTCACCAACACCGTTGACGACCAGACCGAGGACGCCCTGGTCGAGAACTACGACAAGCACCAGGAGTTCTACCAGTTCCTGCTCAACCACGCCGACGTGCGCAAGGACCTCGTCCACCTGCTCGTCGACGACCTCTACAACGGACTGCGCCGGGAAGAATAGCCTCAGCGGCAAAGCTGCCACACCATAGGTCCACGAAGCGGGGGCGGGGCCGACTTACCAGGCCAAGAGGGGCTGGCCGCCCAAGCGGGGCGGTCGGGCTGGGCCCCGAAGATGAAGAAGGCCGTCGCTGGCTTGGGAATCTGAGCGACTACGGCATCTCGCCCTCTTCCTCGTTAAGAACGACGCCGTGCTTGGCCATCTCCTTGCGCAGCGCGATGATCGCGTCGGCGACTTGCTCGAACGCCTCCGTCTCTTTACTAAGGACGCGTCGAGTCATCACCGAATCGTATGAGTGGGCGCCGTACGTGTTCAGGAACTTCATGAGCTGGTTGAGGTTTGCTCCCTGCTTCGTCAGCTCATACGGGGCCTGCCTGAGCGGTTCGATGTTCACGATGCGGACGAAGCCGCCTTCGGGATGGATGAGAAGCGTTCGCGCAAAGTCCGACGCGGTCATGTGATAGTGCTCGGCCCGCTTTTTGAGGAGTCTCTTCTCCGTTGCGGTCACGCGGATGAAAATGCGCTCTGACTTGGGCTCCACGAAGGTTGCCTACTTCGAATCCAAAGGAGGCGGGTTGCTGACGTGATCCGCCGCACGTTCCGACCACCCGACGAGGGCGGCGTCGTCAATCTTGCGCAATAGTAGGCGTATCTATCAAAAATGCTAGATAAGGCTATCATCGAGGATCGCTGGCGCGAGTATATGCGCGACTCCATCGTTGAGGCGACTATATCGCGCGATGTTCTGCAGATGGAAGACGTGCGCAAGCCCGCGCTTATGAGGGCGTTGTTCGAGCTGGGGGCGCAATACTCCGCCCAGGAGATTTCGTATCGCAAGCTGCTTGGCCAGCTTGACGATAAGGGCAACACCGACGTCATCCGGCATTACCTTGACCTGCTTTCCAGGGCAGGGATGATGAGCGGCCTGCAGAAGTTCGACTCAAAGCAGATTCGCTCGCGCGCGAGTTCGCCCAGGCTGATGGTGCACGACCCCTCCCTGATGTCGGCGATGTGGAGAGGGACGGGAGACCTTCTCGCCGACCCATCGCTGCGCGGGCACTTGGTCGAGACGGCGGTGGGGGCGCGCCTTATCGCTCGGTCTGCGCTCGAGGGGTTCGACCTTTATTGGTGGCGCGACGGCAACCTTGAGGTGGACTTTGTTGCCAAGAGGAGCGACGGAGCCCTGGCCGCCATCGAGGTGAAGAGCGGCCGCGTATCCAAAAGCGGCATGGGGGAGTTCCTCAAGCTCAATCCTGATGCAAAACCAATGGTTGTCGGCGACAGGAACATCTCCGTGGAGGATTTCCTTCGAGATGAGGTCGAGCTGTTCTAGCATTGTGATCTTCACGGGCCCTTCCTTCGGACGAACCTCATGGTAGTTGCCCAAGAAGCCTGAGCTTCTGGGGTTCAACCAATCTGCGCCGCCGGGGACCCAAGATGCAGAAAGAACGAGTGGAATGGCGCGAGAAGTCCGCCTAATGCTCGTCACGAATCCTCTTCACGTTGCGGCTCATCAGGTGACGGCCGAGGTTGCGGTTAAAGTCAATCACGGGACCCCGAAATTGTCCCCGATGCCGCCTGAAAGCCCAGGCCGCGGATTCCCGACACGCGGCGGCGCTCGAAAACGGGCGCGCGGGAGGTCCGGACGAATAGTTGGACGCCTCGGCGTCCGGTTAGGAGTCCGAATGTACGACAGGGAAACGGTCGAGCTCGCGCTGCTGGGTCTCTCGGAGGGCATGTCCGCGGCGGTGTGCGCCAGGGACCTCGGCCTGGGCGACACGACGGTGCGAGGCTGGGCCTGGCGGCCTGATCCGTCCAAGAAAACGTCCAGACACCCCGCAGGGCTCCCCGCCTTCACGGGCTGGGCTGAATAGCCCCTCTGAGCTTCTTCTTCCATTCGATCGGCGATTGCCTCCTGAACAGGCGAGCAGTCCTCAGCGATTACAGAAAAGGCGTTATGGACACCATGATTTCCCGTACGGCATCGAGCGTTTCCTCGAAAGACAAGCTTGCGGCGTAAGAGTGCTTCGAGGCGTACGTCCGCCATTGCCGGCGAAGGCCAGCATCCGCCCTCATGCCATCGATGATTTCCTCGCGACGCTCGACCGCCTCCCGGCTGTTGCGCTTCTCGCACGTCGCCGCAAGGGCCTGGGCGAGGGTGTGGGCATGGACCGCATGGCCCCGAACGCGCCAGAGCTCGTAGATATCGTAGAAGTCGCGGATACGCGTGGTCGCGACGTTCCTCGCCAGGACGGTCTCGATCTTCTCGGCCAACACGGTTTCCAGCGGGTAAGCCATGACCATCGCAGACCCCTCGTCGAACACGAACGGGTACTCGTACGCTATGGCGCTGGGCGTGATCTTGTCCCCGGTCGTCACGTCGACCGTGAGCGGGACGGCCAACGGGTCGTAGCAAGCGCGCAGGAACACCCGGATGCCCGGGTACTCGTCCGCCTCGCGGATATCGTCCGTGCGCAGCAGCTCAAAGGAAAGATCGTCTTCTGCGTCTATCGCGCAGATCTCGCCGAACACCTCGGCGGCCTTCGAATGGGTTAGGGTGAAGCCCCTCACGGTGGTGTCGAGGTCCTTCGTGGTGCGCCTGTCCACGCCGATGAGAGACCCGATGAGCATGCCGCCCTTCACGATGATGCAATCGCGCCAAGATGATCTGGAAATTCGGTCGATCAGGCGCTCGAGCATGTAGTTCTGCAGCATCAGCTGGGGCGACACGCCCGCCGCCTTCGCCCTGTTGTTGATGAGCGCCTTGAGCTGCATGGCGTTCCTGGTTTTCAAAGCAGCACCTCCATGTATTTTCTCACCTTCGCGGCCACGCCGAGCTTGTCGGCGAACGACTGCAGCTTCGGCAGGTTGCGCCCTTTGGACGAAAAGTACGATCGGAACGCCGGGGAGAGCAGCTGCAGGTCGGGCGACGACGTGCCGCGCAACATGTCGCACAAGGTCCGTTCGGCGCAGTAGGCCCGCACCGCGTTGCCGTACGGCGTCGCGAGCTCGGAGAGACCAAGGTCGTGCAACCCCTCCGGCGATGATTTCGTCACGATGCCCTCCCTTTTCGCGGAGGACGGGTTGTAGCCCCTCGGGAAGCTCATCGTGAGCGACTCGGGCGCGGAGTCGCAAAGCCCGAGCAGGTAGAGCGCAGTATCGTGCGAGAACACGCCGCGCGTGAAGCGATGCTGCGCCACTACATATTCGTCTTCCCATGTGTCTGGCGTGCAGTACAAGCCTCGTTCGACCCTGACGAGGTCGTTGCGCTTCACCGCATCCGCGAGATCGCGACTTTGGATGCCGTTCTCCCCAGCCATTGACGCAGTCAAGAAGCCACCGTTCGCCGCAGCTATTTCCTTAATTCTTTTCGTTTTTGCCATCCCGTCCTTTCATGCTACATACCTTGCTGTATTGTAGCATGGTAAATTCATAAGGGAGAACTATCCGAACGCAAGTGCCGCCCTGGCTACCGCGCCTCCTTGCGAGCGCGTACCCAGAAATCCGAGTCCATCGCAACAACGACCAGAAGGGCCGCCAAGGTCGAGGGTGCCCGATATTGTTTCAAGGCGTATTTAGGCGGCGTGATGCGACACATATCGGCAGCACCCGTACTGGATTAGTCACCGAGTGGGAGTAAGCGAGCAGGCGTTCGTCTCAGCTATATATAATGGCCGCTTTTTGTTGGGATGGGCCGCGCGTGAACATCGGACTGGTGCTGCTTATGCCTCTTGCTCATGAAGGCCTATGCGCCATCCTGCGTCAAAGGGTCGCATAATATTGCGAATGGGGTTGACTCGCAATATTATGCGCCTTGCTACGCTCGCAAAATAATGCGAATTCTGAGAACAAACGAGGAGGCACGATGCTTGACGCGCTGGAGATTGGCTATGCGATAAAGGATGCCCGCGCGGAGTCTGGCCTGACGCAGGCACAGCTGGCGGAGGCCGCCGGAATATCCAAGCGGTGTCTCTGGTCTCTCGAGCTCGGACAAAATCCTGGCGTCCAGCTGGACAAGTTGCTGGCCGTGCTTAGAGTCCTCGGGCTTGACCTTCGGATTGTTGCGCTCGCGCCGTCGAGCGTTGAGGCCCGCGAAGAGCGAGTTCCCACCGTCGATTCATCCGAGAAGACCAGCGGCCTCGATGCCCTGTCGATTTTGACGGGAGGGCGAGATGGAGTCGCGTAGTCTGGATGTTCTGATAGCCGGAACTCGCGCGGGCGCGGTGACTCAGGATGAATTCGGGGCGCTCTCGTTTTTCCGATGTGGCGTCGATCGCCCCCTACATTGATCCCGGGGATTGGCAGAGAAGGCTGCCGAACGTAGCCATGAACACTGCGATTGAGGGCCTATCAATCGGGACCTGGGAGGAAACATTATGATCCGGAAAGCAAAAATGACAGACATTACGGCCATTGCGGATACCTATACCGCGCTTCTGACTCATGAACAGCGGTGCGGCGGTCATTCCAACTGGAAGCTGGGGGTATATCCCACCATTGCCGTGCCGGAAGCCAAAGTTCCTACCGGCACGATGTATGTGCTGGAAGAAAACGATGAGGTGTGCGCCAGCATGGTGCTGAACCACGATCAGGCGGAGGAATACGCAGAGATCGAATGGCAATACCCCGGCGAGGGAAATCGTGTGCTGGTCATTCATACGCTGTGCATCCCGCCGCAAAAATCCGGCCATGGTTACGGACGGCAGATGGTGGAATATGCGAAGCGCTATGCGGCAGAGGCCGGCTGTACGACCATCCGCATCGACACTTATGCCCACAACGAGCCAGCCAA
>CAVIBB010000106.1:0-6603 GCA_963640745.1 Paludibacteraceae bacterium
GCGCGCCGAGGATGCACCAGAAGGCGGCGGTGCCGGGGCGCTTCGCATTGGTGTCGTCCTTGGCGTTGGCGACGCCGGTGTAGATGCACACAAGGCCGATAAGGATATAGACGACCTCGAGGAGCTTGTTGGACAGCGTGACGTCAGCGCTGGTGAAGTAGGTGATGAAGGCGTCCACTACTTCTCACCCCCGTTCTGCGCGGCGGCAGGCGCGCCGTGGTACTTGCGCATGAGCTTCTTGTCGATGACCTGGTAGTAGACGATGGCGACGAGGGTCGCGATGATGGCGACGGGAACCTCGGTCGCGGCGATGTCGATGAGCTCGACCTGGTAGCCGAGGTTCTCGAGGGTCGACTGGACGAGCAGGCCGCCCGAGCCGCCGACGAAGAGCACCTGGCCGAAGAACCAGGTCACGTTCTCCATGCCCGCGGCCATGCCCTTGATCGAGCTGCTCCTCGGCGATAGGCTGGCCGTCCTCCTCGACGGCGGCCTGGGCCATCGGCATGATGACGGGGCGCACGAAGCCAGCAACGCCGCCGAAGCCGACGTTGAAGGCGGCGAAGATCACGCGGAAAATGCCGTAGGCGGCGAGCACGATGCCCGCCGTGGCGCCCTTGAACTTGGCCATGAGGTGCGCGGCGGCTTGCTTCAGGCCGTTACGCTCGAGCGTGCCCGTGATGACGAACGTCATGACGAAGATGAGCATGCTTCGGTTGGAGACGAAGCTCTTGCCCATCGTGGCGAGGAACGTCATCGGGTCCATCCCGGCGACGAGTGCGGTGGCAACGGCGGCCACCATGATGATAAGGATCGAGTCGAGCTTGAGGGCGAAACCCACAACGACGATCACGATGCCCAAGAGCTTAAGGAGGCTCATCGGGTCCATCTCATCACATCCCTTCTGTATCAGGGTTTAAACAGACGAGTGCCCATTCTACACGCAATCGCCACGGATAGCGCCGAGCCTTCCGCAACCGTTTAGGGAGAAGTCATCGCGCGCTAACAAATCATCGCGCGCAGACAAAAATAGGGGCAGGCTCCGGCACGAGCCTGCCCCCACAAAGAGCGCGAGAGCCTAGTCCCTAGGATTATTTGCAGCCGGAGCAGGCGGCGCAAGCCGCGGGCGTCACGGCGAGGCCGCCGCGGGCCGTCTCGCGAAGAGAGGCGGGCAGGGCATGCCCGACCTCGCTCATGGCATGGACCACCTGGTCGAACGGCACAAGCCACTCGACCCCGGAGAGCGCGAGCTGCGCCGACGAGAAGGCCGCGGCCACGCCGATGGCGTTGCGCGCGTGGCACGGCACCTCGACGAGGCCGCCCACGGGGTCGCACACGAGCCCGAGCAGGTTTGAGATGGCAAGCGAGCTCGCGGTGAGCGCCTGCTTTGGAGTCGCCCCCAGAAGCTGGGCGCACGCGGCGGCGGCCATCGCGGCGGCGCTACCGACCTCCGCCTGGCACCCGCCTTCCGCACCCGCCACGCACGCGCCTGTCTGTATATTGAGCCCGATGGCGGCGGCGCAGTAAAGCGCCTCCATTATCTGGTCGTCGCTCGACCCCAGCGCATCGGCGAGCGCGAGGACGCAGCCCGGCACGACGCCCGAGGACCCAGCCGTCGGGGCCGCCACGATCACGCCCATGGCCGCCGAGCGCTCGAGCACCGCGAGCGCCCGCGCAACGGCGTCGGTCTGCACCGTGCCCATGAGCGACGCCGCGTATCTCTCCGAGGCGTCGGCAACCGCCTTCGCCTCTCCCCCGATGAACCCGCCGAGCGAGCGGACCGGCTCGGCGATGGGCTCGCTCGTCTCTTGCCGCATAACAGCAAGGACGCGGCGCATCTCACGCTCGGCACGCTCGGCGCCGATAAGCATCTGCTCACGCGTCCTCATGACGCCGCCGATGGAGAGCCCGAGCTCCTCACAGGCGTCGAGCATCTGCTCGCCGTCGTCGAAGAGCTCCTCGGCGGTCACGCCGGGCCCCACGACCGCGCCCGCGCCGGACAGCGAGATGAAGGTGGCGTAGTCGACATTCTCAAGCCCACGCACCATCGCGAGCACGTCGTCGGCAGGCGCACCGTCGGTCTCGAACACCGTGTACGCCTGCCCGCCGCGCTCCGTGCGATACGTGCGGCAGAAGGCAATGTTTACGTGCGCGTATGCGAGCAGGTTGGCCAGCGCCGCGAGCACACCCGGCACGTCGCGGTGAGAAACGAAAAGCGTCGAGTAGCGCCCCGTCACGCTCACGCCGACCCCGTTGATGCGGCTGATGCGGACCTTGCCGCCGCCCAGGCTCTCGCCGCGCACCGTGGCCGTGGCGCCCGTGTCGCTCGTCATGTCGATGTCGACCGTGTTGGGATGCATGGTCGCGTCGTCGCCGCCGACCGCGAACTCGAACGAAAGGCCCGCCTCGTCGGCAAGGGCAAAGGCGTCGCGGATCCCCTCGTCGTCGGTGGAGAGGCCCAAGATGCCCGCGACGAGCGCACGGTCGGTGCCGTGGCCGCGGTACGTGTGCGCGAAGCTGTTCCACAACGTGAAACGGACACTCGTAACAGTACCGTCTACCAGGGAAGAAGCGACCTGCGCGCACTTGAGCGCGCCGGCCGTGTGCGAGGACGAGGGGCCGACCATGATCGGTCCCAGGACCTCGAACGCAGAGGTCGTCGCCAATGTCTGAGGCTTTCCCGCCATGTGTCTCTCCCTCATCGAGGCCGGGCTTCAACAAGCAAGCATTATGGCACGTCGGCCATCAATAAAACCGCCCCCGTCCCGAGTACGCGACGCGGGGCGGGGGCTGAAGCCAATCAAACGCAGGCTTTACTCGTCCGTGGACTTCTTGGCGGCCTCGACGGCGGAGACCTTGGAGCGGTAGGCTGCGGCGATGATGTCAACGCAGCCCTGGCGCCCGAAGCGGGCCCGGTTCACGACGATGTCCTTATTGTCGTGCAGACCGCAGTGACCGTGAGAATAGCGGTCATAGAAGAGCTCGCGTCCGTGCTGCATCTTCTTCACGAGCTTCTTGGCCTTCTTCTCGTCCCAACCGCGCTTGCGGCGCACGATCTCGATGCGGGCGTCGAGCGGGGCGGTAACCAGCACGGCGATCTGGTTGGGGTTGTCGCGAAGGATGTAGTCGGAGAGGCGCCCCTCGATGATGCAGGACTTGCAGCCGAGCTCCTGGACGACCTCGACGACGTGGGCAAAGAGCTTGTCGGCGTTGGAGCGCGCGTCCATGCGGTCAGGCAGGAAGGCGAATAGCTCCGCGGCGCACTGCTCATCGTAGGCGGCGGCGTCCGAGACCGAGGAGCCGGCGCGCTCCGAGGCGCGGACCAGCAGCTCGTTGTCGTAGAACGGGATGCCGAGCTCCAGCGAGAGCATCTTGCCGATCTCGTGGCCCTCGGCTCCGAAGTCGCGGGCGATGGTGATGACGACGGGGTACGTCTCGGTATCCGGCGAGACGGAATCGGTGTCGATGGACATGGCGACCTCCTTAACGGTTAGAACAAAGGCGGGCGGGTGTTCTCCACCTCGCCCGCCTCCACATTACTACGCTGCAGCAATACGACGCTGGTACATTCGGACAAGAAGCGAGATTCCGAAGTTGAGCGCGAAGTAGAGCAGGAAGACGAACCCGTAGACGAGAAGCACGCCCTCGAGACCCGTGGTCTTTGCCATGACGACGCGCGAGGTGTACATGAACTCGGCGACGTTGATGCCGGCCAGGTACGAGGAGTCCTTGATCACCGTCGTGCACTGCGAGAAGAGCGCCGGGATGATCGTCTTGAAGGTCTGCGGCAAGATGATGAACGCCATGGTCTGGAAGAAGCCGAAGCCCTGGGAGCGGGCGGCCTCGAACTGGCCCTTGGCGATGGAGTTGAAGCCACCGCGCACGATCTCGGCCATGACCGCCGAGGTGAAGATCGTGAAGGCCAAAACCGAGATCACGATGTCGTTGCCCTTGACCGTGAAGTAGATGAAGAGGATCCACAGCAGGTTCGGCGTGCAGCGGAAGAGCTCGATATAGGCGCTCACCAGCAGGCTGAAAATCTTGAGCTTACCCTTGCAGAACTGCTTGACCATCGCGAGCACGGTGCCGATGAGGACCGAGAAGATGATGGCGAAGAACGAGACGATCAGGGTCTTGCCGAAGCCGCCGAGCATGAAGGTGACGTTGTCTGGAGTGAAGATATCCATCGGCTACGCCTCCTCAGCGAGCTCGGGCGCGTCGGTGATGCCGGGGATATCCTTGGCACGCGGACGCAGCTTGGAACGCTTCTCGAGCCACTGGACGAGCAGCGCAAGCGGGAAGCAGATGATGAAGTACAGCACGCAGGCCATGATGTAGCCCTGCAGGTAGCCGTAGGTCGAGACGAAGTTGTCGGCGTTGTACATGAGGTCGCCGCCGGCGATCATCGCGAGGACCGAGGTGTTCTTGACCAGGTTGAGCGCCTGGTTGCACAGCGGCGGCAGGATGATCTTGAAGGTCTGCGGCAAGATGATGTAGATATAGGCCTGCACGCGGGTGAAGCCCTGCGAGAGCGCGGCCTCCATCTGGCCCTTGGGCACGGCCTCGATGCCGGTGCGGATGACCTCGGAGATATAGGCCGCGTGGTAAAGGCCGACGCCGAGCGTGCCCAGCGCGAAGGCGCTCGTGCGGACGGGGTCCGCGGTGCCGAGAAGGGCCTGAAGGAGCTTCGGCCCGGCCATGTACATGAAGAAGACCTGCACCGGCAGCGGCGTGTTCTGATAGAACTCGACGTAGACGCGGCTGATCCCGCGCAGGACGGCATTACGAGTAGTGGAGAAGACGCCGAGAATCGTGCCCAGCACGATCGAGAGCGCCAGACCCGCGACGACGACCTGCAGGGTAAGGCCGAAGCCCTCCCACATCGTGTCCATCTCGGCGAAGGTCATCGACCATCGCATCGGGTCGAGAAGTCCGTCTAGCATCTCTTTCCCTTCCGGTTACCAACAAACGAACAGGTCGCCCGAGCAAAGCAAGAACCCGGGCGACCGGATGGGCCCCGGCCGGGGCGCCTCAAGCGCCCGCGGGCCGCGGCGAGGAAAGCCTTAGAGCAGGCCCCAGGTCTCGACCTCCTCGTCGATCCAGCCGTTGGTGACGACCTCGGTGACGACCTCCTCGGTAACCTCGGAAAGGTCGGAGCCCTTCTTCGTGGCGATGCCGTACTCCTGGGCGCCGAACTCGATCTCGGGCTGCAGGAGCTCCTTGTCGTCGGTGGTGTAGGTCTTCAGCGTGGAGCGGTCCATGGCGAAGGCGTCGATCTGGCCGGCGTCGAGGGCGGAGTTGATGGAGGGGTAATCGGGGTACTCGTCGAACTCGGGGGTGGCGGCGATGCCCTGGTCCTCAAGCATCTTGGTGACGGCGTCCTTGGTCGTGGAGCCCTGGGAGACGCCGATGTGCTTGCCGTCGAGGTCGGCCAGCGAGGACATCGAGCCCTTCTTGATGAGGATGCCGATGTGGTCGGTGCGGTAGGGGTCGGTGAAGTCCCAGCTCTGCTTGCGCTCGTCGGTGATGGTGTAGGTGGCGCAGATGATGTCGAGCTGGTCGTTGTCGATGAGCGGGCCGCGGGTCTTGGGCGTGACGTCGGTGAACTCGACGAGGCCCTGGCTCTTGGCCTCATCATAGGAGACGTCGAAGATCTTGGCGGCGACCTGGTAACAAAGGTCGATCTCCATGCCCTCGTAGGTGTTGGTGGCGGTGTTCAGCATGCCGTAGCCCAGAACGTCCTTCTTGACGCCGGCCTTGAGCTTGCCGCGGGACTTGATGGTCGCGACCTTGGAGTCCGAGGAGCTGTCGGAGCTGGAGGAGCCGCCGCAGCCCACGAGGCCGAGGCCGGCGACGGCGGCGGTGGCGCCACCGAAGAGCTGCAGGAACTGACGACGAGACATAGAAGACATGGTATTCCCCTTCCCTAGGGCTTATACGTTGACTGGCGGCGAGTCGCCTCGCCGGGTGGAACTGAAAGTAAAGAGGCGCGAAGCCTTAGTGCAGGATCTTCGAGAGGAAGTCGCGGCAGCGGTCGTTCTCGGGGTTCTCGAAGAAGTGGTCGGGCGTGCCGACCTCGAGGATGCGGCCGTCCTCCATGAAGACGACGCGGTCGGCGACCTGGCGGGCGAAGCCCATCTCGTGCGTGACGCAGATCATGGTGATGTTCTCCTGCGCGAGCTCGATCATGACGTCGAGGACCTCCTGGACCATCTCGGGGTCGAGAGCGGAGGTAGGCTCGTCGAAGAGGATGATCGGCTGCTTGGTGCACAGGGCGCGGGCGATGGCGACGCGCTGCTGCTGGCCGCCGGAGAGGTTCTGCGGGTACTCGCCGGCCTTGTGGGCCATGCCGACGCGCTTGAGCGCGGCCATGGCGATCTGGGTGGCCTCTTCCTTGGACTTCTTCTGGAGCTTGATGGGGGCCAGGGTGAGGTTGCCGAGGACCGTCATGTTGGGGTACAGGTTGAACTGCTGGAATACCATCGAGGAGTACTTGCGCGCCATCTCGAGGTGGTTCTTCTTGGTGAGCTCGGTGCCGTCGATGGTGATGGTGCCGCTCGTGGGCTCCTCGAGATAGTCGACGCAACGGATAAGCGTGGACTTACC
>CAVIBB010000106.1:6634-7135 GCA_963640745.1 Paludibacteraceae bacterium
CTCGGCGACGTTGAGGTTGACGTCCTTGAGCACGTGGACGTCGCCGAAATACTTATTGAGATCCTTGATCTCGATCATGTTTGCCATGTGTTCAATCCTCTCTCGAACCGACAATCAGAACTTTAGGGGCCGGGTCAACCGCTCACGGCCTGAAACCTGCCTTTGAGACGAAGAAACAACCGCGGTGACACTGGTCTGAAACAAGACACGAGTTGGTTAACTTACCCGTAATCGTCCTAAAATCTTCGACACCTGTCAAAAAACTTCATAAGAAGTTCTGGCGCGACCTCCCTGTGCGGCAAGTCGCCGCTTCCCCGCGAAAGGGCGGTCCCCCGTTTGCCCGCGTATCCCGGCGTTGGCCTTACAATTACTGCTTACACACGGCTTAATTTGTAAAGAGGTACGCCCTTGCTCAGCTGGACGCTCATATCCGAGTACCTCGCGTTGATCTTCATCGCGCTCATCATGTACTTCTTCTACGACCGCGGCTCGGTCGGCACG
>CAVIBB010000107.1:0-7116 GCA_963640745.1 Paludibacteraceae bacterium
CTGGGGGACGAAGTTGTCGGCGTTCACGAGGACGGCCCCGCAACGGTATCCGCGCGCTTCGAGCGCCGCGTGCAGGGTCCGGTAGTCGCTGCCGCCCCTAGAGCTGACCAGGCCAACGACATTCTCGAGACAGACCACCCTCGGAGCCTCGTCGCCCATCTCGTCGAGAATCCTGAGCCATTGCCACACGAGCCCCGACCTCTCCGAGTGGATGCCGCCTATCTTCCCGGCCAGCGACAGGTCTTGGCACGGAAACGATGCCCAGGAGAGATTCGCGGCCGGCAGGTCGCATCCGCTGACCTCGGAGACATCTCCCAGATGGAAGACGTCCTCGCCGAGGTTCGCCACGTAGACGGCCTTTTTCTTCTCGCTTATGTCGTTGGCCCAGCACGCGTCAAAATGCTTGCGCAAGCCGTTGCTCACGAGGCCAGAGCCGGCAAAGAACTCGTGGAACGGAATTTTTTCCGCCATTAATGCCCCTTTGTGTATATACATTCTATATAGAATGTATATACATTCTATATAACTATCCCCGCTTCATCCGCAGCTCAAGGCCCTCGACGATGAGGCGCGAGACGGTCGTGTTGTGCTCGGCCGCGAAGGCGGAGATGTCCGCCTTCTGCTCGTCGGTGACCCAGAAGGTGATGCACTTGCCCTTCTTGCGCGTGCTGGTCGAGTCTCCCTTGTGCTGAAGGTCCTGGTTGCCCATGAGAGTCATACTGGCCGTCGCCGTCGCAGAGGCGCTGCGGCGCTGCGGTCGTTTAGTTGGCACCGTAGGCCTCCTTGTCTTCCTTGATGCTCTGCTTGATTTGCTCGTAGACCTTCTCATAGCCGTACAGATCGTCGCCGAAGGAGTTGCCGAAGAAGTTCTTCAGGCTCTCGCGGCTCGGAATCTGGTAGTCGAAGTAGCTAGTGTCGCGGTCTGCAAGCTCGCCGAGGGACTGCTTGAGGCTGAGGGTGCCGGGAAGCACGCGTGTGAGCAGGATTGCGAACAGGAATCCCCTTGCACCGAGGGTGTCCGTCGTCTCGAACGTCTTCACCATGTCCGCCGGTCCGGTTGTGGTCGGCACGACGATGAGGTCGGAGCAGTCCGCTGCCTCGTCCATGACCCGCCCGTTCGGCGGACAGTCGATGAAAAGCCATTTGTCCTCAGTGCCTTTGAGCCTACGCCCGGCCATGCGAACGGTCGCGACGTTGGCGGGCGTGACGGGGAACGGGAGGGGGTCCCCAGCCTCTTCAGCCATCATCGCCCAGAGGCTCGCGCTCGACTGCGGGTCACAGTCGTACAGCTCGACGTCCTTGCCGTCGCGTGCGGCGGCGGTGGCGAGAGCTATGGCCGTGGTCGTCTTGCCGACCCCGCCCTTCAAGTTGATTGTCGAGACAATCATCTGCTTCCCTTCGAGATGCGTATATAAGTGTATATATACTCTATATAGAATGTATATACACTTTTTTCAACATCTCGATATCTTCCGAGGTAGCCCGTCTGCCTTCCGCCTGAATCTCTTGCAGTCGCGAGAAGACGATCGGCAGTTCGCTCTTCACCCAATCGATCGAGGCTTGAACACCCCCTTTGCGAGCGTTCATGAACTCGTCGAACCTGCCAGCGATACGGGCGGCGATCATGGCGTCGTAGTAGTCAGCGGCCTCTTGATTCCACAGTCTCCGGCGCTCCTCAAGACCGAGTTTCATTCGGTCGAGCAAATCTCTGTTCGCGTCAACTATGCGCTCGACCGAGTCGGCGTCGGGCAAGCCGAAAAACGCAGCCGTCTGGTCGAACGGCTCCCAAGGGTGCGAGGCGACATGGCTGACAATCACCCGCTCGAATCCGGCGCGATCGTTCTCGTACCGCCTCTTGATTTGCTCGGCTTGTTCCTCAATGACCCTATAGCGGATGGGGCGCGCGCGGCGATCATCGACCTCGGCGTGCCCGGCCGCGGCGGCGTATTCCGCCTGCCATCCGGGCTTGAGCCACTTGTAGACCGTCGGCCTTGAGACCCCGGCCTTGCGGGCGAGCGCGGCGATGCTCAGACCTGGATTCTCGGCTGCGGCCCGCCATACCTGCATGGCTTTCTTGGGAGCCCCATCATGGTTGCCGTTGTCCCACCAGTTGGTCCCCTTGGCAGCCTGGTTGAAATCTCGAATCATCCGCGCCTTCTCGAGCGACTTGTCGCGAGGAAGCCTTTTGTCCGGAGGGTTGCCGCCGTGCCCCTTCTTCTCGCCGTATTTAACAGCGGCCTTGCGCTCACAGAACGCCTGGGTGTAACGGCGCGCCTTGCCAGATGCAGAACCGCCCTCGTAGGCCTCGAGGGCCGCTGCGACGTCGTTAGCCGTGAACCTGTTTCCCGGTTCGACGGAAAGGGAGTCGAAATATTCAAGCAGCCCGTATGCGTCGTCCTCAAGCTCGTCCTGGGCCACGCCGCACTTGTTGGCCATGACGGCCAGATAGAAGATGCACCAGTAGCGATGCGAGACGGTTCCCTGCGACTTGATGACGCTCAGAATGCGGTCATAGGCGCTCCTGCCGAAAAGCCACCCCTTCCGCGGCTCCCCGTTAACGACGTGCTTCTCGTACCACTCGGGCCACCTCTCCTTGGCCTCGGCTAGCGGCGTGGCGGAGCGGACTTCCTGCGTAAGGGCGCTCAAAGCGTCGAGGCTGTCCATATCGGCCTTGTCGCTCAGCTTGGAGACGAACGACAAAAGGTAGGGAATCGTCGCAGGCGGCGTCTCATCATGCGAGAAGCACTCGACGGCGTACGGCTGCTTGTACTTTGGGTTGCCGATATCGCCGTTGAGCTTGGTCGCGGTGCCGACCATGCGAAAGCCTTGGAAGATTCCTTGGCTCTGCTTCTTGTCGGGGTCGCTGGCACTCGTATAGGTGTTCCACACCCGATCGGTAAGCTCGCGCTTGAGGACTTGCAACCCAGCAACATAACGCGTCATAAGCGGTACGGGACGGTCGAGCTTGTAGACGACGTGAAGTCCGGTACCGGAGCTGACTAGGTAGTTTGCATATGGAATGACACCGCGCTCCATCTGGTGCAGCAGGTTTGCAAGCTCGCGAGGGCCTACGTAGTCAAGGTCAATCATGATGGCGTGAAGAAAACGCGCGTTGCGACTGTTGCGGCTCTTGCCGTAATAGCTGACGGGAGCGAGGAACATAAAGGTGTTCTGCGAGATGGACACGTCCCTAAGATGCTCAAGCTCGTCTAGTTCGTCGTGGACCGTGTAGCGGTGCATGACGCGCTTAACGAGCTTGTTGCCCTTCGCATCGGTTCCTTGGTCAATTTCCTTACCCGTGTCCTCGAGGACGATAAGGTTCGGCTTGCCGTCAGCGTCGTCGCCCTTCCTTTGTAAGCTCCCTTCGGGGAACAGAGAGCGATAAAACGAGTCGGCATCGCACCAGTACCAGCCGGGAGCGTCGAACAACGCCTCATTGCGCTCCTGATTCTTATGACGCTCATCCTCGTACCAAAAGCCATCATGCTTACTTTGGGCCTTATGTCGCGAAACCGGCATGAAAGCATCTCCCCTCACTTGCAAGAAACGAGCGAAAAAGGCAACCGCGGAGAAAGGGTGTCTGGGCCGACCCCGAGGGGCTGCCCCATGGGCACACAGGACGTATTTGACGGTATACGTAATTTTACACTTTTTTTGATGCAAAAATATCGATTTTTCTACTGTTATATCTTACAGTATTTTCGAGTATGATTACTTCTAGGTTTTATGTTGTAAGAGAGGAGCGGCACATGGAGCTCAACAGCGGCCAGCAAGCGGCGGTGGACGCGATGCGGTCCGGCGAGAACGTGTTCGTCACCGGCGAGGGCGGCACGGGCAAGTCGGTGGCCGTGGGCAAGGCGGTGAACCTCCTGCGCCGCGACGGGCGCAAAACGGTCCTCTGCGCGCCGACGGGCATAGCGGCCCGCAACATCGGCGGCGCGACCATCCACTCGGTCTTCCGCTTCGACCTCGGCCCCAAGGTCGCCGACTCGCTCGAGGACGTCCAGCCCTCCAAGGTCGTGCAAGAGGCCGACACCATCATCATCGACGAGATCGGCATGGTCCGCCGCGACCTCATGGACGCCGTCGCCCGCGTCGTGGAGCTCGAGAACGAGGCGAGGGCGGAAGATCCGGAGAGGAATCGCCTGCAGCTCGTGGTGGTCGGCGACTTCTCGCAGCTGCCGCCCGTGGTCACCGACAAGGACAAGGCGGCGTTGGTCGCCCACTACGGCCAGCGGAGCGCGACCACGGGCTTCTACGCCTTCGAGGCCGACGGGTGGGACCGCATGGGGTTCCGCGTCTGCCAGCTCACCGAGCCGATGCGCCAGTCCGACCCGACCTTCGTCGCCATGCTCAACCGGGCTCGCGTCGGCGACGCGAGCTGCCTGGGCTACTTCAACAGGCTCGCGGGGCGGCCCGAGACGCCGCCCGAGGCCGTCTCGATCGTCGCCCTAAACAAGGACGCCGAGCGCGTCAACCTGGGCCGCCTGGCGACCCTCGACGGCGAGTCCAGGCAATTCTTCGGCTCCGTCTCCGGCGAGTTCAGGCGCAACGACATGGCAGCGCCGGAGACCCTTGAGCTCAAGGTCGGCGCGCGCGTCATCTGCGTCGCCAACGACAAGGACGCCGGCTACATCAACGGATCGACCGGCGTCGTCACCGACCTGCGCGGCAAGTCCGCCGAGGGCCTCCCCGCCGTCATGGTCCGCCTGGACGGCGGACCCGAGGTCGCCGTCGTTCGCAGGCAATGGGAGAACGTAGCCTACCGCGTCACGGGGGGCGAGGGCGGCCGCAGGCACCTCGAGCAGGTCGTGCTCGGCAGCTTCGTCCAGTACCCGCTGAAGCTCGCATGGGCGATCACCTACCACAAGTCCCAGGGGCAGACGCTCGGCACCGTCTCGATCGACCCCAAGACCTTCGGCCCGGGCATGCTGTACGTCGGCCTCAGCCGCGCGACCAGCGCCGCCGGGATCTGGCTCACGCGCGAGATAGACCAGTCGAACCTCAAGGCCGACGAGGCCGTCGTCAAGTTCTACGAGGACACCTGCGGCTGGACCGCGCCGCCCCCGGCGACGGGCGACGAGGTCCCCGACCTGACCCCGCGCCACAAGCCCGCCGAGGAGCACCCGAAATCAATAAAGAAGGCTAAGACCGCTGTTATATCTAACAGTAATTCAAACAAGAACAAGAAGAGCAGCCTTAAGGAAATCCAGGAAGAGCTTCACGAGCTGCTGGGGCGCGGCGGAAGAACGTGGGTCCGCGTCTACGAGCTCATCTCGAGGGTTCACCGGGAGAAGCTGTACGAGCCTGAGCACAAGTCTTTCTCCGCCTGGCTGAGGGCCGAGGCGAAGCGCGAGGGCGTCGCCGAGTCAATCCTCTGGCACCGCAAGAGCGCGGGCGACTTCTACACCGAGTGGGCCGAGGGCAAAGCCGGCGCGCCGGCTCTCGCCGAGGGCAAAGGCCTGTCCGAGGAGAACCTGAACCTCGTCCGCAAGATCGCGAAGGCCGCACCGGAGCGCGCCAACGTGCTGATGGGCAAAATGATCGAAAACGGGCTCTCCACCAAGGATCTCCGGCGCGAGTGGCGCGAGATGCGGCCGACGGCCAAGCGAGCACCCGAAGAGGCCGCGGACACCGGACAAATAACGCCGATGTCAACAGCTCGTGCATCGAGGTCGGGGCTGTCCGTCTCGTGCGCCGACGCCGACGCCTTCGAGGCCGTCCTGGCGGCTATACGCGCCGCCGGCATCGAGGTCGACCTCGTCGCCTAGGGCGTGAATTCGAATCCGCAAGGACCTGTGCCGCAAGATCGAGGACGTGGCCAAGACGTCGCCGAGCAGATCGAGAAGGAGCTGGCCGAGCAGTGAGAGACCACGACGAAGCTGCGCGAGCAGCTTGCGGCGACGGTCGCAAGCTGCTCGCGCAGCGGTAATGAATCCTATATAGAGTGTATATACATTCTATATAGGATTCATTCCGGCTCATGCGCTCATGAGGCAGGGCGAATTTCATACTTTTATACGCAGACATACATACGGGATTTCCGCCGGGGACATCGTCGCGTTGCGGCTGCCCTATCACTCATTGCAAGTTAATTGTGCTCGGAATGCTCTCTCCGGCGAATGCCGAGCGGTGGAGCACTCCCGCAACAGGCTCATCCATGCGGGAGTTGAGCCGGCGACGAGGCGGTCGATGCCGCAGGGTGGGCGACGCAACGGCTCTGCATGATGGTCGTTGCAGCACGCTCGCAGAAGAGGCAGAAAGGTTAACGTGAGAGCCTTTTCAAGCAAGACGTATTCGGCCGGCGCCGTCGGCGAGGTGTTCACACGCCGCACGTAAGCCCTATCAATGGAGATGATGAGCGGCGAGGCCGCAGGTCGCGCCGCCGCGCTCGCGGACGGGACCCGCGAGGAACGGACAGCCGCGCCGCCCGATTCGCACGGCGCGGCACATCGCGAAGCGGGCGGCACGCGACGCCGCGTCAGCATGGCGTGCGGCTCGGCCTTCCCCCTCTGTCGGGGTCCGGGCTCCCCCGGCAGAGACGCCTTCCAGGGCGTCTCTGCGGCTGGGTTGCGGCGGCTTCCAGGCCGCCCGCCAGCCTCCCCCGGAGACCCGCTTCTAGGCAGGTCTCCGGGGCAAGTCGGCCGCCTCACGGCCGGGATTGTGGAAATGTATGACACAATCCGTTACTTGCTCTTCTCGCTTAAAATCAACCTTGAGCGATGCGCCGCCGAGTCGCCGCCGCGCGTCGGTCGGTCCCTCATCGCGCTCACATCGGCTCTCCCGGCCCGTCCCTCATGGGCGACCCGAAAACACACCGGATGCCGGACGCCGACCGGCTTGAACCCTCGCGTGGCCACGGCGGCGCGAACAGCTCAGCGCGGGTCCGCCGCATCGCCGCGACGGACCCGCGAGAAAGTCGCGCACGTGCCGGCGACGCTCTCGGCGAAGGCCTGGATTCACCGGCGCCGGAGCCCTCGTAATCTTTTTTGGCTGGCCCGCCACGGCTGGCCACGCCTTCTGCGACGTGATGGCGCGAGATGTGATTGATTACATTCTCTATGTCGTACGACATACAAGAGGCTCACTCGCAATGCGGCTGGAGTTCATTACAAG
>CAVIBB010000108.1:0-6930 GCA_963640745.1 Paludibacteraceae bacterium
CGCGCGCCTGCTCGCGACCTCGGCAGACAAGGGCTATTCCTACATCCCCGACGTCTCCGACCTCGATATCCGCGAAGACGCGAGCTACGTCTACATCTGCCAGAACGAGACGATCCACGGCACGCGCTACCACGAGCTGCCCGACACCAAGGGCCACGTGCTCGTGGCCGACCAGAGCTCGATGTTCCTCTCCGAGCCGGTCGACGTCGCTCGCTACGGGCTTATCCACGCCGGCGTGCAGAAGAACGTCGGTCCCGCAGGTCTCCAGATCGTGATCGTGCGCGAGGACCTTATCCCCGACGACCTTCCCGGCGTGCCCACCATGCTCCGCTACAAGACCCACGCGGACGCCGGTTCCCTCTACGACACGCCCAACTGCTGGGCCATCTACGTGACGGGGCTCGTCTTCATGTGGATCGAGAATCTGGGCGGCCTCGAGGCGATGGGGGACCGCAACCGAGCGAAGGCGAACACGCTTTACGACTACCTCGACGGCTCCTCGATGTTCCACCCGACCGTCGCAGACGCGCTGGACCGCTCCATAATGAACGTGCCCTTCGTCACGGGCAACAAAGACCTCGACGCCGAGTTCATCGCCGCCGCCGAGGCCGCGGGCCTCTCCGGCCTCAAGGGCCACCGCTCGGTCGGCGGCATGCGCGCGAGCATCTACAACGCCGTCTCGCCCGAGAGCGTCGACGCGCTCGTCTCGTTCATGAAGGACTTCGAGGCAAAGCACTAGCGCCAGGAAAGAAGCCCGCCGCAATTAGCAAGAACCGCCGCGCATTCGCAGAGAGTTCCATGAGGTAAGCATGTCCACGCAGATAAACCCCTATGACCACTTCGCCCACGAGGACGAGTACCCCGGTATCGACTACGACGCCGCCTGCATGCGCCTGGCGAAGGCCCTGAGCTGCAAGACGGTGTACACGGGGCCCGAGACCACTGACTGGTCGGAGTTCGACCGGCTCCAGGACCACCTGCGCGCGAGCTTCCCGCGCGTGATGGCCGCCGGCACCTTCGAGCTCGTGGGGCACTCCGTCCTCATCCGTGTCCCCGGCACCGAGCCCGAGACCCCCGACGGGGCCAACGCGGTGCAGCTCATTGCCCATCAGGACGTCGTCCCTGTGGTCCCCGGCACCGAGGGCGAGTGGGTGCACGGCGCTTTCGAGGGCCGCGTCGACGACGAGTGGGTCTGGGGCCGCGGCGCCCTCGACATCAAGGACATGCTCATGGCCGAGCTCGAGGCCGTCGAGCACCTTCTTGCCAGCGGCAAGAAGCCCGTCAAGACCATCTACCTGGCCTTCGGCGAGGACGAGGAGGTCCGCAGCCACGGAGCGACGGCCCTGGCGGCCGAGATGGCCAAGCGCGGCATCCGCACCCAATGGCTCATCGACGAGGGCACCACGACCTTCTTCGACGGCGCGGCCTACGGCGCCCCCGGGACCGTCGTCTCGGACATCTGCATCTCCCAGAAGGGCTACCTCGACATCAAGCTTACGGCCGAGGGAGCCGGCGGCCACTCATCGAACCCCTTCGGCGGCACGTCGCTCGAGCGCCTGTGCCGCGCGGTTTCCAGGATCACCGACGCCAAGCCCGCCCCTGAGCTGGGCAGCATTGTCGCGGGGACCTTCAAGGCCCTGGCACCGCACATCACCGAGGAGCCGTTCGCCGGCCTGGTCGGCGACGTCGAGGCGAACTCGGGCAGCATCGCCGAGGCCGCGGCTCAGGTGCGCGATCTCTACCCGTTCGTCTGCACGACCGTGGCCGTCGACTGCCTCGACGGCGGCTCCCCCGCGGCCAACGTCATGCCGGGCGACGTCTCCGCGACCATCAACTTCCGCCTGCTCCCCGGCACCACGGGCGCCGAGGTCCTCGCCATGGTCGAGCGCGCCATCGAGGGCACCGGCGTCGCCGCGAGCATCGCCCACGAGACGCCGGCCGGCCGCGTCGACTCCGTCGAGGGCCCCGGCTACGCCGAGCTCAAGGAGTCGCTCGAGCACTTCCACCCGGGCTGCGTCTGGGTGCCGTCCTTCGTCTGCGGAGGCACCGACTCCGTCCGCTACGAGGGCGTTTGCGGATCCATCATGCGCGTCTGCCCCTTCAGGCCGGCGCCGGAGGAAGAGGCCCGCGGCGTCCACGGCGTCAACGAGCGCATCTCTCGCCGCACGTACGCGCAGGGCATCCGCGTCCTGGTCCGCCTGCTGGAGCACACCGCCTTCAGCGGCTCTCGTTGATGTGCAGAATGAGCGGTCGATGTTTCGCGCGCCGCGCGTCGGGTAAACTGATTAAGTTTGCTTCCCACACATCGATGAGAGGTCATTCGTGACAGACAGACTCGACCAGCTCAAAACAATGCTGAAGAAGGTCGCCGACTCCGACGCCGCCGAGCACCAGGCGAAGGGGCTGGCGACCGATCCCATAGGCACACCGGGCAACCCGTCCCAGCAGGTAATCACTCCCGCCAACATCATCACGTTCTGCAGGCTCCTGCTCACCATCGCGTTTCTGTTCCTGTTCTGCGGCAGGATCAACCGCTATGGCGCGCTGACCTGCTACGCCGTGGCGGCCGTCACCGACTTCCTCGACGGGCAGGTCGCGCGGAGGACCCAGACAGTGAGTTGGCTCGGCAAGATCATGGACCCCATCATGGACCGCGTCCTGCTCTTCACCGGCGTGCTCGGCCTGCTCATCGTGGGCGAGCTCCCCGCCTGGGTCCCGGTCGTCGTCATCGGCCGCGACGTCTACCTCGCCATCGGCGCGACGATCCTCCAGAAGTACCGCGCCCGCCCCATCGACGTCGTCTTCATCGGCAAGGTGACGACCGCCCTGCTCATGTTCGGCTTCTGCCTCTGCCTGCTCGGCCTCCCCGACATCCAGGGCCTCGGCCTCGTCGGGGCATCCTGGCTCCCGGGCCTGAACAGCCAGCCCGCATGCCTCGGCGTCCTGTTCGTCTACGCGGGCGTCGTCTGCTCGCTCATCACCGCGACCATCTACACGGTCCAGGGATTCCGCGTCAAGCACGAGGTCCTCGAGAGAAGGGGGAAGTAGCCGTGGCAAAGAAGGAAATCGCGCGCATGGGCACGCTTTACCACGAGCATGTCCTTCTCGGCGCCGCGTTCGCGCCCTCGAGCGAAGGCGATGTCATGCGGGCCGAGTCCTACCCCACGGAGAAGGGCTCCTACGAGAAGGGATGCGCCTACCTCGCGGACCTCACGGGCTCCACGTACAAGCTCATAAGCGGGGCGTCCGCCCAATCGCTCGTCGAGGCCGCCTTCTGCGGCAAGAAGCTCAAGGTGGGGGAGTGCGCGTGGCAGTGCGCCCTCACGGCCGACGGCGCCGTCACGTCCGTTGCCCTGCTGGCACGGACCGGAGACAACGAGTACGCGCTGCTCGACCCCACGCCCCGCGGCGACGTCGTGAGCGCCTGGCTTGGCTTCCTCGCCTCCATCGAGCAGGACGGCTACGCGCCGTACGCCGACGCGCGCGTCGAGGACGCGGACGGAATGCTCACGCCCCTGCTTCTTGCAGGCGACGCCGCCAGGGCCGTGCTCTCCGACTACGTGGGCCACGTCCGCGACCTGCCGAGCCCCGGCCAGGTCAGGAGCCTTCACCTCGACAAGATCTCGGCCGTCGTCGCGGGAATCGAGGTGCCCGGCCAGAGCCTTCCGGCGTTCTTGGTTCTCGTCCCGCCCACGCGCGCGGTCACGCTCTGGCGCAGTTTCCTCTCGTTTACCGAGACGGCGCCGCTCGGCTCCGCCGCGCTCGTTGCCGCCGAGCAGTCGCTTCTTCCTTGGGGAGAGGAGACCAAGCCGATGGACCAGGTCAAGCCCGGAGCCCAGAAGCTCCAGGCATGGGGCCTTCTTCGCGACGAGCGCGACTTCGTCGGAGCCCGCTCGCTCTAAGCGGCGGCTCGATCGTGCGTGGCCGACCCGCTCGCGACCTCTAACTCAGTATTTATCACCACGCGAACCGAATGGATTTAATGATGCAGTACGACTTCACCACCCGCGTTGATCGAAGGGGCGTCGGAGCCTTCAAGTGGGAAGAGATGCTTTCCGAGAACCCCCAGGTCCCGCAGGGCGTCGTGCCCCTCTCCGTGGCCGACATGGAGTTGGAGAACCCGCCCGAGGTCAAGCGCGCCCTTCACGAGCTCATCGACGCCGGCCCCCTCGGCTACACCGGCCCGACCGAGCGCTTCAACTCCGCCTGTGTCGACTGGCAGGTCCGCCGCCACGGATGGCGCCCCGACCCCGCCTGGATCGTGACCACCCCCGGCGTCGTGCCGGCCGTTTTCTGCGCCGTGAGCGAGCTCACCGGCGAGGGCGACGCCGTCATCATCCAGCCCCCGGTGTACTACCCGTTCAAGCGCGCCGTCGAGTCGGCCGGGCGCGAGCTCATCGAGAACCCGCTCAAGGTCGTCGACGGCCGATACGAGATGGACTTCGACGACCTCGCCGAGAAGGCCTCGCGCCCTGAGGCAAAGATGTTCATCCTCTGCAGCCCCCACAACCCGGTGGGCCGCGTCTGGGACGTCGCGGAGCTTCGGCGCGTCATCGAGATCTGCGTGGCCAACGACGTGCTCATCGTCTCCGACGAGATCCACAACGACCTCATCATGCCGGGCAACGCCCACACCACCATCGCGAGCGTGATGTCTCCCGACGAGCTCTCCCGCGTCGTCGTCTGCACCGCCCCGTCCAAGACCTTCAACCTCGCCGGCTGCCAGTCCTCCGTCATCTACATTCCCGACGAGAAGGTCCGCGACGCCTTTAAGGCCGGTTTCGACAAGCTCTCGATCCACGGCCTCAACATCTTCGCCTATGCCGCAACGACCGCGGCCTACGAGAAGTGCGAGACGTGGCTCGGGCAGCTCATCGACCTTGTTTGGACGAACTTCTCCACGCTCGTCGACTGGGTCGCGAACCACCACCCCGAGCTCGATGTCTACGAGCTCCAGGGCACCTACCTGGCTTGGGTCGACTTCCGCGGCTGGAGCATGAGCGACGAGGAGCTCAAGCGCTTCATGCGCGAAGAAGCCCTGCTCTGGCTCGACGAGGGCGAACTGTTCGGCGCCGGAGGATCGGGCTTCGAGCGATTCAACCTCGCGTGCCCGACCGACGTCCTCGTCGAATCCTTGGAGCGTCTCGACGAGGCGGCAAAGCGCTGCGGAATCCTCGACCGTAAATAAGCCGACGCAGTTCGAACGAAGGAAAGGAGTCGCGCCGTGAAGTATTCCGTCAATGCGAAAGCCTGCCCCGACGCCTATGGGGCGGCCTCAAAGGGAACGACCGCCGGTCGGCTTGTCTTCATCTCGGCGCAGCTCCCCTGCGACGACGACGGCAACCTCATCGAAGGCGGCATCCGCGAGCAGGCGAGCCGCGTGCTCGACCAGGCGGAGGCCATCCTCTCGGAAGTGGGGCTCGACCTGTCCGACATCGCCAAGACGACGGTCTATCTCACCGACCTTGCGGACCTCGAGGCCTTCGACGAGGTCTACGCGGACCGAATCGACCTGCCCATGCCGGCGCGATCCGTCGCCGAGGTCAGGCGCCTGCCGCTCGGAGCCCTCGTTCAAATGGACGCCGTCGCCTGCAGGTAGAACGGTATAAACTTAAGCACGACTACGCGAACCATCCGCCCCTTAACCTCAGGGAGATAAACAAATGGACAACGTGAACAACCCCGTGAGCAGCGGCGCGACCGAGATTTTCCGCATGCCCTCCGCCGACGCGACCGTCCCCGACATCATGGCGGCCTCGAGGCCCGTCAAGCCCACGCTCACCATCGTCAAGGGGCCGCAGATCGGCGAGACCTTCGAGCTCAACGCCGCGACCATCACCATCGGCCGCGACCCGAGCAACTCCGTCTTTCTCAACGACATGACCGTTTCCCGACACCACGCCAACCTCGACCTTTCGGGCGTCGCGTCGGGGTTCGCCACCGTCAAGGACCTCGGCAGCCTCAACGGCACCTGGGTCGACGGCGCCATCGTCAACGAGGCCACGCTCAAGGACGGCTCGACCATACAGATCGGCACCTTCCGCATGGTGTTCCACACCAACACGCGCAAGGCCCGCATCGCAACCGACCTCTAGGCGGCCGCTGTATGCCCGACGCCGGCTATCTCACCATCGGAAAGGTCGTTAAGCGGCTGCAGTCGCAATACCCTGACCTCACCATCTCCAAGGTGCGCTACCTTGAGGACGAGGGCCTGGTCAATCCTTCCCGCACGCCGAGCGGGTATCGACTGTATTCCCAGCGCGACGTTCGCCGGCTCGAGACGGTTCTGTATCTTCAGAAGAACCGCTTCATGCCGCTGAGCGTCATTAAGGACAAGCTCGACGGCGAGGACGGGAGCCGGGCCTCGGACCTTATCTCCCCCTCGGTCGTCACGCTCCCCAAAGACGACGAGGAGACCGCCGAGAAGCTGCATCCTATCGACAAGATGCCCGAGCTCTGCGGCACGCAGGTTTCGTTTGTCCGGCAGCTTTCCGAGGCCGGCCTCATCGAGCTTAAGAAATCCCCGCACGGACGCGACCTCGTCGACGGCCATGACCTGCCGCTTATTCGCCTTTGCGACGAGCTCAGGAGATTCGGCTTCGGGGCCAAGAACCTCCGCCAGTACGTCATCGCCGCCAATCGCGAGTCGGCGACCTTCGAGCAGGCGCTCATGGTGTATGCAAAGAAGGGCGGGGGAGTGGAGCCCGAGCGGACCGACGAATCGCGCCGACAGTTCGACGAGGCGTTCTCGCGCATGCTCGGGCTGACCAACGCGGTTCGCAGCGAGCTCGTCACGCGACGGGTAAAGGAAGCGTTCAAGGATATGGACGAATAACGTGGCCTAAGCCGGCGACGCCGCAGTCAAAAATTGAGAGAGGCAACCTGATGGCAAAGTACGACTACGAGAGCAAGATCGTCAGCATTCCGGAC
>CAVIBB010000109.1:0-6752 GCA_963640745.1 Paludibacteraceae bacterium
TTTTTATTTACGACGCATCGGGAAGCGGGGGCATATGGCGAGCAAGAAACAAGAACGCTTAGCACGTCTGGTCGATGTCCTCAAAAACGCGTCGGCACCGGTGCCCGCGGCCTCGCTCGCGAGGATGCTCGACACCAGCGAGCGGACCATCCGCAACTACGTCACCCAGATAAACGAAGAGGGAAGCTTCCGCGTCGAGTCGTCCAATGACGGTTATCGGCTTGCCGGGCCCGCCGAGAAGCCCGGCGCAGCGGAAACCCGCCAGGCCGGGGGTTCCCCTCGCCCCGTGGCCCCTTCCGCCCCCAAAACGGCCAGCTCCGCGATTGCGCGCCGAGACTACGTTGTCTCGCGCCTTATCGTCCGCACTGCGGGAGTGGAGGTTTTCGAGGCGGCCAAGCGCCTGCACATCAGCGAGAGCACCTTCGCGAGCAGCGTCATGCCCCAGGTTCGCCAGCTCGCCTCGCAGTTCGGACTCAGCATCGAGACGCACAACTACGTTATGACGCTCAAAGGCAACGAGCAGGACAAGCGGCGCCTCATGGGGTTTCTTGCCACGCACGACTCCGACGGGTACTTCAGCTCCACCGGGACGCTTGAGAATCTCTTCCCGGAGTTCGACGTGGAGGCGATTCTCTCCGCCATCGTCAAGATTTGCCAGGACTCCGAGCTCCTTATCAACGACTTCGCGCTCAACAACCTGCTCATCCATCTGCTCGTGATCGTCGTGCGCTTGAAGTCCGCGAATGCCCTTCCCGAGGGCGACGAGGTCATCGATGTCCACAAGATGCTCGAGGAATTTAGCCAGCGCGACGCGATCCTGCGCTGCGCCAACGGGATCTCGTCTTACTTCGAGCGCGAGTTCGGCTGTTTGATCCCTGACGCCGACTACCGCCAAATCGTCGTGCTCATCGCGCTCTCCGTTGAGCGCTGCAGCTACGAGAACCTCAACCTTGAGGGCCTGGCAGACCTCATTGACCAGGACTTCCTTGACCTTGTAAAGAGGATCAGCGATCAGACCGTCGCCCGCTACGGTATCCCCGCCTTCGACGAGCCGCTCCTGCTGCAGCTCACGCTCCACGTCTTCAACGCGGTGCAGCGCGCGAAATACCGCGTGAGCTACCCGAATCCGCTGGCCCACCAGATCAAGCACGAGTACGCGCCCGTATACGACATGGCCGTCTACTTCGCGCACCAGTTCACCCGCGAGCGCGGCGTTTCGCTGGACGAGAACGAGATTGCCTTCATCGCGTTCCACATCGGCGCTTACCTTGAGCGCTGCCCGACGCAAAATACCCTCGTGAACTGCGTCGTATTGGTGGACAACTACCACGGAATGGCCCCGCAACTCGCGCGAGAGGTCCAGCGGGCGCTCGGCGACGACGCGGTGGTGAGCGCCGTGATGACGAGGCAGGAATACATGTCGCGCAAGCCCGAGCACGACTTCATTGTCTGTTCGAGCCCGGTCGAGGGCACCACGGCCGACCAGGTCGTCGTAGGCCCCATCCTCACGCGCAAGGGCGAGCGGGCGATTCGCGAGAAGGTCGAGGATGTCCTGCAGGCCCGAAAGACCGGCGCCGCGCGGCTGTTTCTTAAGAGCCTCTTCTCGCCAGACCTCTATGTGAGGAACATCGAGCTCGAGGGCGGCCGAGACGACGTGATCGACTATCTCGCGTCGCTCGCGGAGTGGCTGGGATACGCCGATGAGGACTTCGTGCGCGACGTCCATGCGCGCGAGGCGGCTTCCTCGACGGCTTTCACGGACTGCCTCGCCGTGCCGCACTCCATCGGGGCCTACGCCAAGCGGTCGTTCATCGCCGTGCTCCACAACGACGCGGCCATCGCCTGGGGAAACCACGGCGTCAAGTTTGTGCTGCTCATCGGCATTGCCGAGCAGGACATGGCAATGTTTCGCGGGGCCTTCGACCTTATCGTCGAGACGTTCATGTCCGTAGACAAGACCGCCGCCCTGCTCCGCACGACCCGCTACGACGACTTTGTGGACACCTTCCTGCGCGCCATTTAGCGGCACGGCGCAAGACACATAACCTGACCGGCAAGCTACCAAGCCCGCTGCGGAACGGCGCGAAGAGGTTTCTCTACCGCGGTGTCTCCGCCTGTAGTCCCGAGGGCCCGTTCGAGCGCGGTGAATTCATTCAGCACATCATCAGCCGTGAACAGGTTATTTTTGCGGTTCTTCGAGTTTTGCCTCAAGACACCGACGTCCACAAGAGTCGCAACCGCAAGCCTCGCCGCCTCGTGGCTGCGCCCCGTGAGGCGAGCCGCGGAGGCGATGCTCACAACCGGATTTCCCGGCAGCACAGCAATGAGCTTGTCTGCTGCGGAATTGGCGCGCGGCTTCACCTTATCGCGCCACGCCCCCTGGATACGAGATACCCTCTGCTCAAAAGCGGCGGCCATTTGGCAAGAAACGCTGACCTTCTCGGCAAAGAACAGGACGAGTTCCTGCGTAGCATCCCGAACCGAATAATCGTCATCGGAATGAAAGCTCGAAAGCGCGGCGATGTATGAAGGCTTGGCTGTGGCAAGGGCAAGAGATACCGGCGGAACCGTTCGCGTAACGACACCCCTGCAGCGCAGGACCATCTGTATAAGGGCACGGCCAGTTCGCCCGTTGCCATCAGCAAAAGGATGAATAGATTCGAACTGCGCATGCGCGATGGCTGCCACCGCGATCGCCGGCAGCGGAGACTCGTTACAGAACCGGACAAGGTCATCCAGCAGCGGGACAACTTCCTCCGGCGGAGCAGGAACATACGCAGCGCCCACGGGAGAGTAGTCGCTTCCCCCGATCCAGTTCTGCGAAGTCCTGTTAACGCCTCCGAATTCTTCCAGCATACTGCCTTTGAGCAGGGATTTATTTATTTCCTGAAGCACGTCGACGAATATCGTCTCGCCGTGCTGCATCTGCTCGATCCTGTCGCGCATGGCCGCGATATTTGCTAAAACGGCCGCTTCAGACGAATCGAGCCTATGTGCAATGCCGAGCTCATCCAACGCCTCGACCTCAAGGATCTTTTTCGCAGGCACCGTCATTCCCTCTATTTTCGAGGAACTCAGAGCCTCAGAGCGCATGAGCAGGCGCGCAAGAGGCTCGGTGTCGGTCAAGGTGGCGGCCCTTGCGTCGAGCTCAGCGGCGCGTGCCGTCGCCTCCGCGACAGCCGCGGCAACGCGCTGGTCGAGGCTGATCGCGCAATCAGCGAGCATGTCAGGAATATAGGCTTGGTACGAACCGCTTGGGCCGTACCAACTCTCCGAATTCCAAAAACAGGTCTGATACCTTCCCATTCTACGGCTCCAACCTTGGATGAACGCGATATTCATCCAAGGTTATCTCATAACCTTGGATTGAAGGACTTTATTTCCAAGGTTATGAGATAACCTTGGATGAGAAACGATGTGAGCCAAGGTTATCGGACCCTCGAAAATCGCTAGCCGATGGCCTTCGCGATCAGCGCAGCAGCCTCCTCGGCGGCGGCCTCATCGAGGCCCGCGTACTGGATCACGAACCTTCGCAGGCCGTCTGGCTGGGACGCGTTCTCCGAACACGACGCGAAGCCCGAAAGCGGCGCCACGCGCACCCCGTCGGCAAGAAGCGCCGACGCGATGTCCTTCTCGCCGCGCTCCGAGTCGATGGCAAGCACAAAATGCAGCCCCGAGTCCGCCTCCTCGACCCGCATCCGCCCGCTCACCGCAGTGGCAAGAAGCGCGTTCACGAGCACGTCCCGTCGCTCCCTCGCGCGCTTACGAACGCGGCTCACGTAGCGCTCGTAGTCGCCCGACTCAAGCAGGCGGGCCAGCGCGACCTGTTGCACAGAGCTCACCGTCGAGGAATAGAAGCCGAGGTCGTCGGCGAACCGCTCCACGAGCTCAGCCGGCAGCACCATATAGGCCAGGCGCAGCGCCGAACCGAGGCTCTTGGAGAACGTGTTCGTATAAATGACGCGCCCGGCGGCGTCCATGCCCGCGAACGGCGGCACGGGGCGGCCCGCCAAGCGGAACTCGCAGTCGTAGTCGTCCTCGACTATCCAACGGTCCGACCCCGCGGAAGCCCAGCTCAGAAGCTCATAGCGCCTCGAGATACTGGTCACGCGACCCGTCGGAAACTGGTGCGACGGCATAATGTGGGCCACATCGGCGCCCGAATCGAAGAGCGCCGCCATCTGCACGCCGTCGGCATCCAGCGGCACATGGGCGACTCGCCGCACGCCGCACGCTTTGTACAACCTGGTCAGGCGCGGATAGCCCGGGTCCTCGATGGCGTAGGTGAGCCCGCGCCCCAGCAGCTGCACGACCATCGAGTCGAGCACCTGGGCGCCCGCACCCACCACGATGCACCCGGGGTCGACGTCCATTCCTCGCGTTTGCCGCAGGTAGCCGGCTATGGCGGCCCGAAGCCGAGCCGTTCCCTGCGCAGGCGACGGCGAAAAGCACTCGGCTTCCGGTTCGGAAACAAGCGCCTGTCGCAACGCCTGCGACCAAAGGCGCGCAGCATCCGGCCCCGGCTCGCCGGCGGCGAGGTCGATCCTTGCCGTTGGTGAGGGCGCGTCCGACACCGGCGCGCGTCCGGCCTGCGGCAGCCCGCGTCTAACCTGCTGCGGCAACCGAGCCGAGAAGTACCCGCTGCGCGGGCGCGACTTAACGTAGCCCTCCGCCACGAGTTGCGCATAGGCTCCCTCGACGGTCACGACGCTCACGCCGAGGTGCTCCGCAAGCGCGCGCTTCGAAGGCAGACGCTCCTCCGCCCCGATGGCTCCGTTCACTATATCGTCGCGAATCCGCTGGTAAAGATACTCGTAAAGAGGCTTCTCGCCACGTGCTTCGAGGTCGTAGTCGAGCATCTGGCCTTATCCGTTCTGTGGGTCTGACCTTATTCTGACCTGATTATTTTCTCATAGTCTGGACGTTTTGCCCTAGCCAGTTAAGGCCTAACCTCTGAACCCATCGAATCGAAACCGGACAAAGGAGCCACGCATGGCAGAAACCACCCAGACCCGCGAGGAGCGTGCCGCGCTCAACCGACAGCTCGCACAGATGCTCAAGGGCGGCGTCATTATGGACGTCACCACCCCTGAACAGGCACGCATTGCCGAGGAAGCCGGCGCCTGCGCCGTCATGGCCCTCGAGCGCATCCCGGCCGACATCCGCGCGGCCGGCGGCGTCTCCCGCATGAGCGACCCCGCCATGATCCGCGGCATCCAGGAGGCCGTGAGCATCCCCGTTATGGCCAAGTGCCGCATCGGCCACATCGCCGAGGCCCAGATCCTGCAGGCCATCCAGATCGACTACATCGACGAATCCGAGGTCCTCTCCCCCGCCGACGACGTGTACCACATCGACAAAACCGCCTTTGACGTGCCGTTTGTTTGCGGCGCACGCGACCTCGGCGAGGCTCTGCGTCGCGTGGCCGAGGGCGCCACGATGATCCGCACCAAGGGCGAGCCGGGAACGGGCGACGTCGTGCAGGCCGTCCGCCACATGCGCAAGATCCAGAAGCAGATCCGCGACGTCGTTGCCCTTCGCGAGGACGAGCTCTTCGAGGCGGCCAAGCAGCTCGCGGTGCCGGTCGAGCTCGTGCGCGAGGTCCACGCCACGGGCAAGCTCCCGGTCGTGAACTTTGCCGCCGGCGGCGTGGCGACCCCCGCGGACGCGGCGCTCATGATGCAGCTCGGCGCCGAGGGCGTCTTCGTCGGCTCCGGCATCTTCAAGTCCGGCGACCCGGCCCGTCGCGCTGCCGCCATCGTCAAGGCCGTGGCCAACTTCGAGGACGCGGAGCTTATCGCCAAGCTCTCCGAGGACCTCGGAGAGGCCATGGTCGGCATCAACGCGGACGAGATCCAGACCATCATGGAAGAGCGAGGCATCTAGTGGGCACGACCGCGGTCCTCGCCGTCCAAGGGGCGTTCATCGAGCACGAGCAGACGCTTTCCCGCCTTGGCGAGAAGTGCGTCGAGCTGCGGCAGGCCGCTGACCTCGACCAGCCATTCGACCGGCTCGTGCTCCCCGGCGGCGAATCGACCGTTCAGGGCAAGCTCCTGGACGAGCTCGGGATGCTGGAACCGCTTCGCAAGCGCATCGAGGGCGGCATGCCGGTGCTCGCGACCTGCGCGGGGTTGATCCTTTTGGCCAAGCGCCTTGACGCGCACGATGACAAGGGCACGCCGCGCCTTGCCACGCTCGACGTCACCGTGCAAAGAAACGCCTACGGCCGGCAGCTCGGAAGCTTTCACACGCAGGGGAGCGTGAAGGCCGTTGGCGAAGGCGTGCCGATGACGTTCATCCGCGCGCCGTACGTTGTGGAGGCAGGCAGCAACGCCGAGGTGCTCGCTGAAGTAGACGGGCGCATCGTCGCGGTTCGCCAGGGCAAGCAGCTCGCGCTCGCCTTCCACCCGGAGCTTGACGGCGATACGCGCATCCACGAGGCGTTTCTCGCCCTCTAAGGAAGCGGCCCAAACAAAACGCGACGCCATAAAAAGAAGAGGGGTCCTCACAACCGTGAGGGCCCCTCTCGCTGGTTAACGCAAATGATTAGTAGCGCTTGCCGTAGCCGCCGCGATCGCCGCCGCGACGGTCGTCACGACCACCGCGGTCGAAGCCGCCACGGTTGCCGCCGAAGTTGCCGCGGCCACCGCGGTCGCCGCCACGACGGTCGTCACGGCCACCGCGGTCGAAGCCGCCACGGCCGCCACGGTCGTTACGGTCACCGAAGCTGCGGCCGCCACGGTCGTTGCGGT
>CAVIBB010000110.1:0-6750 GCA_963640745.1 Paludibacteraceae bacterium
GACCCCCGCCCCGGCCCCGGTTCATGCGATTTCGCGTAAGCGAGCGAGCGAAGCGAGCGTTGAGCAATGAACCGGGGCCGGGGCCCGAGAGCGAGTGGACAGTTTAGCCTTCTAGAACGGCGTCACGGTGAAGGCGAGTTCGGTGGACTCACCGGGAACAAGGACGATCGTGTCGCGCTTCTCCTCGAAGACGCCGGACTCGTCGTAGGCGGAGGCGCAGCCGTGCCAGGGCTCGAGGGCGACGAACGGGGCCGTGCTGCTCGCGCTCCAGACGCCGAAGTAGTCGAAGCCGGGGAACTCGAGCTCGACGCCGTGGCCGCTCTTCTTGCCGACGAGGCTCACGCGGTTGCCCGGGACGTCGCAGAGCACGATGGTGAGGTTCTCGTCGATGACAGCGTGGGAGAGGTCGAACTCGCTCGCGTTCTCAAAGAGGGTCGTTGTCTTGTTGAAGTCATGGATGCCGGCCTCGTCGATGGCGGGGATCTTCGCGGTCCAGGCCTCGGGGAAGACCAACTTGTAGTCGTCGAACGTTTCGTCCTCTGCACCCGGAACGGGGACGTTGAAGGCCGGGTGTCCGCCGAGGGTGAACGGCAGGTCCACGTTTCCGGTGTTCGTCACCTTAAAGGACTGGGTAAGCGAGGTGCCGTCAACGGAATACGTCATGTTGAGCTTGAAGTCGAACGGGTAGGCCTCTCGGGTCTCGGGGGTCGAGTTGAGTTCGAAGGTCACCGCGTCGCCTGTTTGCTCGGCAACGGCGTGGTCGTAGAGGCGCGCGATGCCGTGGCGCTTGAGGTGAACGGGGCCCTGTGCGCTCTCGGCCTTGTCGCCGATGAGACAGCCGACGATGGGGAAGAGGACCGGCGCGCGGCGCGGCCAGAACTCGGGGTCTCCCTGCCAGAGGTACTCGGACTCGCCAACCTTGAGGCTCATGAGCTGGGCGCCCATGGAGTCAATGGTGGCTGCGAGTCCGTCCTTCGAAATCGTTGTGAGTGCCATGAAAATACCCTTCTCGGAAAAAACCAACCACCCATAGAACTTTACCGTTTGGCAATACGCGTTCGGGGCAAAATGGCGGTTGTGAGTGTCGCTGGGCATACTTGGCCTGTGAGCGGCACGTGGTTGTTTATCAATCGGGCCCGTCGCTGCTGCCCCTGGGGAGGCGGGCCTCGTGAAGGAGGCACTCATGATCATTGAGGAACTCGCGCACTACGGAATCGCACACACCGACGACATGACCTGGATCGACTGCTCGCCCGCGGTCCTCATCGAGAAGGCCGTGGACCGCGGCGAGGGCACGCTCGCGAGCACGGGCGCCCTTTGCGTCGAGACGGGCCGGTACACGGGCCGCTCGCCCAAGGACCGCTTCATCGTGGATACCCCCGAGGTCCACGACACCATTGCCTGGGGAGAGGTCAACGTCCCCATCTCGCAGGACGACTACGCCCGCATCAAGGCCGAGGTCATCGCCCACTTCTCTGAGCGTCGTCTGTTCGTTGTCCACGGCATCGCCGGCGCCGATCGCCGCTATTCCCGCAAGTTCACGGTCATCACGGAGCTCGCGAGCCAGGCGCTCTTTATCCACCAGATGCTCGTGCGCCCGACGGAGGAGGAGCTCGCGAACTACGGGCTCGCCGACTTCGTTGTGATGGCGGCCCCGAAGCTCAAGCTCGACCCGGCCGTCCATCACACCAACTCTGAGGCCGCGGTCATCATCAACTTTACCGAGAAGACCATCCTCGTCGTCGGTACCCAGTACTCCGGCGAGATCAAGAAGGCCATCTTCTCGACGATGAACTACCTGCTGCCGGTGGAGGACCATGTCCTTCCTATGCACTGCTCCTGCAACATGAACCCGGTTAGCCACGGCACCACGGTCTTCTTCGGCCTTTCCGGCACCGGCAAGACCACACTCTCTGCCGCCGAGAACCGTAAGCTCATCGGCGACGACGAGCACGGCTGGGCCGAGGACTCCGTCTTCAACATCGAGGGCGGCTGCTACGCCAAGACCATCAACATCACCGAGGAGACCGAGCCGCAGATCTGGCATGCCATCAAGTTCGGTTCTATCTGCGAGAACGTCGTCGTCGACAAGTGGAGCCGCAAGGCCGACTACTTCGACACCTCCCTCACCGAGAACGGCCGCGTCGCCTACCCGGTCGAGTTCATCGACAACGCGGTGCTCAAGGGTTGGGCCAAGCGCACCCCCGACGTCGTGATTTTCCTCACGGCCGACGCTTTCGGCGTGCTGCCCCCGATCTCCAAGCTCGACAAGAACGCGGCGATGTATCACTTCATGACGGGCTTTACGAGCAAGGTCGCCGGCACCGAGCGCGGGGTCAAGGAGCCGCAGCCCACGTTCTCGAGCCTCTTCGGCGAGCCGTTCATGCCGCTTGACCCGATGGTCTACGGCCAGATGCTCGGCGAGAAGATCGAGCACGGCGGCACCCGCGTCTACCTCATTAACACCGGCTGGACCGGCGGCCCCTACGGCGTGGGTTCCCGCATCAAGCTCAAGTACACGCGCAAGATGGTCGAGGCCGCGCAGTCCGGTATCATCGACGACTGCGAGTTCGTGCACGACGAGCGCTTCAACCTCGACGTCCCCACGGCTTGCCCGGACGTTCCTTCCGAACTTCTCAACCCGAAGAGCACCTGGTCGGACCCCGACGCCTACGACGCGACCGCCGAGAAGCTCGCCTGCATGTTCGTGGAGAACGCCGAGAAGCGCCTCCAGTCCATGTCCGACGAGGTCCGCGCCGCCGGCCCGCATCCCTTGGCCTAGATCCTCCGGTACGGTTTTCTTAACCGACGCGTGCGAGCCCCCAAACAGCGTCACGCAGTAAACGCAGGGGTTTATTCGCCCTAAACATGCGCCGCACAGTAACGTTTTGTTACTGCGCGGCGTTATTTCTGGGCGGGGGAGTTGTCTTCTTTACTGCGTCGCGCGATTTCGGGGCACAGGTCCGGGCATTGCCTCGCATCACGGTCAGCCTTCATTCGTATAAGAGCCGCTGCCCCAACAAAACCTTGCGCGGTAACCCTTGAGCCGGTCCCGGAACACAAAAGAGCCCCGCCGCTTTCTTCTCCTCATAGCGATTTCGCGCAGCGAGCGAACGAAGTGAGCGCTGAGCGATGGGGATAGAAACGCGGGGGCGAGCCCATAAGTTACTTATGAAACTGGATTACTCCGCCATCTGGGCCTGGACCGCGGTGATGGCCACGACGCCCACGATGTCGTCGGCGGAGCAGCCGCGGGAGAGGTCGTTGACCGGCTTGGCGATGCCCTGCAGGATCGGGCCGTAGGCGTCGGCGCCGCCGAAGCGCTGGACGAGCTTGTAGCCGATGTTGCCGGCCTCGAGGTCGGGGAAGACCAGGATGTTGGCGTTGCCGGCGACCGTGGAGCCCGGGGCCTTCAGGTCGGCGACGGACTGGACGAGCGCGGCGTCGAGCTGCAGGTCGCCGTCGAGGGCGAGCTCGGGGTTCTTCTCGTTGGCGAGCTTGACGGCCTCCTGGACCTTGGTCGGCACGTCGCCCTTGGCGGAGCCCATGGTCGAGAAGGAGAGCATGGCGACCTTCGGCTCGCTGCCGGGCATGAAGGCCTTCCAGGACTCGGCGGAGGCCAGCGCGATCTCGGAGAGCTCGTCGGCGTTCGGGTTGATGTTCAGGCCGCAGTCGGCGAAGAGCAGCGTGCCGTCGGCGCCGTACTGCGGGGTCTTGGTGCACATGATGAAGAAGGCGGAGACGAGCTTGGTGCCCGGGGCGGTCTTCAGGATCTGGAGCGCGGGGCGCAGGGTGTTGGCGGTGGAGTGGCAGGCGCCGGAGACGAGGCCGTCGGCGTCGCCCATCTTGACCATCATGGTGCCGAAGTAGGTGGCGTCGTTCATCTGCTCCATGGCCTCCGGCAGGGTGACGCCCTTCTTGGCGCGCAGCTCGGCGAACTTGGCGGCGTAGGCGTCCTTCTTCTCGGCGCGGCGCGGGTCGATGACGGTGGCGCCGGGGACGTCGATGACGTCGGGGTCGCCGAGGATGACGAGGTTCGCGAGGTCCTCCTCGATGATCTTCTTGGCTGCCTCGATGGTGCGCGGGTCCTCGCCCTCGGGAAGGACGATGGTCTTCTTGTTGGACTTGGCGGCCGCCTTCATGCGGTCAAGAAACTCGCTCATTGCTTGCTCCTCCACAAAATCTGCTCTGCTGATACGCGTTTGGCCCCGTATTTCGTGCCTTGTGTCGGCGTGGCGGGGTCAAGCTCAGCCATTATAGGAGTCTGGTGCTAGAATCTTCCGGACATTGCGGCGAAAGGTGAACGTTTTTCCTGTCATCGGCTCGCCGCCGGCGCGTGCGCGCCAACACTGTACACATGCTGAGAGGAACCACATGAATATTCAGAGCGGTCTGGGCGCGGGCTTCAACCCGGAATCCTACGATGTCCTCGTCGTCGGCTGCGGTTACGCCGGCTGCGTCTGCGCCCGTCGTCTCGCCGAGGCGTGCGGTTGCAAGGTCGCCATTCTGGAGCGCCGCGACCACATCGCGGGCAACGCCTACGACTACGAGGATGAGGCCGGTATCCTTATCCACAAGTACGGCCCGCACATCTACCACACCACGAACGAGCGCGTTAACCAGTTCCTCTCCCGCTTCACCGAGTGGACGGACTATCAGCACAAGGTCCTCGCCAACATCCACGGCACCCTGATGCCCGTTCCCTTCAACCACCAGTCCCTCAAGCTCGCCTTCGGCGAGGAGAAGGGCGAGCGCCTTTACCAGAAGCTCGTGGCGACCTTCGGCGAGAACAAGAAGGTCCCCATCATGGAGCTCCGCGAGAAGAACGACCCCGAGCTCGTCGAGGTCGCCGACTATGTCTTCGAGAACGTCTTCCTTCACTACACCATGAAGCAGTGGGGCCAGACGCCCGACCAGATCGACCCCTCCATCACCGGGCGCGTCCCCGTCTTCGTCGGCGACGACGACCGCTACTTCCCCGGCGCCCCGTTCCAGGGCATGCCGGCCGAGGGCTACACCAAGCTCTTTGAGCACATGCTCGACCACGACCTGATCTCCGTCTTCACCGGCGTCGACGCGCGCGATATCCTCAAGGTCGCCTCGGGCGCCGTCATGGTCGGCGACAAGCCCTACGCCGGCGAGGTCATCTATACCGGCCCGCTCGACGAGCTCTTCGGCCTCGACCTCGGCGCCCTGCCGTACCGCACGCTCGACATGGTCTTCGAGACCCTCGACGAGGACCAGTTCCAGCCCGTGGGCACCGTCAACTACACCACGAGCGAGGACTTCACCCGCATCACCGAGTTCAAGAACATGACTGGCCAGGTGGTCCCCGGCAAGACGACCATCATGAAGGAGTACTCGAAGGCCTACACCCCCGGCTCCGGCGAGACCCCTTACTACGCCATCCTCGAGGATGCCAACACCGAGCTTTACAAGAAGTACCGCGAGCGCGTCGCCGGCGCCCTCAACTTCCACTGCGTCGGCCGCCTCGCCGAGTACCGCTACTACGATATGGACGGCGTCGTCGCGTCCGCGCTCGACCTTTCCGACGAGCTTATCGCCCAGCGCAACTAGCAATCTGGATGAACCTGTGGGCGGGTCGCGCTGACGGCCCGCCTATTTTTATCGTTAAGGACGTGAAACCTTGAGCAGCGCAAAGAAGACCATCTCGTTCGGCATCCCGTGCTACAACTCCGCCGAGTACATGGATAAGTGCATCCTCTCGATTCTCGAGGGCTCCGATTATGCCGACGATGTGCAGATCGTCATCGTCGACGACGGCAGCGCCAAGGACGAGACCCCGGCCAAGGCCGACGAGTGGCAGGAGCGCTACCCGAACCTCATCAAGGCCGTCCACCAGGAGAACGGCGGCCACGGCATGGCCGTCATGAAGGCGGTCGCCAACGCCGACGGCGCATACTTCAAGAACATCGATTCCGACGACTGGGCCGACGCCGACGCCCTCAAGGCGCTTCTCGCCCAGCTGCGCCGCTTCATCGAGCTCGACGAGAAGGTCGACCTCGTCATCACCAACTACGTGTACGAGCATGTCGAGGACAACACCCGCAACATCGTCGACTATCGCCGCGTCCTGCCGGCCGGCAAGGTCTTCACCTGGTCGGATATGGGTCACTTCAAGATGAGCCAGTACCTGCTCATGCATGCGCTGACCTACCGTACCGAGACTCTGCGCGCGGCCAATCTCCAGATGCCCGCCCACACGTTCTACGTGGACAACATCTACGCCTACGTGCCGTTCCCCAAGTGCCACAGCCTCTATTACCTCGACGTCGACCTCTATCGCTACTACATCGGCCGCGAGGACCAGTCCGTCAACGAGAAGGTCCTGACCAGCCGCGTCGACCACTACTGGCGCGTTGCCCGCATCATGATGGAGGCCTACCACGTCTACGACGACATCGACTGCGTCCAGCTGCGTGGCTACATGATGAACTACTTCACCATCATCATGGCCATCTGCTCCGTCTTCTCCAAGATGAGCGACCGCCCCGACGCCATGGATGAGCTCCAGAAGCTCTGGGACGACCTCAAGGCCTACGACGCGCGCATGTACCGCCGCGCGAAGCATGGCGTCGTCGGCCTCGCCACGAACCTCCCCGGCGCCCTCGGCAAGAAGATCACCATCGGCGGCTACCACGTCGCCCAGAAGGTCGTGAAGTTCAACTAAGGGACACTCCCCGCAGACCGGGGCCCTCGCCATTCTTGCCATGGGCTCAGCGCTCGCTC
>CAVIBB010000111.1:0-6743 GCA_963640745.1 Paludibacteraceae bacterium
GCAGGTCACCTTGAGCTGATCGGTCGGGGCCTCGTCGCCGTAAGCAGAGTACGCCCACACGATTCTGTCGCCGTCGCTCAGGGTAACGCTGCCGGCGCCCAGGTCGGACGCCTTACCGTTGACGAAGAGCTGCCAGTAGCGGCCGGTCGCGGCGTCCCAGGAAGGCGTCAGGCTCGAGTCGAACGGCGAGGTGATGGAGGTGAGATACCAGCCCCAGGTGCCTATGCCGTAGTCGGCAACAAGCCCGGTCTTCTTGAAGAGCTCCTCGGAGACGTCGGCGGCCGTGGAGCCGTTCTTGAGCGTGTAGCTTTCCGCAGCGGCCCAGGTCTGCTGGTTGCCGTCGGCATCGACGCCGAAGACGGAGCACGTCACGCTCACCTCGGGCTTGACCTCGCCCTTGGTGCCCTTGACGGTAACGGTCGCGGTAACGTCCTGGCCGGCAAGCTTGGCGTAGGTCTCGTTGTCCGGGTAGCGCTCGGCGTAGCGGGCGTACTTCTCGCTGCTCAGGCGCGAGGCGACGGTGACCTTGGTGTTGTACTCGGGCTGCGTGACGAGCAGGTTCTCGTGGGCGACGACGGACGAGTCGCTCGACTTGAAGAGGCGCCAGCCCTGCGTGCCCATGTCGTCGTAGCCCTCGAGCTCGACGGGCACGATTCCGGAGCCGGCCGCGCTCGCGTCGGTCGTGTTGTAGGCCCAGGCAAGATTGCCGTCGGCGTCGAGGTAGGCCTTCTTGAAGGCGTGCATGTCGGACGTGACGGACGACGCGTCCTGGCCGTTGAGGATAGCCGCGGCGTAGTCGGCCTTGGCGGCCTCCATGAGCTTGAGCTCACAGGCCAGGTCGTCGGCGTCCTGCTGGGCAATGGTGAACTCGAGGGTCTTCGAAGCAGTGACCTCGGCGTTCTCCTTGCTCGTCACCGTGCAAGTGAGCTTGACCTTCGCGGAGCCGGAGCCAGCCTCGGGCTGGTAGACCGTGCCCTTGTAACCGTTGAAGGTAACGTCGTCGGTATCGGCAGAGTAGGTGACGCTGTACTCCTTGCCGTCCACGCCGATGGTCTTCGGATGCGGCATCTGCAGGTCGGCGGTCAGACCGTTCTTGTCGGCGACGTCCGTGGTGCCGGAGTAGGTAACGGCGTCGTAGGTAAAGGCGGCGTCGACCTTGGTCTGAAGCTCGGCCTTCTCGGCCGCGACTTTCTCGGGGTCGGACTTGACGGTAACGGCGAACGTGGCCGCGCCGGAAAGCGCGGAGTCGCCGGAGACGAGCTTGACCGTCGCGGTCAGGGTCACGTCGCGGTCAGCCGAGAAACGCGTGACCTTGCCGGTGTAGTCGGACCAGCCGTAGCCGCTCACAGAGACGGCCGCCGTGTCCGAGCTCTCCCAGGTCACGGCGAGCTTCTTGGCAGAGCCGGCGCGGTACGGCAGGGTGAGGCCGCTTGTCACGGACTCAGCGGAGTCGCCCGAGGCGTAGCCGATGCTCAGCCCCTTGGCCGCGTCGCCAAGAAGCGCCTGAAGCTTGGCCTCGTCCCAAGCGACCTCGGTCGTCTTGCTCGGTGCGTACTCGACGGACTCGCCGCCACGCGAGAGCTCGAAGGACACGGACGCGCGACGCAGGCCGTCGATGTTGTAGCCCGTGTACTTGTTCGGGTCGATGAAGAAGAAGTCGACGTCGCCGTTGGTCTCGTCGTCGGCGGACGAGATGCCGACGGTCGCGTTGGCGTCGGTCGCGGAGAACTTGACGCTCTTTACGCGCACGTCGATGTCGGTGTAGCCGAGGTCGGCGAGCTGGGCCTTGAGCAGGTCGTTCACGTTCGCGCCGTCGGCGGAGTACGCGACGGAGAGGCTCTTGCCCGATGCCTTGAGCTGCTGGACCGCGCCCGCAAGGGAGTCCTTAGCAATGGCGTCGTTTGCGGCGACGAGCTCGGCCGCGGAGTTGCCGCTCGTGGCGACGACCTTGAGCTTCTTGCCGGCAGCGGCCTCAGGGACCTGGATGCTCGGGCCGGTAAGGCCCTCGAGCAGGGCCTCGTTGCCCTCGGCGTCGACGGCGTACCAGGCGAAGGTCACCTTGCTGGTTACGTCGATGCCGTTCGTGGAGGAGCCGTCCACGCGCTTGGCTTGCGCCGCGGCGGCCACGGTATCGCCCGTGACGAGCGTGGTGGTCGTGCTGTTGATCTGCGGCGAGGTGGTAACGCGCAGCAGGTCATAGGCGCCGGCGGCCCCAACGGCGGAGGCGGAGGTCCAGCTCACCGTGTTGTCGAGCGCACTCGCCTTGACCTTGAGGTACTTGCCGGCGAGAGAATCGGTCAGGGTCAGGGCGCCCGTCTTGGCGTCGACGCCATCGGTGAGGACGTCCCACGCCTTGCCGTCGGCGCTCGTGTACCACGTGAGGGTGAGCTTTGCGTCGCTCGGCAGGTCGGAGGTCGACCAGCTGCTCGAGCCGGGGATCTTCACCTTCGGCGTGAGCGTCGTGCCCACATTGAGCGTATCCGTCGTGGCCTCGGCGGGGGCGACGCTCGTCAGCGTGTACTGGCCCGCCTTCGTGACGGGGCCCACAGGGTCGACGCTCGTGGTGCCGCCGTAATAGCTCTTGGTCTGCGTGCTCTTTACGGAGTTCTCGCTCGTGGCGATCACGCGGATGTAGTTGCCGACCATCGCGTTGCTGACCACATAGGTCGCGCTGTCCGCGGCGCCGGGGATGTCGGCGAAGCTCGCGTCGGAGGTCGTCTTGGAGGCGGCGTACTGCCAACGGTAGTGGACGGTGTCGGTCGCGTCCACGTAGGTGTAGCTGTTGCCCTTGGTCGCCTTGGCGGTAAGGGTCGCCCCCGCCTGAACGGCGCCGGAGCTCTGCGCGCCCGTAACGCTCACGCCGTAGAGCTCGACGGAGCCGGCCTCGACCACGGCGACGGCGTTTGACTTCTCCTCACCGAAGCCGCCGTCCGCGCGGGCCTGGATATACTTGCCGGCGTAGGTGGCGGCGTCGGGCGTGAACGTGTTGCCCTCCGCGCCCTCAATCTTGTTGGTGCAGGCAGCACCGGACTCGCCCCAATACCAGGACCAGGAGACCTTCTCGCTCCCGGTCACGTCGGCGCCGGAGGCAGTTGCGGTCGCGGTGATTTTCGTGCCGGCCTCGACCTTGGAGCTCGCGCCGAGCGCGACCTTAGTCACGTTGACGGAGCCCGAGGCGGCGATGACGTTAGTAGCACGCGTCGTGTAGGTGCTCGAGCCGACGGCGGAAGAGACCACGCACTTGACGAACTTGCCCTGGTAGGCGGCGAGCGAAAGCGTGCTCTGGGTCGCGCCGTCAATGTCGGCGTACGTGCCGTCCTTGGCGTCGGACACCTGCCACTGGTAAGTCAGTTTGGAGGCGTCGATGTAGGCCGAGGCGCCCTTCTCCTTGGCGAGCACCTGGACCGTGTCATCGACCGTGTACACATAGGTGCCCGAGGTCGAGCCCGCGGGGGCAAGAACGGCCGAGTAGATATCGACCGCGCCGGCGAGCTTGAAGGGACCGACGCCGTAGCCGGAATAGTAGTCGCCGAACTTGACGTCGTTGTCGCCGGCGTTGGCTACGACGGTAACGTAATAGCCCTCGAGGTCGGCGGTCACGGTGAGGCTGGGGCCGCTCGCGTCCTCGATGGTTTCCCACGTCGTGGAGTAGCTGGGCACGGAGGTGCCCTTGTACTTCTTCCAGGTGTAGGTGACCTTGGCGTTGTCCACGTAGGTCGGGCTGTAGCTCGAGCCGGAGTAGGCCTTCGCGGTGAGGGTGGCCCCCACCTCGGTGGAGCTGGCGGCGAGCTCGACGCCCGTGAGCGTGACGGCGCCCTCGGCAAGAACCGCCGAAGTGGTCGTGACGTATTTCTCGTTCGCGCCGGCCGAGGCCGTGACCTTGAGGTAGCTGCCCTTATACGCGTCGGTGACGGTGAAGGTCCGACCCGTCGCGCCCTCGATGGTCGTGTACGTACCGTAGCGCGAGCTGGCGTAGAACCAGGTGTAGGTCACGTTGACGTCGTCGCCGGCGGGGGTGCTGTAGTCGGTGTAGGCCGTCGCCGTTAGCTTGTCGCCCACGCTTGGGGCGGAGTTGTCGAGCTTGACGCTGTAAAGCTCGGCCTGGCCCTTGCCGAGCACCGGGCCGGGAATGTAGTTGGCGTTGATGCCGGAGCCGTAGGTCACGGCCGGGCCGTAGTGGTCGATGCCGTCGGCGGTGACCTTGCAGATGAGATACTTGCCGGCCATGTCCGCGGTGATGGTCAGGCCCTGCTCGTGGCCCACCTCCTCGGTGTAGTCGGAGGTGTTCGAGGAAGAGGCAATGGTGCCGGCCAGCCAGGTATAGGTCCAGGTCCCGGGGTTGGACACGCTCTTCAGCGAGTAGGAATACGTCCCGTCGAACACGTTGGCGTAGATGGTCTCGCCGACCTTGAGGGAGCCGGACTTGACGGAGCTGCTGTAGGCGTTGTCCTTGGTGGACTGGATGTAGACCTTCGCGTTGGACGTAAGGGTCACGGATCCGTCGTCGGACGCCAGCGCGACGGTGTTCTCCTCGGCCTGGACAGAGGACTGCTGGCCGGGGGATGCCTGGTCGTCGGACTTCGCGGAGGCGGCCGCGGCGCCCTGCTCCTGCCCGGAGCCGGAAGACACGTTGCCCGAGGCGGACTCGCCCTGCGCAGTCTCGCTGTTTACCTGGGCGTCCGCGCTCGGGCTCTCGGCGTCGGTTTGATCGGCGGCGTTGGCGGAGCCGTCCTCGGCGGCGACGCTGCCGTTAGCGTCGTTGCCCTCGGCAGCGTTGCCCTCCGCGGCATCGCCGTCGGACGCCGCGACCTCGAGCGCGTCGCCCTCGGAATCGCCGTCGCTTACTTCCGCGTCCTGAGCGACCACCGCCTGCGGCGTCGCCTCATCGACGGCCTCGGCCAGCGCCGCCGTCGGCACCGACGAGAACGCGGTGGCCCCGGCAAGCAACAGCGCGAGCAAGCGCTCTGCCAGCGGTTTATTTACTCTCATGTACCTGTTCCTCCTCCCCCGCAGGGGCTCGGGAGGGCAGGCAGGATCGGCGGGCTGCGCACCCGCCATTCTCGCCCACGAAGTCGACGCATACGCGTCGCTCCGCCCGGGCGAGCCTTGAACACAGTCATTCAACTGATCCGGAGTCGAACCGGAATCCTTTTTTCTCTACTAGGCGTAGCAGCTGTTCGAACCGTGCCCTCAATCTATTCAGCTGAGGGACAGTCTACCAGCCCAAACCTAAACAGCCGCCGAAATCCCAGGTTTTCGGCCCCGTCGTAACCTCCGCGCCATCCGCCTGGGGTAAATCGTCTCGCACAGGCTCCCAAATCAGGTTCAGCGGGGGCACATGAAGCAAAAGTCAGAAACGGGCTGCGATCAGCTTCTGCGCGGCGAGGAGGCCGTCGGTGGCGGCGGACATGATGCCGCCAGCATAGCCCGCGCCCTCGCCGACGGGCCACAGACCGCGGACATTCACGCTCTGGCCGTCCTCTCCGCGCGTCACGCGCACGGGCGAGCTCGAACGCGTCTCGACGCCCGTGAGAACAGCGTCCTCCGCGTCGAATCCGCGCAGCTTGTGAGCCATATTCGGAATGGCGGCTCGCAAAGTCTCCACGATGTAGGGAGGCAGGCACCCGTCGATGCTGCCCCACGCGACGCCGCGCGGGTAGGTAGGCGCAACCGCACCAGCCGCACTCGACGCCTGCCCCCGCAGGAAATCGCCCACGAGCTGGGCCGGCGCCACAAAGTCGCCGCCGCCCGCCGCGAAGGCCGCCCGCTCGCACTCACGCTGCAAAGCAACGCCCGCTAGCACGTCATCACCCGGCAGATCGTCGGGGAACACGTTGGCGAGAAGGCCCGAGTTGGCATTCACGCCCGCTCGGTCCGAGAGGCTCATGCCGTTGGTCACGACGCCGCCCGGCTCGCTCGCGGCCGAGACCACGAAGCCGCCGGGGCACATGCAGAAGCTGAACGCGGAACGCCCGCCCGGAAGGTGCTCGGAGAGCTTGTACGGCGCAGCGCCGAGAGCGGGGTTGCCGGCTGCTGGACCGTAAAGCGCGCGGTCGATGTCGGCCTGCAGGTGCTCGATGCGCACGCCCATGGCAAAGGTCTTGCGCTCCATGGCCACGTCGCGATCATGCAGCATCTCGAACACGTCGCGCGCCGAGTGGCCGCATGCAAGAACGACGTCGGAGGCGGCCACGCGCTCCTCGCGCTCGTTGCCCTCCGCGTCCTGAGAGACTAGCGTAACCCCTGTGACCTGCCCGCCCTTCACATCGACGGCGGTCATGCGGCAGCGCGTGCGGACCTCGCCGCCAGCTTCCTCAATCTTACGCAGGATGTTCGTGACCACGCCGGGAAGGACGTCGCTGCCCACATGAGGCTTCGCGTCCCAAAGTATCTGAGGCTGGGCGCCCGCCTCGACAAAGGTCTTGAGGATAAGGCGGTGAGCGGGGCTTTTGGTCCCCGTCTGCAGCTTGCCGTCGGAGAACGTGCCCGCCCCGCCGACGCCGAACTGAATATTGCTCTGGGGATCGAGGACACCCGTCCGATTGTGCGTGTCAACGATCTCCCCGCGGCGGGTCGCGTCGTCGCCGCGCTCCACGAGGAGCGGACGCAGGCCCGCACGCGCGAGGGACAGCGCACAGAAAAGCCCGGCACAACCGGCGCCTACAACAACGGGGCGCAGGTCAGGACCATTGGGCACGAGACCCGGGAAGGTGAACGAGTCGGCCTCGGCAACCTTCACGCCC
>CAVIBB010000112.1:0-6733 GCA_963640745.1 Paludibacteraceae bacterium
CTGCGCGTGATTGAGCGCGTCGCGGACGGGAACAAAGTAAGTACCTTCTTTCCTTGTAGCCCCCGCCGCTCCCTTCCTCGGCGGGGGCTTCCTTTGTGCGCGCAGGTCCGTCACCCTCACACCCCAAATTCCCTCTCAATCCAAACTAGCCGCCAGCGAGCGTGGCCGACCATCGTGCCCGGCCATCCCCGCGCCCCCAACACCATGAGGGCTAACGCCGGCGAAAGTATGCCAACAACGCGGCGCGCCCTCCCCGGTTTCTCTTCGTGCGATTCGCGCCAGCGAGCGAGCAAAGCGAGCGCTGAGCGCGAAGAGAAACCGGGGAGGGCGCGCGGACACACCGTTGACGTGCGATTTATTCGACCCGCATAGCCCTCATGGCGTTGAGGATCGCGATGATGGCCACACCCACGTCGCCGAACACGGCGAGCCACATGTTTGCTACGCCGAAGGCGGCGAGGACGAGGATGACCAGCTTGACGGCCAGCGCAAAGACGATGTTCTCCCAAACGATGCGCATGGTCTTGCGCGCGACGCGCTTGGCGCGGGCGATGTTCGAGGGCTTGTCGTCCATGAGCACGATGTCGGCGGCCTCGATGGCGGCGTCGGAGCCCATGGCGCCCATGGCGATGCCCACGTCGGCGCGGGTGAGGACCGGCGCGTCGTTGATGCCGTCGCCCACGAAGGCGAGCTTGCCCTTCTCGCCCTCGGCGGCAAGAAGCGCCTCGACGCGCTCGACCTTATCGGCGGGGAGCAGCTGCGCATGGTACTCGTCGAGCCCGAGCTTGGCCGCGACGTCCGCGGCGACCTCCTCGCGGTCGCCTGTGAGCATGACGCAGCGGCGGATGCCCTCGGCGTGCAGGTCGGAGATGGTCTGGGCCGCGTCGTCCTTCACGGTGTCCGCGATGACGATGTGGCCGACGTAGGCGCCGTCGACGGCGACGTGGAGCATGGTGCCGACCACGTCGCAGGCGTGGGCCGTAAGCCCGTGGGCTGCCATGAGCTTGTCGTTGCCGACGAGGACCTCGTGGCCGTCGACCGTGGCTGCGACGCCGTGGCCGGACTCCTCGGCGGCGTCGGCAACGAGCGCCTGGTCGATGTCCTTGCCGTAGGCCTTCTTTACGCTTACGGCGATGGGGTGGTCCGAGAAGGACTCGGCGTAGGCGGCGTTCTGAAGCACGAAGGCCTCGTCGTGGCCGTCCTCGGGGTGGATGGCCACGACCTCGAAGGTGCCGTTGGTGAGGGTGCCTGTCTTGTCGAAGACGACGGTGTCGACCTCGGCCAGGGCCTCGAGGTAGTTCGAGCCCTTGACCAGCACGCCGATCTGCGACGCGCCGCCGATGCCGCCGAAGAAGCTCAGCGGCACAGAGATGACGAGCGCGCAGGGGCAAGAAACGACGAGGAAGGTGAGGCCGCGCAGGATCCAATCGGGCCACGCGCCCGTGACGAGGCCGCCTATGAGCGCGAGCGCAACGGCCGAGCCGGTGACGGCCGGGGTGTACACGCGGGCGAAGCGGGTGATGAAGTTCTCGGTCTTGGCCTTCTTCTCGCTCGCGTTCTCCACAAGTTCGAGGATGCGGGAGACGGTGGACTCGCCGAAGGGCTTGGTGGTGCGCACGTGCAGGACGCCCGTCATGTTGATGCAGCCCGAGACGACCTCGGCGCCGGCATCGACGTGGCGCGGGACGGACTCGCCGGTGAGCGCCGCCGTGTCGAGCTGCGAGGTGCCCTCGACGACCACGCCGTCGATGGGCACGCGCTCGCCGGGCTTGACCACGATGACGCCGCCGACCTCGACCTCGTCGGGATCGACCTGCTCGAGCTGCCCGTCGCGCTCGACGTTCGCGTAGTCGGGCGCGATGTCCATCATCGCGGCGATGGACTTGCGGCTCTTGCCCACGGCGTAGGCCTGGAAGAGCTCGCCGACCTGGTAGAAGAGCATGACGGCGGCGCCCTCGGCCATGTGCGGCTCGGTGTCCGGGAAGAAGATCATCGCGAAGGCGCCGATGGTCGCGACGGCCATGAGGAAGCTCTCGTCGAAGGCCTTGCCGTGGCGGATGTTGTTCCAGGCCTTCTCGAGCACGTCGTGGCCGGCGATGAGGAAGGGCACGAGGAAGAGCGCGAAGCTCGCGTAGAGGTCGCCCGGCTCGCCGAAGACGGCGGCGAGGGCGCCGAGCTCGTCGGCCGCGTAGACCACGGCAAAGATGCCGAGGGCGAGCAGGATGCGGTGGAGCTTGTGCTCCTGGGACTCCTTCTTGCGACGCTTCTTTTTCTTCTTGGCGTCGGATGCTTTGGCGGACATTTCCTCTCCTCAAAATGAATGTATGAACAAGCGCTCATATGTTTGGTGCAAGAATGCCCGCCGCGCGGGCGGGCAGGGAAGCGCTGCTAGCGGATGATCTCGCAGTCGGGCTCGGCCTCGGCGGTGAAGTCGATCACGCGCTCGAGAACCTCCTCGAACTCGGCGTCGTCGGCCTCGAGCGTGAGCTTCTGGGTCATGAAGTTCACGGAGACGGACTTGACGCCGTCGAGCTTGGCCAGCTCGTCCTGCAGCTCGCGCGCGCAGTTGGCGCAGTCGATCTCGTCGAGCTTGAATGCCTTCTTCATGGTCGGTCCTTTCGGATCAGGGGGCGCGCGAAACGTCCCGACTTATTCGCAGATGTGGCTCATGCCCTGGTTGAGCATGGTGTACACGTGGTCGTCGGCGAGCGAGTAGACGACGTTGCGGCCGTCGCGCTCGAACTTGACGAGGTGGGCCTGCTTCAGGGTGCGCAGCTGGTGGGAGACGGCGGACTGAGTCGAGCCGGTCTCCTCGGCGATGTCGGCCACGCAGAGCTCGCGGCCCATCAGGGCAAAGAGGATCTTGATGCGGGTCGTGTCGCTGAACACCTTGAACAGGTCGGCGAGGTCGTAGAGCAGCTCCTCGTCGGGCAGCTCGCCGACGGTCTCGCCGACGGGGATGGGGCCCTTGGGGTCTTCGCACATATCGGCTCCTTTCGTCTGTACAGTTGATTATATGAGCAGCCGTTCATACGTCAAGCGGGAATCGAGGGTTTCCTCTTGGCGGGGGATGCCGGACCTTCTTTGTGGGCGGGGGGCGGTTTTGATTCCGTCGGCGCCGGCGTCTTCGCGCCCCGCGGAAATATCTCGCCCGTTGGGACGGGCGGGTTCCCAACGGGCGCGTATTCTCCGCAAGAAGCCCCTTTCGAGCCCCAACGGATGTGCTTTCTCCGCGAACGCCGGCAAGAAGTCCCAACGGGTGCGATATTTCCGCGCGCTAGCCGTGCTGCCGCCGCACCGAGGCTCTGCGCACGATACCCCGCCCCGTCGGCAAGAAAAAAGCACCCCTAAGGGTGCTTCTCAAAGGTGCGCTGTGCGGGCGGTGCCTTACGCGAAGTCGATCTCGCCGGTCTCGGCGTTCATGCCGTTGACGATGGCGAGGGACTCGACTTGGTAGCCGCGCTCGCGGAGCTGCTTGCCGCCGGGCTGGAAGCCCTTCTCGATGGCGATGCCGATGCCCTCGACCACGACGCCCGCCTCCTCGCAGATCTCGAGCAGGCCGTTGAGCGCGCAGCCCATGGCGAGGAAGTCGTCGATGACGATGACGTGCTCGCCGCGCTCGAGGAAGCGCTTGGCAACGATGACCTCGTAGACGCGGCCCTTGGTGTAGCTGCGGATCTGGGTGCGGTACTGGTCGCCGTCGAGGTTCTTGGACTCGGTCTTGCGGCCGAAGACGACGGGGACGTTGCCGAAGTGGCGGGAAGCGACGCAGGCGATGCCGATGCCGGAGGACTCGATGGTCAGGATCTTGTCGATCTTCTTGCCCTCGAAGAGACGGGCCCACTCGGCGCCCATCTGGTCGTAAAGCGCGACATCGCACTTGTGGTTGAGGAAGCTGTCGACCTTGAGGACGTTGCCCTCTCGAACAATTCCGTCCTTGCGAATACGGTCCTCGAGCTCCTTCATGCGCAACCTCCCAGGTGGTTTTTGACGTGGGTCAGAAAAACGGTTGCACTCCATTATGCCGTGCGAAGCGCCGTTGCCAACCCAAAATGCGCCGTTCGCCGACAATTCACGGAGAAGGGAAAAATCTCACGCGTGCTGAGCTGCGCAAACGTTAGGCACTCAAAAACGCAACGCGGCTAAACCTTCGTGCGCTTATCGATAAACGATAAGAAATGATAATCTCTCATTAAGAAGTACCTTCTATGCTGAGGAGGTCGCCATGTTCAAGCTGGGAAGAAGCCCACGGCACAAGCCCGAGCCGACGAGGGCCGAGGTTACGGAGCACATGTGTCGCGCGTGCGAACGCGTGCGGGGCTGGTTCATGTTCGGCGCAATCCTGTGCGTTTTGCAGATGCTCGGCTGCGCCTCCACGGTGAGCTTTTGCCTTCGAGACGCGGCTGCGACCTGCGGCGATAACTGGTGGCTTGCCCTGTGGACGACGGTCCAGGGGGTCGCGGGCTCGACGGGAAGCGACGGCAACTCCTGGGGCAACGCCATGACGGCCATCGTGACCACGGGTTTCTCGGCGACGCTGATGCTCGTTGTTTGCGCGGAGGGCGCGCGCTGCTTCAAGGCGATCGTCGAGGCCGGCACGCCGTTCACGCCCGAGGCGGTCAAGCACATGAGGGCCATCAGGTGGGTCGTTATCGCCCTTGCCTTGTACCCGCCCGTGCTGGCGACGCCGTTTAATATGCTGCTCTGCCCGCCCGGCGGCGTCTTTGCGCAGTTCGTGACCGACGGGGGCGGCTACCGCTCGCTGGGTGCGCTCGACTTCGTCGTGTTCCTCGTGGGAATAGCCGCGCTTATCCGCGTGTTTGAATACGGCTGCATTCTGCAGCGCCAGGACGACGAGACGATCTAGGAGTTGATATGACGAATGATGGACGCGGGCCGCTCGCCGAGGAACTGAGGAGCGTCGCTGTGCCCGTGCGGGCAATCATCGCCTTGTGCTCACTTTCGATGGTCGGGTATGCCGTTTTATTGGTCTGGTCAACGGTTTCCGGGTACGAGCCCTTTGCCGTAAACAGAATTCAGATGGCTGAGAAGCTCGTCACGACGGCACTCTGGCTCGCGGTGTTTGGGGCCGCATGGCGAGTGGCGGGCCGGCTTTCTGCGGGCGGGGAGGTCTTCTCGACGCGGAGCCTTGCTGACTTGAGGCTAATGCTCAAGCTGCTTGCCGTCATTGTCTGCGTGTCCCTGGGGTGTGGGTTGGCATTGGGCAAGCAGGCTGACCTGTTCGCGCTTGGGGTGGGGTGCGTGCTCGGAGTTTTTATCGCTTATTACGAATACGGCTGCATCCTGCAGCGCCAGGACGACGAGACGATCTGAGGTGCGTACATGATCGTTTTGCGTCTCGACCGCGTGCTGGCCGACAGAAAAATGCGCTCGAAGGACCTGGCCGAGAAGATCGGGCTCTCGGAGGTCAACCTCTCGCGCATCAAAACCGGCAAGGTGAGCGCCATCCGGTTCTCCACTTTGGACGCGATCTGCCGCGAGCTCGGCTGCCAGCCGGGCGACGTGCTCGAGTACGTGGAGGACGAGTAGCGCGGCAAGGGTTCGGGCAAGGGGCCGGCGGGGGAATCGGATAAGGGACTGGAGAAGAAGGCCAGGCAAGAAGTCCGGCCGAAAACCCTAGAGGTGCGCCTCGATCCAGGTGGCGACGCCGTCGTCGAAGACGGAGCCGGTCACGTCGTCGGCCGCGGCCTTGACCTCGGGCGAAGCGTTGCCCATGGCCACGAAGGTGAGCTCGCGGCCCGTCATGGAGAGGTCGTTTCCGGAGTCGCCGAACGCGACGGCGCGGGCCGGGTCGACGCCGAGGCGACGGCAGAGCTCGCAGGTCGCGTCGCCCTTGGAGGCCGCGGCGCTCGTGAGCTCGAAGTTGATGGCGTTCAGGCGCGCGATGCCGACGCCGCCGAGAGCCTCGAGTCGCGCGACGAGCTCGTCGGCGGCCTCGGGGGAGGGGAGCTTGCAGTCGACCTTGTCGAGCTGATCGCCCGGGCGCGCGGCAAAGGCCTCGACGGCCGAGTCGACCGCGATGCCGCCGAACGAGCTCAGCAGCTTGTCGATGGGGTTATCGGGAAGGGTTTCGCCGACGTGCGCGGACTCGGCCTTGAGGTCGCCCGCCATGTGCGTGAGATGGCGGCGCTCCATGAGGGACGCGTGGTTGGTGTGGATGCTCGAGCTGGCGCCGAGCTCGTCCAGGCAGCGGAGCACGGTCTCGGCGAGCTTGCGAGAGAAGCCGTTCGCGAAGTCGAGGTCGGAGCGTCGGTAGCCCGAGACACGCGTGCCGTTGCAGGTGATGGCCCAGTCCATCCAGGGGGCGGCCGGGATCTGCTCGCCGAGCATCCAGGCGGGGCGGCCCGACGCGACCGCGATGGCGACGCCGGCCTGGTGGGCGGCCTCGAACGCGGCGCAGACACGCGGGCTGATGACCTGGTTGGTCGGCGTGCCAAAGACGGTGCCGTCCAGGTCGAAGGCGATGAGGTCGAAGCTGCGGTTCTCGGGGGTCTGGCCTGGGGTACTCAAGTGCGGGGCTCCTTCTTTGCGTTGTTTTCCGCAGATGATTATGCCGTGGGCGCGTAAGGGCGGCGCCCGGCGAGCGTCAACTCGGCGAAAGTTTCCAGATATCGGTTTCGTTGGACGGAACGGGTGCCGCTGCCGAGGCGGCGCTTCGCGCGCGTCCCGGGCGCTTCACGCGAGGCGGCGCTTCGCGCGAGGTGGTACCACC
>CAVIBB010000113.1:0-6625 GCA_963640745.1 Paludibacteraceae bacterium
GCGCTAAAGATCGTAATCTGATCGAATCGGGCCGTCCCTCGGGGCGGCCCTTTTTACTAGGGAGACGATATGCCCGGCACTCAAGCGCGCTTGTCTTCGGCGAAGGAGATCGCGGCGCTTCTTTCTGACGCACCCGAGCACGAGGCGCGCGAGATGATCAGCCGCTACGCGGACGACCCCCGCAAGCAGGTCCAGAAGGCAGTGGCTTCCGCCGCCCGACGGCTGGAGAAGGCCGAGGCCGAGCGGACCCGCGTGCAGGGCATGTATGACCTGCAGCGTGAGCTCGGCGGCGAAGGCGTGGTCATCGGCGTCGACGAGGTCGGGCGCGGCTCCATCGCCGGGCCGCTCACGGTATGCGCCGTTGCCTTGCCGTATGACCCGGTCATTCCCGGCATCAACGACTCGAAGCAGCTCACTCCTTCTAAACGCGAGATCCTTGCCGCCCAGGTCGCGGACGTGGCGCTCGCCATCGGAATCTGTCACATCGAGCCCGCCTCCATCGATGCCGTCGGCATGGCGCAGGCTCTGCGCATGGCGATGTCCGGCGCTATCGAAGACGCGGGGATCGAGCCCGACTGCGTCCTTATCGACGGCAACCCGATGCATGTTCACCCCAAGGAGAAGACCCTGGTTAAGGGCGACTCGCGCATCGCCTCCATCGCCGCGGCCTCCATCGTCGCCAAGGTGACGAGGGACCACATCATGATTTCTTATGACGAGGAGTACCCGGAGTATCACCTCGCCGAGTGCAAGGGGTATGCGTCGGCAGACCATATCGCCGCCATAAAGGCCCATGGCTTGACTCCGATACATCGTTTCTCGTTCTGTGGGAATTTCCTGGAGACCCCCGCCCTCTTCTAATCTGCGCGTTTTTGAACCGTGGACGGCTTTGGGCGGTGCCCCCGCGTCAAAATCACGGTTGTTGAAAACTACTTTTGACTAGCCGAATCCCCGTTAGATTCCGGTTAGATTGCTGCAAGATTGCGGTAATTCTGCGGTAAGTCGCGTCTGTCATGCTCTCCTCCCGTTTGTTTTGCGAAGGAAGGAGTGCCCATGTGCGATGAATGCCAGTATGCCCCGGAGCTCGAGTTCGAGGAGTCCTACGACGCGCCCGTCGAAGGCCTCGGCGTTTCCAGGTCGTTCTACCTCTTGCCTGAGGACAGCTACAGCTCGCCCCGTCCCATCGGCGAGCTGTCCAAGCGGGAGGTCGGGCTTTTGGGCGAGGAGTTCGCCGCGAAGTTCCTTGAGGACGAGGGCTTCGACATCCTTGAGCGCAATTGGCGCTGCAGGAGGGGAGAGGCTGACATAGTCGCCGAAAGCCCCGAAGGCGCGCTCACGTTCGTCGAGGTCAAGACCAGGCGCTGTGTGAATTCGTTCACGGACTGCGCCCCCGAAGAGGCCGTCGGCACCGAGAAGCAGGCCCGCTATGCGAAGCTAGCCGAGATATATCTTGCTGAGCACAGCCTGAACATGCCGGTTTGCGTGGACATCGTCTCCATCATCCTCGGCGACGACGGCCGTGCGCGCCTGCGCCTCATTACCGGCTCGATCTTCATCGACCTGTGATGGGGACCTCGATCTCGGTACGCTCGGCCTTTATCCGCGGCATCGAGGCGCTGCCCGTGACCGTCGAGGTCGGGACGACCGGCGGCGTCCCGGGGTTCATCTTCGTGGGAAACCCCGAGAGGCAGATCACGGAATCGGCTTCTCGCGTCCGTTGCGCGCTCGGTGCGTGCGGCTACGAGATTCCCCAGGTGCGCTTTACCATCAACCTCTCCCCGGGCGACACAAAGAAAACGGGCACCGGGTTCGACCTGCCCATAGCCGTTGCGGTCCTCATCGCCTCCAAGCAGATACCTGCCTCGGTGGCCGATTCCTCCATCTTTGTTGGCGAGCTCAATCTGGACGGCTCCGTCGAGCCGGCCCGCGGGGCGGCCGCCTTCGCCGTTCTCGCTGCCGAGCAGGGGCTCGATCTGGTGGCGTCCTCGCGCACGGCGGCGCCGGGGCCCTATGCCGAGCGTATTCTGGGCCTGGACTCCATTGGCCAGCTGAAGCAGGGCCTCTCTGCCGTTAGGCCGCTTTCCGCGCTCCCGGAGGCCGCCGAGCACGCCTCTGCCGCCGAGGGGCTGGACTACGCCGACGTTATCGACCAGGACATCCCCAAGCGGGCGATGGTGATAGCCGCCGCGGGGCGCCACGGGATGCTGATGGTGGGGCCTCCGGGTTCGGGCAAGTCGATGCTTGCCAAGCGGCTCCCGACCATATTGCCGTCGCTTACGCCTGAGGAGCAGGCCGAGGCGCTGCTCATCCATTCCGTCGTCGGTCAGCCCACCGAGTCGCTGGCCGCCGGCATCCCGCCGTTTAGGGCCCCCCACCACACCATATCCATCGGCGGGCTCGTTGGGGGAGGGCGCCCGGTCCAGCCAGGGGAGCTTTCGCTGGCGGATAAAGGGGTCCTTTTCCTCGACGAGCTCCCCGAGTTCGCGAAGAACGTGCTGCAGTCGATGCGCCAGCCCATAGAGGACCACGTGGTGAGGCTCGTCCGCGTCGACGGTGTCTACACGTTCCCGTGCGACTTCCAGTTGATCGCCGCGGCGAACCCGTGCCCCTGCGGGCACTTGGGCGACCCGGGCCACGAGTGTATCTGCAGCGCGGGCGCCGTCCAACGGTATCAGGGCAAGATCGGCGGGCCGCTCATGGACCGCATTGACGTCGTGTGCGACGTCGCGAGGCCCAGCGAGAAAAGCGTCATCCGCGGCGGCAAGGGCATGGGCTCGGCCGAGATGAGGGAGCTCGTGGTGAACGCCCGGGAGTTCCGCACCTGGAGAGAGCCTCGCGAGGAAGGACGCACCGGGCCGGGAGGGGCGATTCTGGAGGACGGGGCGCAGAGGCTGTTCGAGAGCTATGCGGAAAGGCTTCGGCTCGGGGGCCGCGCGATCGTCAGGGTCGCGCGGGTGTCTCGCACGATCGCCGACCTCGCCGAGCACGTGCTCGTTCAGGAAGAAGACGTTGTCGAGGCGCTCGGGTTCAGGTCGCGGGCGAAACTTTAGGAGGCGGGTATGTCTATTGACGAGAGCTGCTGGGAGTTACGGCTCGGCGAGGGCGGATACCCTACGCGATTCCTTGACCTGGCCAATCCTCCCCAGGTCATATACGGTCGCGGGGATCCGCTCTGCCTCGAGGGGGCGTTTATCGGCATCGTGGGGGCAAGAAGGGCCACACCTTACGGCCTCGCCATCGCGGGCCTTGCCGGGCGCGTCGCCGCCGAGGGCGGGGTGGGAGTGGTGTCCGGCGGCGCGATGGGTTGCGACGCCGAGGCGCAGCGTGCCGCCCTCGACCGCGGCGCCCCGACGGTGGTCGTCTCGGGCGTCGGCGCCGATTGCGTCTACCCTGAGACGTCGCGCGACGTGTTCGAGCGCGCCGTTGCGTCGGGAGGGGCCGTCATCTCGGCCGAGCGGTGGGGGGCGCCCCCGCGGCGCTATGCCTTCCCAAAGCGCAACGCCCTCATAGCCGCGCTCTGCCGGAGCCTCATCGTCACGGAGGCGGGTTACCGGTCGGGCACGTTGAGCACGGCGGACGCGGCCATCGAGCTCGAGCGCTCCGTCTACGCGATTCCCGGTCCGATCTTCTCGCCCAATTCCCGAGGCACGAACATGCTCATTTCCGAGGGGGCCCAGATCCTGTTCGACGAGCAGTCCCTCATGAACGCCATCGCGCTTGATTTCGGGTTCCTGCTCATGCAGGAAGAGGAGCGCCGCGAGGACGACCCCGTCATGCTCGCCCTGCTCGGCTCGCCGCTGCGGCCTGAGGAGCTCGCGTCCTCCCTGGAGCGCGATGTGCTGGCCACTCTGCGCATTCTTGCGGACTATGAGGCCAGGAACCTCGTGGAGCGTTTGCCCGATGGCAAGTACTCGCCCTCAAAAGTCTATTTCTTGGGTCACAATAAGGGCCTATGAAAAGCGTCGCGCTCGATGCGCGGAAAGGATTTTTCTGAATGCAAAACAAGGTCACGGTCATCGGAGCCGGTCTTGCCGGCACTGAGTGCGCGCTACAGCTCGCAAAGAGGGGGGTGCAGGTGGAGCTCTTCGAGCAGCGCCCCGTGCACGCCTCGCCCGCGCATCACACCGACCGTTTCGCCGAGCTCGTGTGCTCGAACTCGCTTAAGTCCACGAAGCCGGATTCCGCGGCCGGTATCCTCAAGGCCGAGCTCACCCGCATGGGCTCTTTTCTGCTCGGTTTTGCCCGCGAGGCCGCTGTTCCCGCGGGAGGAGCCCTCGCCGTCGACCGCGACCGTTTCTCCGAGCTTGTCACTCAGGCCGTCGAGGAGAACCCGTTCATCTCGGTGACCAGGGCCGAGGTCGCCGAGATTCCCGAGGGTCCGTGCGTGATCGCGGCAGGGCCGCTGTGCTCCGACGCCCTCTTCGCGAGCATCGAGGCCGCGGTGGGCGCCGAGCACCTCTCGTTCTTCGACGCCGCGGCCCCCATCGTCGATGCGGAGACGATCGACCGCTCAATCGTCTTTTCCCAGTCGCGCTATGAGGAGGGGGTGGGCGACTACCTCAACTGCCCCATGAACAAGGAGGAATACGAGGCCTTCATCGATGCTTTGCTCGGTGCTTCTCGCGTGATTGCCCGGGACTTCGAGCAGAAGGACCTGTTCTGCGCCTGCCAGCCCGTCGAGGAGGTGGCCCGCACGGGGCGCGACGCCATCCGCTTCGGCGCCCTCAAGCCCGTGGGGCTCACTGACCCGAGGACCGGCCACCGGCCGTGGGCAGCGGTCCAGCTGCGCGCCGAGAACGCCTCGGCCGCGGCCTACAACCTCGTGGGCTTCCAGACGAACTTGACCTGGCCCGAGCAGCGCCGCGTCTTCCGGATGATCCCGGGTCTTCAGAACGCGGAATTTCTCCGCTACGGCGTCATGCACCGCAACTCCTTCGTTGATTCCCCCCACGTGCTCGACCGCACGTTCAAGATTCCCGGCACCGAGGCGCGCCTCGCGGGCCAGATCTGCGGCACCGAGGGCTATGTCGAGGCCATCGCCTCGGGGCTTCTCGCCGCGCTCAACACCTATGCCGAGCTCATCGGCGCCCCCGCGGTCGAGCTTCCGCTCACGGGAAGCCTCGGATCGCTCGCCGCATACGCCACCGATCCTCAGACCAGGGATTACCAGCCCATGCACGTCAACTTCGGCATCTTCCCGCCGCTTTCCGAGCATGTGCGAGACAAGGCCAAGCGTAGGCAGGCGTATGCCGATCGAGCGGCCGCCGATCTGGACGCGTATCTTGCGGGCCGCGGGGACCTCGGCCTCTCGTGAGCCAGCTCGATGACTGCATAGACGCCTTCGTCTCGCAGCTCCAAGGCGTGCGCGGCCTCTCTGGCAACACCGAGCGCGGCTACGAGTCGGATTTGCGGGCGTACGCGCGCTGGTGCGCGGACAACTCGGTAGACCCTTTCTCGGTCTCCCACGCCGACCTGCGCGCGTATCTGGCCTATCTCTCCCGCGCGCGTTATGCGACGACGACCATCAATCGGCATCTTTCGGCCATCCGCGGGCTCTATAGCTGGATGGGCGCGCACGGCTATGAAGTGAGCGGGGCCGCGTCGGCGCTGGCCAGCCCCAAGCTGTCGCGCCGGCTGCCCAAGACCATGAGCGACTCCGACGCGGCGCGACTCATGGACTCGTGCGACATTCAGAACGGGAAGGGGCTGCGGGATCGGGCGTTTCTCGAGCTTCTTTACGCGTCCGGCGCGCGAGTCTCTGAGATCTCGGGCCTGGACGTCGCGTCCGTCGATTTTGCCTCCGCCCAGGTGAGGCTCTTCGGAAAAGGGGAGAAGGAGCGGGTCGTCCCCGTCTACGAGCTCGCCCTCGATTGGGTAGGGCGCTACATCGCCGAGGCGCGGCCCGCCCTTCTCTCGCACGCAAAGAAGGACCGGGACGATTCGGCTCGCGCCCTTTTTCTCTCGTCTCGCGGCAACCGCATGTCCGCCGACGCCCTGCGCGACGTCTTCGAGAGCCGCGTCGCGGCCGCGGGGCTCGACTCGTCGCTCACGCCCCACGCCATGCGCCATACGTTCGCGACCGAGCTTCTTTCTGGCGGGGCGGACCTCCGCAGCGTCCAGGAGCTCCTCGGCCACGAGAGCCTCTCGACGACGCAGGTGTACACGCACCTCTCCGTGGAACGGCTCAAAGACGCGGCGCGCGCCGCCCACCCGAGGGCATGAGGTGTGGCGAGGCTGTGTGTCCAAATTGCGTCTCGACAATCGCTTGACGGTTGGTATACTTATCAGCTGTTGTGCATAAGCACGGCATGTCGCCAACCAGGCGACACCATCACACACGCGCGACGACCCGCCTGCCGTGGTGCCCGAAGGCTCTAAAGCCAGGCCTCGGGTGGCAGTACCCCGGGGATGACATCGCGCGGAGGAGCAACCACAGGAGGTTACCCATGGCTAAGATCACTATCCAGACCCTTCTCGACGCCGGCTGCCACTACGGTCACCAGACCCGCCGCTGGAACCCCAAGATGAAGTCCTACATCTTCGGCGAGCGCAACGGCATCTACATCCTCGACCTCAAGCAGACCATGTACGGCGCTGACCAGGCCTACTCCTTCCTCAAGGAGAC
>CAVIBB010000114.1:0-3514 GCA_963640745.1 Paludibacteraceae bacterium
CATGTACTCGGCGGCCTCCGCAACCGACATCGGCCGCTCGTCGCGTGCCCTCCCGGCGGCGGGCGGCTGCGCCCTGCCCGCGAGCCTCACGACGTCGTCCGCGACGATCTCGATGCGGGAGTGTCTCTGGCCGTCCTGGCCTTCCCAGGAACGCTGCTTGATGCGGCCGCAGACGGCCACGCCGGACCCCTTGCCGAGATCTCGGGCCAGCGTCTCTGCGACGCCGCCGAAAACCACGGCGTCGAGGAAGCTCGGCTCGTCCACCCACTCCTCGCCGCGCTTGACGCGCTCGTTCACGGCCAGGCGCATCGAGAGGACGGCCTTGCCGCCCTTCGTCTGCCTGAGCTCCGGGTCGGCGCAGAGGTTGCCCGACACGACGCATTTGTTAATCGTGAATCCCATTCGTGAAACTCCTTTACCACTCGACGACGTGCCCGCCGTGCTTGCCTTTGATCCTGCCGAGCCAGTCGCGCCAGCGCGTGCGCTCGGCAGGCGGGCACTCCACCGTGATTACCGACTCGCCGAGGTCGAGCGCCACCTTCGCGCGCGGGCCCTTCTTTCTCGGGGCGAGCGATGGCAACGGCTGCCCGGTCTGCTCGCAGTAGGCCCGCAGCTCCTCGGCAGTCATGACGTTCCGTCCCTTTTCCACTAGCGCCGCTCCTTCCTTCTCCTCGCGCGCTCGATGGCACGCGCGGCCTCCATCCACTTGCAGTCGTAGAAGGCCGCGATAAAGCCGATCGCGTACCCGGCCCGCCTCTTCGCGAGCATCTGGTCGGCGGTCCTCGCGTCAATCCTCATTGCTATTTCCCTTCACCGTGAAGTTCTTCGGGTTCTCGATGCGAACGCGGCACCAGTGGCAGCGCACGGCGTCCGTGTGCAGGCCGACGAAGTCGGCGCGGGCGATGGAGCCGCACACTGGGCAGCGGATGCGGTACATGGTCTGTCCGGGCGGCTGTGCTCCCCTGGGCACCTTCCACGGGTTCTCAGGCTTCTGCATCACTCGCCGCCCGTCCCGTCGCTGCTCGCCTCAAGCCATCGGTCCACCTCGTCCACGTAGACGTAGGGCCTCGTGCCGCACTTCGGCACGACGAAGCGGATGCGGCCCGCGTTGTGCTCGTCGCGCAGCGTGGCCGCGCCGATGCCCAGGTACTTGGCGGTATCGGGCACCGAGTAGAGCGCCTTCTTCTCGAACCCCGCCTCGACGGCGAACTGAAGCGCCCGCGAGCCTGCGGGCATAGGCTTCTCGCCGAGCGCGGCCACGAGCCTGTCGAGCGCGGCTTGAACCTCGCCGTAGAACTTGCGCAGCTCATCCGCGCCGGGCTTGTCGTTGAGCGCGGCCGCTACTTTTCCCATGACGCGCTCCCTTCGCTTGCGTCCCAGGCCGCGAGGGCCGCGACCAGCGCGGCGAGAAGGCCTGCGCAGGCCCAAGGCAGCGCGTCGAGCAGCCAGTCGCAGCTGAGCAGCGCCGCGCAGGCGATGCCGGGGACGATGCCGCTCACGGTGAGCGCGAGGGCGATGCCCCGCGCGTGGTTCTTGATGTTCTCCATTGCCTTCTCCTCTCGGCTCAGGCGTTTGTTTTTAGGTAATCCGGGGCGCACCCCGGCCAATCCATGAGCCCGCCGCAGCGACGCCCGGCCCCACCACCTGACCTGTGATGGGTTCTCGCGCCAGTGATAAAAACGAGCGGAAAACCCGCTGATAGAAGTAGAAAGAAGCGCGTCCGGGCGCCGCTGTGGCGGACTCACGACCGATGCCCCCTGCGAGCGGCCCCGCGCACGGCTTGGCGGGGAGTCCTAGCTAAGCAGCCGCCGTTTAAGCCCTGCCGTTATGCGTCTAGGGCTTGGTGCAAGTGATGATGCAAGAAGAACGCAAAGAGAGGAACCACTCTGTGAAAGGAGAGTTGGGGGTGCGCCCACGCGGGGCCGCTCGCAGGAAGCATCGGGTTTGAAACGCCGCTTTTCGGGCAGCGACATCGCCCATTCGGTTCTCAAGGTGCTGAAAATTCGCAAGGCTTCGCCCAGACCCCTTGGGCCTAGGGTTGGCGCAATGCTTTGTGCAATGGGGTTTAGCTCAGCGCGAGCGATGCCTGGCCGCAGTAGCGGGCCGCGCACATCGCGACGCCCTTGGCGGTGAGGCACCCGTAGCTCTTGAAACGCTCGCGGCCGTCCTCGCCGGTGAACTTGCAGAGACGCTCGCGCATGTAACCAGGCTCGATGGCCTTCACGGTGCAGCTGAGCGTCTTCTTCTCGACGTAGCCCTTCTCGCGCAGCCACCCGCGCAGGCCTCGGGCGGTGACGCTCTTGTCGAGCGCGCGCAGCAGCTTCGCCGCCTTGGTGACGGACACCAGGCCGTCCACCTCGTCCACCCACGTGTCGAAGGCGCGGGCCTTGTTGCGGAGCTGGGCGTTCTCGCCCTCAAGCTCGGCGATTCGCGCGTCCTGCCGCTTCATCTTGCGGTCCGCGGCGAGCAGGGCGCGTGCCATGAGCACGTCATCGTCCGCATCGTCGAGGTCCACCACCACCGCGCCGTAGCGTCGAAGCTCGGGCAGCACCTCGTGCGTGACCCAACGCTGGAACGCCTTGGCCTCCGGCTTGCGCGATCGCATCACGAGCTTGTAGAAGCCGGGTTCGGTGACGCACACCATCTTCTGAGCGCCCGAGGGGGTGTCTACTAAACACTCCCCCTTCTCGTCCTCGTCGAGGTAGCGGGTCGAGTCCTGTTGACGTCCAAGACCGAGAATCGCGCAGACGTCCTTGGCAACGAACATCGGCTCGCCGTCCTCGCTGAGGAAGGCACGCATCTTGCCGAAGTCTCCGCTGTCGAAAAGCTGGATATCGTTCATTTGAAGCACCTCCTAAACGTTAGTTTCGCTAACACTTGGGCCGAAAAAAATTTGCTCGTAATTCTTTGCGAGCAGGCGGCAAATCGTCTTTGCCTGAAGCACGGTCGCGCGTGACGGGTTCTGTTCTATCTGTGCGTACGTAGGTCTAGAACATCCCAGCTGGTCAGCCATGTATTGCTGAGTAAACCCGGCCCGTCGGCGTGCTTCTTCCAGAGTCTCGCCAGGCAATTGCACCCTCCTTCCGTGGTCTCGCTTGCTGGTTAATACGTTAGTTATTCTAGCGTTGAGTGTCAATGATATTTTTCATAAAATGTAAGGCAATCTAACGGAAGGAACGTCATGGGCATTCGAGAAAACATCATTAACCTGCGCAAACGCTACGACTTGACTCAAGACGAGCTAGCAAAAATTGCAGGCGTATCACGTGGCGCGGTGTCCCAATGGGAGGGCGGGTTCTCGGAGCCGCGAATGGGGGCCGTCCAGCGCATAGCAGACCATTTCGGGATTAAAAAGAGCGACCTCATAGAAGACGCCCAGGACGCCGACCCCGACTTCGACCGCCTGGCCCGCGCCTGGCGCGGCATGGGGCCGAACAGCCGCGCGGCCCTGCTCGCGGCTGCGGAGAGCTTCGCCGCGCAGCCCGGAAACGTCTCCGGGGGGGGGTCCGTCCGT
>CAVIBB010000114.1:3551-6606 GCA_963640745.1 Paludibacteraceae bacterium
CGGTACGTCCGGCCGGACCCAAGAAAGCCGCCTTCTGGGCGGTTTTCTTGTTTAGGGGCATCATGGACAAGCCATTCAAGACAATAGACGAGCAGGTATCCATACTCGCGGCCCGTGGCCTGGACGTCGCGGGGGCCGAACGGGTCCTGGCCCGCGAGGGCTACTACTCCGTCGTGAACGGATACAAAGACATCTTCCTCGACAAGGCGAGGACCGCCGAGACGGGACAGGACGCCTATCAGGAGGGCGCGACCTTCGCAGGCCTCTACCGCCTGTTCACGTTCGACCGCGACCTGAGGCTAACGATGTTCCGCTACTTCGCCGAGGCGGAGGCCGCGCTGAAGACGCAGTGCGCCTACCACGTGTCCGAGGCGCACCGGGACGAGCCGGAGTGCTACCTGGACCCTTCCACGTACAGGCAGGAGCGGCAGTACCGCGCCAAGGTCTCGCGCTTCATCGACGAGCTTAAGCAGGCGCTCAACAAGCCGCCTTACGAGGGGCGCGGCTTCAAGCGCGGCTACATAGAGCACTACGCCACGGAGCACGGCGAGGTGCCGCTCTGGGTGCTGACGAACTACCTGATGCTCGGGCAGGCCTTCCGGCTGTTCGATTTCCAGCCGGAGTCGATGCGCAACGCCATAGCCAAGGGCTTCTCAGGTATGCACCGGGACTCATACGGCGAGGACGTCAGGATCTCGCCCAGGCGGCTCAGGCTCGCATACGACCACATAAAGGATTTCCGCAACATCTGCGCGCACGACGAGAGGCTCTACTGCGCCAGGGTCTCCCCGTCCTGCGACACGTCGCTCATAGACCTCTTCAAGGACATGAGGCTCGTCCTCGCCAAGGAGGAGTACGAGAAGATGCGCGAGGAGGTCATGTGGCTTCTTTTCTCGCTCATAAGGGACCTGGACACCGACCACGCCGCAAGCGTGGCGCTCAGCATGGGCGTCCGCGATTTCAACGAGACGTTCATGGGTTAGGAGGCTCGCATGCCCCGCAAGATGCGCTCAAGCTTCGGATGCGTCCAGCGGCTGGACCGCAACCGCTACCGTCTGCGGTGGTGGGAGGACGTGCGCGGCGAGTATAAGCGGCGCACGGAGACGGTGCGCGGCACGCGCCGGGAAGCGGAGCGCCGCATGGCCGAGATTCGCGCGGGCTTAGACGAGAACAGGCGGCACCGCCTGCGCCATGTGCCGACGGTGGCCGAGGCCTTCGAGCAGTGGTGGTTGCCCGACGCCGACGAGAAGCTGGCCGACGGGAGGCTCGCGCAGAACACCTATAAGTGCCGAATGAGCAAATGGCGGCGCTACGTCCGGCCGAAGTGGGGCGAAGTGAAGGCCAACGAGATAGACCCGCTTGAGGTGCAGGAGTGGCTTGCCACGATGACGAAGAAGCCCGCCGCCGACTCGCTCGCGCTGCTACGCCAAATCCTCGACCTGTGCCTTATCTACGGCGTGGTCGAGGACAACGTGGCCCGCAGGCCCTATCGCATGCCGCAGACTCAGCAGAGCCGCGCCGACGGGGCTTACACGCTGGCAGAGCTCGACCGAATAGCGCAGGCGGCTCAAGGCAGCCCGTGCGAGGCGGCCATGATCGTGTCGATGTTCGGCGGCGCGAGGACGGGCGAGGCCCTGGGCGTGCAGCTCGACGAGGTCGGGCGGGACGAGTACGAGGGCCTGCCGCTGACCGTGGCGCGATGCGTGCGCCAGGTATACGCGGACGGCACCGTGAGCGCCGACGGGGCCTTGAAGACCCCTCAGAGCATGCGTGCGCTCGTGGTCCCGCCGCCGTGGGGAGACAGGCTGTGGGAGCTTGCCGAGAAGGCGCGGGACGCGGGCGAGGTGTGGCTCACCGACAACGGCGTCGGCTCGCCCATCCGCCAGACCGCCTACGTAAGCGAGTGGAGACGCGCCGTCGAGAAGGCGGGCGTGCCCATGAAGCAGCCCCGCGCGGCGCGGCGCTCCTGGGAGACGTTCATGCGCTGGGACATGGAGATTGACCCCTCGAAGCTTGAGCAGATGATGGGCCACGCGCTGCCGGGCGTCACAGGGGCGCATTACGACAAACCCACCGCCCGGATGTTCGTCCAGGCGGTGGGCAAGGCGTTCAAGGCGCGGCCTTTCGTGCGCGAGGTCGCGGGCGCTTAGGACAATTTGGGACACGTGAAGAACGTTTCCGCAGGTCAGAGGACTAGCGGTTAGTCCTCGATATAGTCCTTGAGGCGTCCCGAGCGGCTCGGGTGGCGGAGCTTGGCCAGCGTCTTGGACTCGATCTGGCGGATGCGCTCGCGCGTGACGCCGAACTCGCGGCCGACCTCCTCGAGGGTGCGCGGGTGGCCGTCCTCGAGGCCGAAGCGGAACTTGATGACCTTGCGCTCGCGGTCGGCCAGGGAGTCGAGCACCTGGTCGAGCTGCTCGCGGAGCATCGAGTCGGAGGCGGCCTCAGGCGGGGCGACGGCCGTGGAGTCCTCGATGAAATCGCCGAGGGAGGAGTCCTCCTCCTCGCCGATGGGGGTCTCGAGGGAGACAGGCTCCTGGCTGATCTTCTGGATCTCGCGCACGCGGTCCGGGGTCATGCCCATCTCGGCGCCGATCTCCTCCGGGGTCGGGTCGCGGCCGAGGTCCTGGAGCAGCTGGCGCTGGACGCGGATGAGCTTGTTGATGGTCTCGACCATGTGGACCGGGATGCGGATGGTGCGGGCCTGGTCGGCGATGGCGCGCGTGATGGCCTGGCGAATCCACCACGTGGCGTAGGTCGAGAACTTGAAGCCCTTGGTGTAGTCGAACTTCTCGACGGCGCGGATAAGACCGAGGTTGCCCTCCTGGATAAGGTCGAGGAAGAGCATGCCGCGACCCACGTAGCGCTTGGCGATGGAGACGACCAGGCGCAGGTTTGCGCTGATGAGGGCCTGCTTGGCCTCGAGTCCCACCTGCTCGACGCGGTTGAGGCGGCGCAGCTCCACGCGAGAGAGCTCAAGCTCGCCGGCCTCGTAGGCCTCGAGCTTCTCGGCAGCCTCGGTGCCAGCCTCGATCTTCATGGCGAGGTGCACCTC
>CAVIBB010000115.1:0-6601 GCA_963640745.1 Paludibacteraceae bacterium
GGCCCTCGATGCTGGGGAGCTGCTCGCTCGGCTTGTACTGGCCTTCCTTGATCGCGCAGATCAGGTCGTCGGCCACGACCTCGTACTTCATCTTTGCCACAGCGCAGCTCCTCTCGCCTAAGACGCATGTCGGCATACTCATGCGTCTGACCCCGGAGTATAGCCCTCGAGCAGGGCCGATTACCGTTCATCGGCAGAATCATACCACTCGGCGGCGAGAAGAAAATAGGTCTTGAAGAAAACGTGTGCATGCCTACGATATAAACCAGACATGTCAGGTTGGCCAACCAGAAATGCCAGAACGTCTAATTAGAAAACAAGGAAAGGAGGAGCGATGGAGCAGCTCACGCTTCCGAAGGACTTCTTCTTTGGCGCGGCGATGTCGGGCCCCCAGACAGAAGGGGAGTGGCAAAGCGGCGGCAAGCTCGAGAACATGTGGGATCTTTGGAGCAACCTCGACCTCGACGCGTTTTACAACCGCGTGGGGTCCTACGGCGGCAACGACTTCACCCGTCGACACAACGAGGACTTCCAGATCTTCAAGGACCTGGGGCTCACGAGTTTCCGCACCTCGATTCAGTGGAGCCGCCTTCTCGACGCCGACGGCAACGTCAATCCGGAGGGCGAGAAGTACTACCACGAGCTCTTTGCCGACGCGGCGGCCGCGGGCCTCGAGTGTTTCGTGAACCTGTACCACTTCGACATGCCCGCCTATCTCTTCCGACGCGGCGGATGGGAGAATCGCGAGGTCGTCGAGGCCTACGCCAACTACGCCGAGAAGGCCTTCGCCTGCTTCGGGCAGGAGATTCGCTGCTGGTTCACCTTCAATGAGCCCATCGTCGAGCCCGACCAGCGCTACGAGCACGGCGTCTGGTTCCCGAAGCTGCGCAACTTCAACCGCGCGAAGGCGGTGCAGTACAACATCTCGATCGCGCACAGCCTGGCCGTGGCGGCCTATCGCCGCGCGAAGGCGGCCGGCCTCATGCGCGAGGATTCTCGCATCGGCCTCATCAACTGCTTTACCCCGCCCTATACCCGCGAGAACCCGAGCGAGGCGGACCTCGAGGCCGTGCGCATGACCGACGGCATCAACAACCGCTGGTGGCTCGACCTCGTGACCAAGGGAGAGCTGCCCGCCGACGTCCTCGATTCGCTCGCGGCGCGCGGCGTGGAGCTGCCGATCCGCCCCGGCGACCGCGAGATTCTCGCCCAGGGCAAGGTCGACTGGCTCGGGTGCAACTATTACCACCCCGAGCGCGTCCAGGCGCCGAGCCGCGAGGTCGACGAGTCGGGCTGCCCCGTCTTTGCAGAGCCCTACGTCTGGCCCGAGGCAAAGATGAACGAGAGCCGCGGCTGGGAGATCTACCCCAAGGGCATCTACGACTTCGGCATGAAGCTCAAGCGCGAGTATCCGAACCTGGAGTTTTTTGTCTCTGAGAACGGCATGGGTGTCGAGCACGAGTGGGATTTCCGCGACGCCGAGACAGGCACCATCCAGGACGACTACCGCATCGAGTTCGTGGCCGAGCACCTCGCCTGGATCGCGCGCGCCATCGCCGACGGCGCGAACCTCGTGGGCTACCACTACTGGGCCGTCGTGGACAACTGGTCTTGGTCCAACGCCTTCAAGAACCGTTACGGCTTCGTGGAGGTCGACCTCGAGGACGGCTACAAGCGCCGCCTCAAGAAGTCCGCTAATTGGTTGAGGGAAGTTGCGAAAACGCATACCCTCACCGTGGAAGAAGGGAAGTAAGGAAATGGCAGAAGGAAAGGGACAGGCGTTTCTCGATAAGTTCGCCGAGGTCTCGGCGAAGGTGGGCAACCAGGTCCACCTGAGGACCCTGCGCGACGCGTTCGCCACGATCACGCCGCTCTATATCCTGGCCGGCATCGCCGTCCTCATCAACAATGTGGTGTTCCCGCTCATCTTCGCGGACGGCTCGGCCGAGCTCGCCGCGGTCCAGGGCTGGGGCTCCGCGGTCACGCTGGGCACGCTGTCTGCCTGCGCGCTTATCCTCGCGGGCCTCATCGGCTACTGCCTGGCCGTGAACAAGCGCTTCGAGAACGCGGTCGCCTGCGTGGTCGTGGGCATCTCCTCGTTCATCATCATGATGCCGCAGGCCGTGACGGCCACCCTGGGCAACTTCCTCGTGGCCTCCAACGCCGACGACAAGCTTGCCGACAGCATGAGCTACGCGGTGTCTGAGCTGGGCGTCAAGCTCTCGGACGGTTACGCCCTCACCGGCGTCGAGGCCTCCGGCGTGCTCTCCACCACCAACACCGGCACGAACGGCCTCTTCGGAGCCATCATCGTCGCCCTTCTCGCCGTCACGCTCTTCATCAAGGTCTCCGGCGTCGACAAGCTCAAGGTGAACCTCGGCGAGGGCGTTCCTCCCGCGGTCGCCGAGTCCTTCAACGTCATGATCCCGATGCTCCTCACGCTCTCGGCCTGTGGCTTCGTCTCCGCCGTGCTCGCCGCCGCCGGCACCGATCTCATGACGATCATCTCCACCTGCATCTCCAGCCCGCTTAAGGGCATCATGAACGCCGGCCCGTGGGCGGTCGTGCTCATCTACACCCTGGCGAACCTGCTCTTCTGCCTCGGCATCCACCAGTCCACGATCTCCGGCGTCCTCGCCGAGCCGATCCTCACCATGCTCATCGTCGACAACATGGCCACCTTCGCCGCCGGCCAGCCCATCCCCGCCGACCACTACATGAACATGCAGATCGTCAACAGCTTCGCCCTTATCGGCGGCTCCGGCTGCACCCTGGCGCTGCTGCTCGACACGTTCCTCTTCTCCAAGAGCAAGACCTCCAAGACCGTCGCCAAGATGGCCATCCTGCCCGGCATCTTCAACATCAACGAGCCCGTCATCTACGGTTACCCCATCGTCTTCAACCTTCCGCTGATGGTCCCGTTCGTGCTCGTTCCCGACCTGCTCATCGCCGCGACCTACGGCCTCACCTGCGCGGGCATCATCAGCCCCTGCGTCGTCCAGGTCCCCTGGACCACTCCGGCCGTCATCTCCGCCTTCCTGACCACCGGCGGTGACTTCCGCGCGGCCATCTGGCAGGTCATCGAGATCGCGCTGGCCATGGCCATCTACCTGCCCTTCATGAAGGTCTCCGAGCGCGTCGCCGCCAAGCAGGCCGAGCTCGAGGGCGTCGTCGAGGAGTAGCCTCGGCCGCTCGGTGCCACCGCGCTTCCTTACCCGGCGGGCCTGGGTTTGCCAGAGCTCCGGCCCGCCACATCCGCTAGCCTTTCTGTACAAGGCATGTCCCGTAGAAAGGGGCTCAAAATGAAGAACATCCTGCTCGCATGCAACGCCGGTATGTCCACCAGCCTGCTCGTTCAAAAGATGCAGGCCGAGGCCAAGGCCCAGGGCCTCGATGTGACCATCCAGGCCAATCCGCTCAACAAGGCGCTCGAGAAGGTCGACACGGCCGACGTGCTGCTGCTCGGCCCGCAGATCGCCTACGCAAAGAAGGACGCCGAGGCCGCGGCCGGCGACAAGCCCGTTGCCGTCATCGCCATGGTCGACTACGGCCGCATGAACGCCAAGAAGATCCTGGCCGACGCGCTCGCGCTCATTGGGGAGTAGCCATGGCAGAGGAGAACACTGCTGAGCAGCCCCTCGACATGGAGGAGATCTGCTTCCAGATCATCGCCAACGTCGGTATGGCCAAGTCGCTCTACATTGAGGCCGTCGGGCGCGCCAAGGAAGGCGATTTCGAAGGCGCGCGCGACATGATCAAGCAGGGGTCGGACGCCTTCGTCGAGGGCCATAACGTTCACCTGCAGCTGCTTGCCAACGACGCGGGCGGCAAGTCTGTCGAGTTCTCCATGCTGCTCATGCACGCGGAGGACCAGCTCATGGGCGCCGAGACCTTCCGCATCGTCGCGGAGGACTTTATCGACGTCTACGAGAGGCTCAAGAAGTACGAGGGCTAAGCTGACGCATCGCTTGCCTTGTGCACAGAGGCCCCGCCGTGCGATTCCCCCTCGTGCGGCGGGGTTTCTCTGTACGTGGGGGCGTCGCGCCCGTTCCGAGGGCGCGCGCTCGCATCCCGAGCCCTGGAAGCGCGCCGCCCAGTAACGGCAAGAAGCCCCGCGCCCTGCAAACGCGCCGCCCAGTAACGGCAAGAAGCCTCGCGCCCTGGAAGCGAGCCGCCCAGTAACGAAACATTACTGGGCGGCGCGATTCCAGGGCGGGCGCGTGCTTCTCATTACTGGGTAACGCGCATGCGGGGCTCGTCGAGTGGCCGGGTTACTGCGCGACGTGTTCTGAGGGCGCGTACGTCGCTTCCGTTGCTGGTCGGCGTGGCCCCGGGGGCCCTTCTTCCCGCAAAACGTGCCGCCAGATTGGTCCGGTGGGCGCGCCGGTGCTTAAGAACTTTGCGGCCTTGGTTAAGGCTGCGCTGCGGCCGCGCCCGGGCATGGGCGCATGGTCTAGACTCGAATGCGTTTTGTGCCGCAAGAGGGGAGAGTCGTTTTTTGAACCGCAACCTGCGCCCGTCCGCCGCCATGCGGGCTGTATTTTCCACGGTCATCGCGCTGACCTGCGCCTTCTCGACGATCTGCGCGCCTTCCGCGCTGGCCGCCACGTCGACGGGATCCACGACGGCCTCGTCCGCCACGACTGCCACGTCCTCGTCCGCAACGAGCGCGTCTTCATCCGCGTCCTCCGCCGAGGCCATCGACAACCCCCTCGAGGCCCCCGCGACGAACACCCCGGTCGCGTTTCTTTACGACGTCGACAACAGCGCCGTGCTGCTCGACAAGGACTCGACCGCCCGGAGCTACCCTGCCTCCACCACCAAGGTCATGACGGCGCTTCTCGTCCTCGAGCGCGCCAACCTCGACGACGTCGTCACGGTCCAGGCCTCCGACTTCAGCATGCTCGGCGAGGAGAGCATGATGAGCGGCATCAAGGACGGCGAGCAGCTCACGGTCAAGAACCTCCTCGCCTGCATGCTCCTTCCCTCGGGCAACGACGCGGCCTACGTGCTCGCCCGTTATGTTGGCGGCACCTGGCAGGACTTCGTCGTGCTCATGAACCAGAAGGCCGCCGAGCTCGGCTGTTCCGACACCCACTTCGCGAACCCCTGCGGCCTGCACGACGACGACCACTACACCTGCGCGCGCGACCTGGCGCTGATTTTCCGCGCCGCGCTCGACTATCCCGTCTTTAGCGAGATCGCCGGCAGCGCGACCTGGTCGCTTCCCGCCACGAACCAGAACTCCGCCCGCACGCTCGAGAGCACCGACTACCTGATCCAGAAGTCGAGCGACGCGTATGCGGACGGTATCGTGACCGCCGGCAAGACGGGCTACACCACGGAGGCCGGCAAGTGCCTCGTCGTCGCCGCCGAGAAGGACGGCCGCCATCTGGTCGCCGTGACCTTCGGGGGCAGCAACGACGCCGCCTACGGTGAGCCGACCTCGAATTTCTACGGCATGCGCGACCTTCTGAACTGGGGCTTCGATGCCTGGGGCGTGAGCGACGTGGTCTCGGCGGGCGACGAGCTCGGGAGCATCGCGGTGCGTCTTTCTGAGGACGGCACGTCCTTGGGCGTGGTCTCCGAGGCAACGCTGACCGCTTTCACGCCCACTGGTCTCTCGCTCTCGGACCTCGACATCGAGCTGTCCGTGCCCGCGAGCGTGGCTGCTCCCGTCACGCAGGGCGATGTGCTGGGAGAGGCGACCGTGTCCTACGACGGCCGCGAGCTCGGCGTCGTCCAGGTTCTTGCCGCAAAGTCGATGAGCTGGTCGATTAAGCTGTTCGTGGAGGATTGGCTCTCCGAGCCGACGAACCTGCTCATCGCCGTTGGCGTCGTCGTGCTGCTCGTCGTGGTCCTCGGTCTCATCGCGAACGCGCGCCGTCGCGCGAAGGAGGAGAAGCCGCGCCGGGCAAACCTGTCCGATCGCGGAGCGGGCGCCTCCGGAAGCAAGGCGCCGAAGCTCGATCGAGGTGCCGACCGCCGCGCCGCCGGCAGCAAGCCCCGTGGCCGCTCCGGCGGGGCCCACTTCAAATAGTAAGGAGTCTCTCATGAGGAACGATACGGATCTCGCACCCGTTCTGACGCCTGAGTCCGGGCTTGGCGATGGGCTCGACGGCGAGGAAGCGCTTGCCCCGGTTTCCGGCGATTATTCGCTGCGGGCCAAGATCATCGCCCTAATCGTCGCTGTCGCCATCGTGCTCATCAGCTTCTTCCCGGTGGCCGAGTGGGCCTCGTCGCCCGCAACGCACGCCGACAGCATCGCGAAGCTCGACGCTAAGGCCCAGACCGTGACCGCCCTCGTCGGCTCTTCGACCGCGGCCGCGGTCGCCATAACGCTGCTGCCAGACGACGTCGGCTCGCCCGTCGCCGATAAGCTCGTCGATGTCGCCGCCGACTTCGCCATTGTTCTTGCGGCCATCTACCTCGAGAAATACCTGCTCACCATCGGAAGCCTCGCGGCCTTTAGGGTCATCTTGCCGCTCGCGTGCGCGGCGGCGTGGCTCGGCATGGCTTTTGGACGCGCGAACGGCACACGAGAGAAGCTTTATTCTGCCGCGGCTCGCTTGGCGCTGCTCGCCCTTGCGGCGGCCCTCGT
>CAVIBB010000116.1:0-6499 GCA_963640745.1 Paludibacteraceae bacterium
TGCCCGAGGCGGTCCAGGCCACCATCAAGCCGGGCGCGACCTGCGTGGACATCAACGTCGACAAGATCCCCTTCGACGACCCGAAGATCTACGAGCTCATGGGCCGCGGCCACACCGCGGGCGTCTTCCAGATCGAGTCCGCCGGCATGACGGCCACCATCAAGGGCATGCAGCCCAAGGAGTACCGCCAGGTCGTCGCACTTATCGCCCTCTACCGCCCGGGCCCCTTGGGCGCCGGCATGGTCACGAGCTACATCAACCGCATGAACGGCAAGGAGCCCGTCGCCTTCTACGACGACCGCCTCTCCGACATCCTGGACGAGACCTACGGCACCATGGTCTACCAGGAGCAGGTCATGCAGATCTCGATGAAGATGTCGAACTTCACGCCCGGCGAGTCGGACTCCCGCATCCGAAAGCCCGTGGCAAAGAAGAAGATCAAGATGCTCACGGACCAGATCTTCCACTGGGAGGGCAACGGCGCCGACGAGACCATCTACGACCACTGGATGAACGGCGCCGTGGACAACGGCTACAAGAAGGAGGTCGCGCAGCGCATCTGGGACGACGTCCTCGAGTTCGCGTCCTACGCCTTCAACAAGTCGCACTCCGCGGGCTACGCCATCCTCGTCATGCAGACCGCGTGGCTCAAGGCCTACTTCCCCAAGGAGTACATGGCCTCGGTCCTCACGTCCTACATGGGCAAGACCGAGAAGATCGTCCACTACGTCACCGCGTACCGCCGCGAGGGCGTCGCCATCCTGCCGCCCGACATCAACGAGTCCGGCCGCGACTTCACCGCGACCGCGGAGGGCGTGCGCTTCGGCTTCGCCGGTATCCGCGGCGTGGGTGAGGCCGTGGGCGAGGCCATCATGGAGGAGCGCGAGCACGCGGGCAACTTCCGCGACATCTTCGACTTCGTTAACCGCATGGACTCGGGTTCCGCCAACCGCCGCGTGGTCGAGGCCCTTATCTGCTCGGGCGCCTTCGACTCCACGGGCTACACGCGCATGCAGCTCATGCGCCTCGTCGACAAGAACAACCCGGAGAACATCATCGACGCCGCCACGCGCAAGCAGAAGGTCCGCGCGTCCGGCCAGGTCTCGATGTTCGACATGTTCGCCGACGTCGAGGGGGCGGGCTTCGCCGAGGACAACCCCGAGCCCGACGGCGTGGAGTGGGACCGCTCGGTCAAGCTCGGCCGCGAGCACGACGTGCTCGGCCTCTACGTTTCCGACCACCCGCTGCGCCCGTACGCCTACGCGCTGGCCAAGGCGCGCGACTACAGCCTGGCCGACATCGAGGTCTCCGACGAGGTCACCGACTCGGCGGGCGGCGTCCATGAGCAGTTCAAGGTGCCTGAGGGCAAGGTCCTGCGTTTCGCGGGCATGGTCTCCGGCGTCCAGAAGAAGACCACCAAGAACGGCGACCCGATGGCCATCGTCACGCTCGAGGACATGGAAGGCGAGGTCACCCTCGTCATCTTCCCCAAGCTCTTCAAGAAGTGCGCCTCCGCGCTCGCCGGCGAGGTCGACCCCGAGACGGGCGAGGCCGCGGGCGACGTCTTCGTCAAGGTCAAGGGTAAGCTGGAAAGAAGCGACCGCGGCAACCAGGTCATCTGCATGGAGGTCGAGCCGCTCGTCCTGAACGAGCGCACGAACCGCCCGAAGGTGCTCGAGATCAACATGCCGGCGAGCAGCCTTACGCGCGCCCGCATGGACGACCTCGGGCGGATCCTGGCCGCCTACCCGGGCCTCGACCACGTCGAGGTCCGCGTCGAGTCCGCGAGCGGCGACATCATGCGCATGGAGCTGCCGACGACCATCGACGCGAGGAACATGGTGCTTCTCGCCGAGGTGTCCGACGCCATCGGCAGGAGCGGGAAGGTGCTCGTGGCGTAGGGGCGTGGACTGAGGGTACCTGCCCTGCATTACCTGATTGACCTGCTGTTCGTTGAAGAGGGAGAAGCACATGAAGATCGCCGTCGCACAGATCCGCTCCTTTATGGGCGACCTCGGCGCTGCCCGGGCCCGCATCGGGGCGCTCTCCGCCGACGCCGCCGCGTCCGGCGCGGACCTGCTCGTGCTGCCGGCGGCGGCGCTGGCGCCGCTCGAGCCGCTTTGCGCCGCGGACTTCGACGGGTTTCTTGCCGACATGGCGGCCGCCGTCAAGGCGCTCTCCGGCGAGGTCTCGTGCCCGGTGCTGCTGCCCGTCTACCTGGCGGGTCCCGAGGAGCCGATGGCCGAGGTGGTCTTCATCAAGGACGGGGAGGTCGTCCCTCTGCGCCTTCTTGGGAAGCTCCGCTCGATGGCGGCGGGCGTCGCCGGCGGCGAGGACGAGGGCGACGACGGGGCGGTTCACCCGGCCTTGTCGCAACCCCTCGTCAACGTGGCGGGCGTGAGGCTCGGCGTCGCGCTCACCTACGAGGAGCTCGACGACTACGTCGCCTACGACTACCCGGTCGATGGCGTCGTCTTCTGCTCGACCTACGGCTTCGGCCTCGACGACGCCTCGAGCGCGCTGGGGAACTCCGTCTCCGAGGGGCGCTACAAGGACGACGCGGACGCCATGGGCGCTTGGCTCGTCGCGGTCGGGGGCGTCGGGTTCTGCGGCTCCGAGGTGTTCTGCGGCTCGAGCTTCGTGCTCGCCCCCTGGGGAGAGCTCGCGGCGATGGCGCCGTCGTTCGAAGAGGCGCTTCTCTTCGCGGACATCGACGCAAAGAGCGAGGGGCCGCTCAAGAACCCGCTGGCGGAGCCTGTGTTCGACCCCGCGATCACCGCATGGGGCGCGCTGTGCGAGGGGCTTGCCGGCATCGTCGGCGCCCTTGGCAAGACCGACGTGTCCGTCGTGGTCGACGGCAGGCTCGCCCCCATGCTCGCCTGCGCCGTGGCCGTCGACGCGCTCGGGCCGACCCGCGTCCACCCCGTCGTTCTCCTTACGGGACACAAGAGGGCCGACGACGCGTCGCGCAAGCTCGTGCGCAATCTCCGGCTTGAGGCCGAGGAGCTCGATACGTCGGCGCTCGGTGCCGGCGACGACGCGGAATTCGCGCGCGACCTCGCCTGGGCGCACGTGAGCGCCGCGTCCCGCTCGGCCGGCAGGGTGCTTCTTGCCCCTGCCGACAAGACGGCGCTCGCGATGGGCGGCGCGCCTGAGCGCGACCTCGCCTGCGTGCTGCCTTTCGGCGACGTCTACCGCTCGGACGTGCTCGCCCTCTCGCGGCTTCGCAACACTATCTCGCCCGTCATCCCCGCCTTCGCGAGGGGGGCGTTCGATGTCGAGGAGGTCGTGCGCGGCGTGCACGGCTCCGATGAGTCGCGCGTCGAGACGCTCGATTTCCTGCTCTCGGGCTTCATCGAGTACGAGCGGCCGTTGAGCGAGCTTGCGGCGGAGTGCGGCGACGCCGAGCTCGCCCGAAACGTCGTCGCGCTTGCGCGCAAGTCCTTAAGCGAGCTTCCTGGACGCATCCTCGCGCCGACCATGAGCTCGAAGACCGTCGTCGAGGCTCGCGGACCGCTCGGGCTCGCGTGGCGCGACCGCGTCCGCTCGAGCGAGGAGCAGCCTGACCTCGAGGCACTTATGCGCTCGCTTGCGGCGGGGCTCGCTTCCTCGGCGTCGGTGAGCGGCGCTGGTGGCGGCAGCGCCGGCAGCGCCGGTGGCGGCAGCGCCGGCGGCGACGGCGGCGACGGGCCGGTCGGGGGCGGGAATGCCGCGGGCGACGCCCGGGTCGCCGAGTCGTTTGCCAACGAGACGCTCGACCTTCTCTCCCTGTTCGGCGGGGTAGGCGGCGACGGCGAAGATAAGGTGGATGACCTGGGATTCTTCTTCGGCAGCGAGAAGGACGGGGACACCCCTCGCGGCGGCCAGGGCGGGCCTTTCTGGGGCATCGACCCGTTCTCCGATAACTGACGTCTCCCGGCCCCTCTCGCTGTGTTAGGATAGAACGACCGTTCTAATATCTGTGATTCGCGAGGCGGGAGGAGGTGCGTATGGTCATCTTGGGCGTCGATCCGGGGCTTGCCCACACGGGGTGGGGCGTGGTCGAGACGCGGGGCTCGGTGTGCAGGGCGCGCGCGTACGGTTGCGTCGCCACCCGCGCACATGAGGCCATCGACTCCCGCCTCGGGCGCATATACGATGAGCTCAGGGCCGTTATCGAGAAGTTCGGGCCGACCGAGCTTGCCATCGAGAACGTCTACTTCGGCGAGAACGTGAAGAGCGCCATCGCGACCGCGCAGGCCCGCGGCGTCGCCATCGTGGCCTGCTCGAAGGCCGGGCTCTCGGTCGGCGAGTACACCCCTATGCAGATAAAGCAAGCGGTCGTCGGCACCGGCGCCGCCGATAAACACCAGGTCATGTACATGGTCCGGAGCATTCTCGCGCTCGATCACGAGCCGCATCCCGACCACGCCGCCGACGCGCTCGCCGCGGCCGTCTGCCATGCGAACCTTAGGCGCACGGTCGCGCTTACCGACTCCAGGAGGGCTTTGCAATGATTGTCCAGCTAACCGGCACCCTCGTCGAGGTGCTGCCCAGCCACATCATTATCGACGTAAACGGCGTCGGCTACGAGCTCGGCTGCTCGTCCACGACGGCCGCGGCGCTACCGCCCGCCGGCACGTCCGGCGTCACCGTCCTCACGAGGCTCATCGTGCGCGAGGATGCCCAGGAGCTCTACGGGTTCGCCTCCCGGGAGGAGCGCGCCTTGTTCGATCAGCTGCGCGCCATCAGCGGCGTGGGGCCGAAGCTCGCGCTCGCCGTGCTCTCCACGTTCTCGGCGACTCAGCTTGCCGCGGTCGTGGCCAGCGAGGACGCTGCGCGCATGGCCCAGGTCCCGGGCGTCGGCAAGAAGAAAGCCTCGAGGCTGCTCGTGGAGCTCTCCGACGTCTTCTCAAAGAACGCCGAGCTCAGGGGGCTTGTGGGGCTTTCGGCCACGGCACCGGGCGCGCTGCAGCTCGACGGCCACGCGCAGGGCGCGGCGCCCAGTGTGGACGCGGAGGCCACCGAGGCGCTTCTTTCCATGGGCTTCACGCCGCAGGAGTGCGAGCTCGCGCTCGCGGGGCATGAGGCCGCGGGCGCTTCGACCATCGAGGCGACGCTCGCCTTCGCGCTTAAGCGACTGGGGAGCGGTCGATGATGTGGGAAGCGAGCGACAAGGACCTCTTCGGCGCGCCGGCCACGTCCGGCGTGCCGACGCAGCGCGCGGTCACCGGTGAGCTCACGGGCGAGGACCTCGAACAGGACAGGAGCCTGCGCCCGCGTTCGCTCGAGGAGTACTGCGGGCAGGAGCGCGTGCGCGCCAACCTCAAGGTGCTCATCGAGGCCGCGAAGAGCCGCAACGAGCCGCTCGACCACGTCATTTTCTCTGGGCCTCCGGGGCTCGGCAAGACGACGCTTGCGGGAATCGTCGCCAACGAGATGGGCGCGAAGCTCCACACCACCTCGGGCCCGGCCATCGAGCGAGCCGGCGACCTCGCCGCCATCCTCACGAATCTCGAGGAGGGCGACGTCCTCTTCGTCGACGAGATCCATCGGCTCAACCATCAGATCGAGGAGATCCTCTATCCCGCGATGGAGGACTTCTTCCTGGATATCGTCATCGGCAAGGGCCCTGCCGCTCGCTCCATCCGCATCGACGTTCCGCGCTTTACCCTGGTGGGCGCAACGACGCGCACGGGGCTGCTCACCGGGCCGCTTCGCGACCGATTCGGCATCAGCTATCGGCTCGACTACTATTCGCCCGAGGAGCTCGCCGTCATCGTCACCCGCTCCGCCACCATCCTCGGCGTCATGGTCGACAAGCAGGGCGCGCTCGAGATCGCCTCGCGCTCGCGCGGCACGCCGCGCCTTGCCAACCGCCTGCTTAAGCGCGTGCGCGATTACGCCTGTGTCAAGGCATCGGGGGACATTACCTGGGAGGTCGCGGCCGAGGCGCTGGAGTTCTTCGAGATCGACGCGCTCGGGCTCGACTGGATGGACGTCAAGATCCTCCGCGCTCTTTGCGAGACGTTCCGCGGCCGTCCCGTCGGTCTTACGACCATCGCTTCCGCCGTGGCCGAGGATCCGAGCACCCTCGAGGACGTGTACGAGCCCTATCTGCTTCAGCGCGGCCTTATCATCCGCACCCCGCAGGGCCGTCAGGCCACCGTGGCGGCCTTCGATCACCTGGGCCTCGAGCCCCCGACGTCCTAACCCCCGCCTCCCCGCAACCGACTCTTCCTCTTGCCGCCGCTTGCCCCGCGCAGGCGGCGCTTTGCTGCCGCCGCAGCCCGCCCGCCCACAGTCGTGAAGACTTCACTCCTCGATTTGGTCTTCACTACTCGCCATTTCAGCGATTTCGTGGGGTAATGCGCGCTGGTTTTCGGCGTGAAGACTTCACAAGGCGGCGGGGCGGGGCGGGAGGCGGCTGCGGGCGGCGGGCAGCGTCGCTGACGTGGGGATTTAATGCCGATTTTGATTCACCTGCTGACGAAGGCGCTTCTCCCGGAACCTCGTTGAC
>CAVIBB010000117.1:0-6295 GCA_963640745.1 Paludibacteraceae bacterium
TTTCCGATTTTAAAGTGGGATATCTCGGGCATGGCTATTTTTGACCCCTCGAACTGGCGATTTCGGCTGCGAGCCTGGCGCAACACGCCCCCTGACGCTTGATGAACACGATGCGGCCCCTGCGGAGAAATCGCGCCTGTTGGGAGGCGTCCGGTCCCAACCGACGGCATTTCTCTGCAAGCCGGCTCTATTTCGTCCCAACGGGTGAGCTATTTCCGCGTTTGGTGGCAAGAAGTCCCAATGAGCACAATTATTCCGCGCGTGCCGAGAGGCGCTGCCGTCGCGTGCCGAGAAGCGCCGCCGCCGGCCCAAGCCGCCCGCCCGCCTGCGCCGGCAGCCATCCGCTTTGGGCATCCACACGACTGTTTCGCGCTCATTTCGCCGATGCTCGTCCGCACAGACGGTGAACCTTAAAGGGCGCCCACGTACCATCTCCCCAGAATGCGCGGGCGGGGACCCGCGCCCGATTGTGCTCTGGAGAGGAGCGATCATGTCGTTTAAGGTTATGGCTGTTTGCGCAGGTAGGCATGGGGGCAACGGAGAGATGCTCGCCAAGGAGGCACTCTGTGCCGTTCAGGGGGCCGGCGGCGAGGTCGAGCTCATCAACCTCTTTGACTACAACATCCTGCCCTGCACCGGCTGCGAGGGTTGCACCATGCAGATGGGCAAGATGAGCGCCGGCCTGCAGAAGGAGTACCACGGCTGTGTGCTCAAGAAGAAGGACGACGTCGACGCCATCATCTCCGAGATGCAGACCTGCCAGGGCATCATCTTCGCGGTGCCGACCTACGACCTCACCCCGAGCTCGGTCTACACCCGCCTGGCCCAGCGCTTCCTCGCCTACGAGCTCTCGTTCCTGCTCGCCATCGGCGCCGTCAAGAAGAACCCGCACACGGTCGCGGGCCTGATCAGCGTCGGCGGCTCCATGCACGACTGGCAGTCCCTCGCACTCGAGAGCCTGCAGGCCACCATGTTCACCATGTCCATCCAGGTCGTCGACCGCTACATGGCCCAACGCGACGGCCGCCCCGGCAACGCCCTCGTGTGGGGATCCGACGTTGAGTGGGGCGACCAGCTCGGCCGCGCCCGCAAGATGGGCGAGAACATCGTGCGCGCCATCCAGACCCCGGTCGAGGAGCGCGGTTGGTTCGGCGACCCCGACGACGGCGTCTGCCCGAACTGCCACAGCTCGCTCGTCTACCCCGGCGATAAGCACTGGGACGGCATCGAGTTCCCGTGGGAGTGCGCGGTCTGCGGCGCCGGCGGCGACATCGAGACCGACGAGAAGACCGGTCGCCCCAAGCTCAAAATCGCGGAGAACGGCCTCGTGCGCGACCGCAACGACGACAAGGCCCGCGCCGAGCACCTGAACGAGATCAACAAGACCCGCGACGAGTTCTTCGCGCACCTCGACGAGGTCAAGCCTCTCATGGAGAAGTACGCGAAGATGCAGTTCCCGACGCTGAAGATCAAGCGCGACTAGGTGGGGGGACGTCCCGGTCGCCGGTCCTGCGTGTTTGCCCCTGGAACTCGGGCAGTCCTTTTCGCACGGACGAGACATTAAGTCTCGTCCGGCTCATGCGGAACTCGTCCAGTGGCAAACACGCAAGCCCGGCGATCGGTGCGGTTTTCCTCGGGCGCGTGGGATTCTTTATGGCGTTTGAGCACCAAGACAAACGCGCCGGGGCCCGAGGACGCTCGGCCGCGGCTCACGTCCGGCGTCCACGGCTCGCGTTCGGCACCGGCGCTTCTTACTTCGTGTTGTTGTGCAGGTCCTGACTCGTGTGCGGCTTGGTTCTCGGCTCGAATATGCCCAGGTAGATCAGCGTCCTGATGGAGAGGTGGAACAAAAAGAGATCCTCGCCGGACCCGAGGTCGTTGTTCGTCACGTCTTTGATGCGGTTCAGCCGGTAAAGGAGGGTGTTCTTGTGGAGCGAGAGCAGGCTTGCGGTCTTGGCCGTGTTGCAGCCGTTCTGCATGAAGGCAAGGAGCGTCTCGACGAGCTCGGAGTCGTGCGCCTGGTCATGCTCCCACAGGCCCCAGATCGCGGGGTGGACGTAGTTCATCAGGTTGATATGGTCGTTCGCGATGTCGAGCATCTCCATGTAGGTGTACTCGCAGTACCGGTAGACGTGCGTGTCGTCGAGGATCTTGGTGTAGGTGGAGCCGTAGCGGACGGCGGCGCGCGCCTGCGCGAGATGCGCGCGGATGTCGGTGACCTCGCGGAACTCGTTGCTCACGCCCACGACCAGGCCGTTGGCCAGCGCCACGCGCGCGAGCGTCGCCTCGTCGGCGTCCGGAAGCCGCGGTGCGTCCGCGCGGCTCACGAGCGCCACGAGCTCGCCCTCGTAGAGCGTGGCCAGGCTGTGGTGCAAAAGCCCCTGGAGCTGGCCGCGGATGCTCTCGGCCGAGCGGGCGTCGAGCGCGCCTGTGCCCCTACGCACGCAGACCACGAAGAGGTCGGGCAGGGGAGAGAAGCCCACGAGCTGCATGCGCCGCGCGCACGACATGGGGTTGGGGTGCTCGTCGTCGAGCAGGCGCCCCAGGAAGTACGGCCCCTGCTGAGGCCCGCCCAGGGTGAGGAAGCCCGCCTTCTGCAGCTCCTGCGCGGCAAGGCGCACAAAGAGGGAGAAGAGCTCGGCGTCCGCGTCGGAGAAGGGGTGTTCGTGCTCGATCATCATCGCGCGGCCCAGGCAGGTGCCGTGAACCATGATCGTGGAGGTCATCGTGTTGAGCCCGTAGATCGCGTTTCTGCGCACCACCGGCGCCTTGGCCCGCGCGAGCTCCTCGTCGATGCCCTCGTCGAGGATGTAGCGCACGCCCTCGGGGAGCATGACGTCGCCGCTGGCCTGCTCGGCGCGCGTTATCCGCGCGAACTCCGAGTCGTCGGAGTCCTCGAAAGCGAAGCCCCCGCGCGCCGTGTTGTGGTAGGTGGGGTCGACAACCAGCACCGGGTTGCCGAGCACCTCGGCGGCGGCTTCGGTAAGGTGCACGAGTCCCCGGTCGGCAAGAAGCGCCTCAACGAGCGCGTTTCTCGCCTGCTCGATAGTGGTCTCGCTCACGTCCATGGGGGCTCCTCTCCGCATTGTGCTCGGCGGCCGCGCGGCGTCGCCTCGGCCGCGAACATGGTAAACGAAAGCGAAAGGGTTGATGCGTTATGACGGCATGGGGACGCGACAAGAGGCGCGATTCGGTGGACGAGCGTATCGAGGACGCGGTCTTCTCGCTCATGGAGACGACCGACATCCCCAAGATCGGCGTGGGCGACGTCGTGCGCGCGGCGGGCATCTCGCGCTCGACGTTCTACCGGCACTTCGACTCCGTCGACGCCGTCGTCAAGGCCTTCGAGACCGACCTTCTCGCCAATATGCACGACATCAACTCCTACGCGCTCAAGGCCCGCTTCGGCCAGTCCGAGCTCGACCCCACGCCCACGATGATCCGGCGCATGGAGCTCCTGTTCGAGCGGCGCGACAAGATCGTGGCGCTCAACGGCCCCCACGGCGACCCGCAGTTCGTGCACAAGGCCACGATCCTCATGCATGACCATTTCCGCGAACGCCTGGCGGACGTGCCGGGTTCTGCCGACTACCGCGATTTCTATCTGGCCTTCGCGCTCGCGGGCCACAACAACGTGATCCAGTACTGGCTCGAGGAGCGCGCGGACGTGGCGCCCGAGCAAGTGGCGGCCGTCCTCAACCGACTCTTTTACGCGCCTTTCTTTCTTGACGGCGAGCATGCGCGCACGAGCCCGGGCTCGCCTTTCGGTGTGTGACCGCGGGCGGCAAACGGTAGGTTCCAAGCGGTGGGCGGCAAGCTGTCCACCGCTCTTTTTGTGCCTATCTACCTGCGAAAAGAAACATAACAAGCTGAGTTGTCCCACGTCTTGAAACACAGGCCGCGCGCCTGTTCTTCTCGCCGGCGCCCATCCCAAATAGCATCCAAGCCATGGAAAGCACGCCCCTTCTACGGATAAGGATGTGAACTATGGTCAAGCTCGGCAAGAACGCTCGAAGCGTGTCCATCGTCGGCGTGGGCTGCACGCCGTTCAAGGACTTCGAGGAGCACCCGGAGACCCAGGGCATCGGCGAGGGCGAGGCGTTCGGCTACGCCGCCCTCGAGGCTATCGCGGACGCGGGCCTCGAGCCGCGCGACGTGGACTTCTACTACCACGGCAGTGCGAACCCCTATCTCATCAACGACTGCATCACCCCCAACATGCAGGTTGCCGACTGGTTCGGTATGCGCTCCAAGGCGTCCGTCCACCACTCCGAGGCTTGCTGCACGGGCTACGTCGCCCTCGAGCAGGCCGTGATGGCCGTGGCCTCCGGCACCTACGACGTCGTCCTTTCCGGTGCCGTCGACCTTGCGAGCACGCTTCCGGTGGAGCACATGCCCTCCCACATCCGCCAGGACTTCCCGCTCTCCGTCATGCTGCCCTCGCTCGACAAGATCTACGACCGTGCCTACGGCCGCCCGCTCGACGGCGCCTTCGGCATCAGCTTCGACAACTGGATCAACGAGTACTCGATGACCTACGGCATCGACGCCGACAAGATCGACGATGCGCTGAACGGCCTCACCAAGTCCCTGCGCCGCGGCGCCGTGAAGAACCCCCTCGGTTGGTTCGAGCAGACCATCGAGGAGGAGGCCGCGGCCAACGGTTTCGACGACGCCGACGAGTATCTCAAGAGCTTCTATAACCCCAAGGTCACCCAGTACCTGCGCGTGACCGGCTTCGAGAAGAAGTGCGACGGCGCGGCGGCCATGGTCGTCATGCCGACCGAGAAGGCCCTTGCCATGGGCGTGCCGCACACGCCGATCGAGGTCCTGGGCACCGGCGCCTCGGCCGTCGAGGCGGGTCTTGCCCACAACGAGCACTGGGGCACGAGCATCGCCGCCCAGCAGGTCTACGAGCTGACGGGCGTCTCTCCCGACGAGATCGACCTCTTTATGTGCAACGACTTCTTCCTCGCGTCCGAGATCGTGTCCGCCGAGGAGTGCGGCTACCTGCCGCGCGGCGAGGCGTGGAAGTACGCCATCGAGGGCCGCACCGCCTACGACGGCGATAAGCCCATCAACCCGCACGGCGGCCGCTGCAACTTCGGCCACGCGCACGGCGCCTCCGGCATCGCCGACATCTACGAGGCCGTCAAGCAGATGCGCGGCGAGGCCGGCGAGACCCAGATGGCCAAGGTCCCCCAGACCTCGTTCCTGCGCGGCTTCGGCGGCTCCCAGAACGTCCGCTGCCAGATCCTGCGCACCGTCGGCTAGACGTGTGCGACACCCGTTGCATCCAAAGGAGAATCACATGAAGCTTGAGCAGATGGAGCCCGTGGTCAAGAAGTTCTATACCGGGCTTGAGCAGGGCGTTTATTGGGGCCGCAAGTGCCCCGAGTGCGGCGTCGTCGAGTTTCCGCCGCACCTGGCCTGCAACGCCTGCGGCTACCACACCACCGACTGGGTCGAGGTCTCCGGCCACGGCAAGCTCCTCGACTTCACCCTTCCGGGGCCGCAGAACGACAAGCCCTACCTCAAGGAGGTCGGCAAGTACGCCTACGGCACCGTCGAGATCGACGAGGGCGCGCAGTACACCTACGTCGTGTTCGGCGTGACCAAGAAGAAGGCGCCGGCGATTCGCGAGGCCATTATGGCCGGCGAGGCCGTCGGCGTCCACGCGAAGGTCATTGATCGGCCCGGCTACAAGGAGCTTTGCTTCGAGCTGGACTAACCAGACTGACGCGCCACGTAAACCCCGGGAGGTTTTCGGAAATCACATTGCGGGTTCTTCTCGCTAGTTAACACATCACTTTAGAAAGGAACTTTCATGAACAACGAGGTTTTTGAGCAGGTCGCAGAGTTCGCCAAGTCGGCTTACAAGTACGAGGGCGACATCACGCCCGAGACCACCTTCGACGAGCTGGGCAAGGGCTCGATGAAGATGATCGCCCTCACCTCCATGATCGAGAACGAGCTCGACGCCGAGGTCCCCGTGCGCGAGGTCATGGTCATGAAGACCATCGGCGAGCTCGTCGAGCGCGTCGAGGAAGAGATGGAGTAGCGCGTGGACCTCATGGAGAACCTGCGCCGTCGGGCGGCCGAGCGCCCGATGCGCGTCGCCTTCCCCGAGGGCGACAACGACACCATGATGCGCGCCGTGCGCGAGCTCGCCGACGAGGGCCTCGCCCAGTGCGTGCTCGTGGGCGACGGCGCCGAGCTCGAGCGCCTGGCCGGTGAGCGCGGCATCAGCCTCGAGGGCATCGAGGTCGTCGACGTGTGCGACGAGGCCGGCAAC
>CAVIBB010000118.1:0-6274 GCA_963640745.1 Paludibacteraceae bacterium
AGCTATACCGTATAGCTATTTTACCTCAGAAACCCAGACAATGACTCAAAAAGCGCCGCCGACGCGTGTACGTCGGCGGCGCTCTTGCGCTCAAGTTATGTGCTCGAACCTAGTCCAGATCGCTCGGCAGCGCGATGTGACCCACCACGGCCGAAGCCGCGCAAACCGCGGGGCTCGCCAGGTAGACCTCGGAGGTCGGGTCGCCCATACGGCCGACGAAGTTGCGGTTCGTGGAGCTCACGCACTTCTCGCCGGCGGCAAGAATGCCCATGTAGCCACCCAAACAGGGGCCGCAGGTCGGCGTCGAGACCACGCAGTGCGCGTTGATGAAGATGTCCATGAGGCCCTCATGCACGCACTGGAGCCAGACGCCCTGGGTCGCGGGAATCACGATGCAGCGGACGTTCGGGTCCACGACGCGGCCGCGCAGGACCTCGGCGGCCGCGCGCATGTCCTCGATGCGGCCGTTCGTGCAGGAGCCGATGACGGCCTGGTCAATCTTGATCTCGCGGCTCTCGCTCACCGGGTGCGTGTTGCTCGGCAGGTGCGGCCAAGAAACGCACGGCACGATCTCCGCGGCGTCGATGTGGATGACCTGCTTGTACTGAGCATCGGCGTCCGGGTGGAACTCGCGGATGGGGCGCTTGGCGCGACGCTCAACGTACTCGCGGCACTTATCGTCGACCTCGAAGAGCCCAGCCTTGCCGCCCGCCTCGATGGCCATGTTCGCGATGGTCAGGCGACCCTCGACGGAGAGCGCCTCGATGGTCGAGCCGGCGAACTCCATGGCGCAGTAGAGCGCGCCGTCCACGCCGATCATGCCGATGATGTGCAGGATGATGTCCTTGGCGGACGCGCCCTCGGGCAGCTCGCCGTCGATGACGAAGCGGATGGTCTCGGGCACCTTGAACCAGGCGCGGCCGGTGGCCATGCCCACGCCGGCGTCCGTGGAGCCCACGCCCGTGGAGAACGCGCCGATGCCGCCATAGGTGCAGGTGTGGGAGTCCGCGCCGATCATGAGGTCGCCGGGGACGACTACGCCCTGCTCGGGAAGCAGCGCGTGCTCGATGCCCATGCAGCCCTGCTCAAAGTAGTTCGTGATGTCGTGCTCGTGGGCGAAATCACGCGTGACCTTGGTCTGCTCAGCGCTCTTGATGTCCTTGTTCGGGCTGTAGTGGTCCGGGACGAGGCAGATGCGGTCCTTATCGAAGACGCCGGCGCCGATCTCGCGCACGGTCTTGATGGCAATCGGAGCCGTGATGTCGTTGGCGAGCACGAGGTCGAGGTCGCACTCGACGAGCTGCCCGGGGACGACCTCGTCGAGGCCGGCGTGCGCGGCCAGGATCTTCTCGGCCATGGTCATGGGACGTGCCATGTTTGTTCCTCTCCTAGGGGCTGTTTCGCAGCAGTGTTCCTATGATACTCTCCGCCGACGGTTGTCGCACAGAGGCTAAACTGCAGCCGACTCGACATCGCGACTTACGCCAACTGGGCTTTTGCAAAATCGAATGCGTGTCGGGCGCAGTTCTACAATGGGGCGACCGAGAAGCCCCCGCTCCCCGGCCGCCCCAAGCCCTTCCCTACGAAGAAGCGCCGAAACTACTTCCCCGCCTTGGAACGGGCGGTCTGGATCATGCGGTTGATGGCGTTGATGTAGGCCTTCGCGCTGGACACGATGATGTCGGTGTCCGCGCCGCGGCCCGAGTAGACGCTGCCGTCCTCGGCGGTCACGCGCACCGTGACCTCGCCGATGGCGTCAATGCCGCGCGTGATGGCCTTGACGTTGAACTCCGCGAGGTCGCCGTGCACTGCCACGACCTGGTCGACAGCCTTGTACGCCGCGTCAACGGGTCCGGTGCCGGTGGAGCAGACCACGTGCTTGACGCCGAGCTCGTCGGTGATGGTCGCCGTCGCGGTGGGAACCAGCGGGTCGCCGCAGGAAACCTGCAGGGCATCGAGGGTGTAGATGGCCTTCACCTCGCGGTCGCGCTCCTGGACCATCGACTCCAGGTCCTCGTCGTAGACCTCCTTCTTCTGGTCCGCTATCTCGAGGAAGCGCGTATAGACGTCGTCGAACTCCTCGTCCTTGAAGGTGTAGCCCAGCTCGCCCAGGCGGTGACGCAGCGCGGCGTGGCCGGAGCGGGCCGAGAGGATGATCTCGGAGCCGGCGGCGCCCACGTCGGCCGGGTCGATGATCTCATAGGTGTTGCGGGCCTTGAGCACGCCGTCCTGGTGGATGCCGGAGCTGTGCGCGAAGGCGTTGGCGCCCACGATGGCCTTGTTGGCCTGCACGTTCATGCCCGTGATGCGGCTCACCAGGTGAGAGGCGCGCGTGAGCTCGGGGGTCACCACGTCGGTGTGGGCGTCGAGGCCCTCGCCGTGCATCTTGATGGCCATGACGACTTCCTCGAGCGCGGTGTTACCGGCGCGCTCGCCCAGGCCGTTGATGGTGCACTCGATCTGACGCGCGCCGTTCTTCACGCCCTGCAGCGCGAGCGCGGTGGCCATGCCCAGGTCGTTGTGCGTGTGGACCGAGATGATGACGTTCTCGATGCCGATGACGTTGTCGGAGAGGCTCTTGATGCGCGCGCCGAAGTCCTCGGGCAGGCTGTAGCCGGTGGTATCGGGAATGTTCACGACGGTGGCGCCCGCGTCGACCGCGGCCTGGATCACGCGGATCAGGAAGTCCTGGTCGGAGCGGCCGGCGTCCTCGGCGTAGAACTCGACGTCCTCAACGTACTTCTTGGCGTAGGAGACGCAGTGGCGGGCGCGCTCGATGCACTCGTCCTCGGTGATGTGCAGCTTGTCGCGCAGGTGCGAGGGAGAGACGCCCAGGCCGGTGTGGATGCGGGGACGCTTGGCGGTCGCGAGGGCCTCGGCCGCGCGGTCGATGTCCTTCTCGACGGCACGGGTCAGGCCGCAGACGGTGCAGGCGTCGCCGGCGAGGCGGCCGATCTCCTGCACGGAGCGGAAGTCGCCCGGCGAGGAGATGGGGAAGCCGGCCTCGATGACGTCGACGCCCATGCGGATGAGCTGCTGAGCGATGACGAGCTTCTCCTCGGTGTTCATGGAGGCGCCGGGCGACTGCTCGCCGTCGCGCAGGGTGGTATCGAAGATGTGGATCTTGCGGGTCATGGTGTTCCCAATCGTTTGGGCGCTTGCGCGCGTCGGCGCAGCGCAGCTTGTGGCGGGGTCGGGACGCGGCCGGCGCGGGCCGCAGAAAAAAGCCGCTACCCCGGCGAGGGCAGGCGGCTCAAGTCACGCGCGCAGGTGTAAAGAAGCACCTAACGCGCGCTGGTAAGTAGAAGTAGGTTGAGGTCGGAAGCAAGGAGCACGGCGCCGCCGAGAAGGACACGCGAATCCTCGCGCTCGCTCGCTCGAACAATAGCAGCCTCGTGCCGTGCCATGCCTGACCCCCTTGGACTCTCGCGCCCCGTGCGGGCGCGGTTACTCGACTATGCCACATCTGCGCCGCGCGCGCTCGCGCAATTAGGCGAGCGGGCATCGCAATGAGGAGCCGACCCTAGCGATTCGAAGTGGGCCGTCGCATCGTTTTGTTGCATTACTTATGTGGCGTAAAATAACGAGAAGACCCAATCCCCAAGGACCCGCTCCCGCCATGCCATGCAAGGAGAAGCGCATGTACAAGCTCATCGCCTGCGACCTCGACGAGACCCTGCTCGACTCCGACCACAAGATCCCTGCCCGCGTTCGCGACGCCATCGCCGCGGCCGGCGAGCTCGGCGTCAAGTTCGTCCCCGCGACCGGCCGCCCCTACGGCACCGTGACCGACGTGCTCGAGGAGCTCGGCCTCGACGGCGCCGGCGACGAGTACGTGATCAGCTTCAACGGCGGGGCGCTCACCCGCAACTCCGACCCCGAGCCCCTGCGCAAGTCGGAGCTCGACTTCGAGGTCGCCGAGCGCCTGTGGCGCTACGGCATCGAGCGCCGCCTCTGCATCCATCTCTACACGCTCGACCCGGTCTATCTGTGGAACTACTACGACTGGGAGCGCGTCTACATCCAGGGCCGCATGAACATCGTCGAGACGCACGAGCCCACGCTCGACTTCCTGCGCGGCACGTCCCTGACCAAGATCCTCTTTGCGGACACCGACCTCGATAACCTGCGCGAATGCGAGGCGGAACTTGCCGCCGCAGGCGTGACACGGGACCTCGACGTCGTCTACTCAAGCAACCGCTATCTCGAGTTCAACCCCCACGGCGTGAACAAGGGCGCCGGCCTGGCCGCGCTCGCCGGGCTTCTGGGAATCGACGTCGCCGAGACCATCGCCATCGGCGACAGCACCAACGACCTGGCCATGATTCGTGCCGCCGGCCTCGGATGCGCCGTCGCGAACGCCAGCGACGACGCCAAAGCCGCCGCCGACTACGTCTGCGCCGACGACAACAACGCCGGCGGCGTCGCCGAGGTCATCGAGAAGTTCATCCTGGGGAGGTAGGGACGGCAGGCAAGCGACAACACCACTGCCATCGCCGAGGTCATAAGAGGTTCATCTAAACCAGCAATGGGACGAGACCCATAATCCCGAGCAAGGGCGTCGCGCACCCAGTCTCAAAGCACCCTACATTGTCACGACAGAGTCAAAGTACTTCAGCTCGTTCTTTCTATGAACTACGCAAACGACGGTTGTCTCCGGTAGATACCTTCGCAGCATCCCGTAGAAGAGCTTCACGGACTCAACGTCAAGACCACTTGTTATCTCATCGCATAGAAGGATGTCCGGCTTGTAGAGGATGGCCCTGAGTATTTGGATTTTCTGAAGCTCTCCCCCAGAAACCTTGCCCGCCAAGTCACCTGGCTTCAGCTCATACAGTTGTGCCCGAGATGAGACAACGCTTTCAAGGCCGATTTCTTTCAGCAGCTCCATCACACGGTCAGCGTCACCTGAAGTGGAGGGGTAGAAGATATTCTCCGCAAGTGAACGATTGAAGAGGGTCACGCCCTGTCCGATCAGCGTAATCTTGCATTCGGTCCCGTACGGAATGAACATACGTCCAGAATTTGGGTTCAGCAATCCAGCAATTACCCTAAGAAGCGTTGACTTACCAGAGCCATTTGGTCCCACAATCGCCGTAATGGCACCCTTTTTGAAAGTAACTGATTTATCGCAGAGAAGGCGTCGCTCGCTGTGGGGGTAAGAGTAGTCAATCTCCTTTAGCTCAAGATTCTCTCCTTGCTGGTTATAGCGAACATCCAGGCGGTCAGCTCGGTGACAATTGAGGTCCAAGGCCTTAAGGGCTGCGTTAAGGCGGTCCGAAAACTCACAGATCAATAGGTACTGCGATCCAAACCCCGTCAAGTTCAGAATCGAATAAAGAAGCGTTAGAAAGGTCGTGGCCACCGAAGTCTGTTGTTCCATCGCAAACAGCAGGAGAATTGCCGCAAACCCAACAACCATCACCTCTTGTATTAAGGCAACGTCATTGCTCCTTGCCTGAACCGATCGATATTGGGCGGCCTCCAGTTCAAGAGCACTCCGGGTTCTAGACACCTCGTATTCCTGGGCGCCAAGCGAATAGACGGTACTGACATTAGCAACGGAGTCGGAGATTCCCGCATTAACACACGCCGTTGCAGCCAGCGACTCCCCAACGCCCCTGCGTCCCCGAGAGGAGAGCGCCGCCGAAATAACGATGTATAGAACAAAAAACAAGGCGTAAGCAATACCGAGCACAGCATCCTGTAGCCATAGTGAAATCACATACAGCAGACCCATGGCCGTCATTCGCAGAATCGTGTGCACGTATCGGTCCTCAAGATTGCGACACGCAAACGAAATCTCGTTGAGGTAGCTCTGAATCTCGCTGGATGAGCGCTCTTGGTAATAGGCGTAATCTTGCTGAAGCAGCCGCCTAAAAATAAGACCCTTCGAATGGGATCTGAACCCCTGCATGGTCCCGTTATTTGTCAAATCAATGACCGATGGCATCAAAAGAGAACCCGCCAGGGCAGCGAGAGCAAGAAAGGAGTCTTTCGTCGTGCCCGCCGCCAAAACAGCTTGAATCAAAATCGGCTGAGTAAAGTAGAACAAGTAGCAGATTAACTGAAAGCAGGACTTACCAATAAACCCTAGGAGTCCCACGGAGAGAACGATTTCTTTAAGAAAGCCGCCTGCGCTCCTCATTGAAAGACTCCTCAGCCTCTTGTTCTAGAACAACAAATTCGTCAAACGTTGTGGCGGGACTTGAAAGAGCCCGCTTCATTATAAGACGCCAGGTCTGAAAGTCAGCGTCCTCCCAAAGCTACGCTC
>CAVIBB010000119.1:0-6264 GCA_963640745.1 Paludibacteraceae bacterium
ATCCTGCACACCGTGACCAGGAGATATGTCTTGCCGTCACGTTCAAAATCGGAGAGCCTTACCCAACGCAACAGCCCGTCCTCGATTACCAGCGCCTCGGAGGAAAACGCCCGAGCCGGAACAGATCGGTAATTGTAAACGGAGATACCGAGGCCCATAAAGGCAATCTGCACGATAAGAGTCGTGACCTGCGTGACAAACTGAGTGAAGGCGCCATCGCTTCCCAAGGAATAGCCGTCAGAAAAGAATTCGGAGAGGTACCGGATATGGTAAGGGAGCATCAGGACGAAGCTCACGACGCCTATCAGCGCCAAAGCGATAAGCACCTTGCCCTGCGTCCAGCTCTTCCACCAGCCGTGATTCCAAGTCCGCTTCTTCTCCTCGTCGACGACGAACGTCATCTCGGCATCCCCTTACGATATCGCCTAACAACCGTTTAAGAAGCGCCTGCCCGCGGGGAGCTCCCTCTCGGGCACGCCGAGGCGCCTGAGCTCGCCCGCCAGGTCGGGCTCGAACCACGGAGAGAAACCGAGGCCGCCGGCAAACTCGCCGAGCATCGAGTCGTCGATCGCTCCCGCGGAGGCGACGGGGACGTTGCCGCACATAATCGCGCCGATGTGGTCCTTGTCGATCCAGATAACGACCTGCTCGCGCTTGGGCTCCCAATACCAGAAGCACTCGTCGAGGCGCGCTCGGCACACGTGGACCTTGCCCTTGGGCACCGCGCCCGGGACTTGGCACCGGTAAAGGAGGATGCCGTTCTCGATAGTCAGCGCCTCGGCCTTTATGGCCGGGGGCAGCCGGCTCACGCGGGCGATGTTACCCGCCAGCGCCACCGCGGCGAGGAGCAGGCCAAGGCCGTAGCCAACGCACTGGGACGCCCGGAACCCCACGTCTTGAAGCGAAGCCCTCTCAAGCAGCGCAAAGAAGCCGCCGTTGAGGGCCCCGTAGGCCAGCAGGGCGGCGCCGGCGGCCGCGATCGCCGCCGCCGTGCCGACGAAAACCTTGCCCTTCCGGCGGCGACGCCACCATCCGCGGTTCCAGGTCCGCTTCTTCTCCTCGTCAATAGTGAAAAACAATTTAGGCCCTCCTACGAAATCGGCCGCGGAGATAAGAGCTGGTAGACTACGCCCGCTTAGACTCGGTTCCGATTTACACGTCTTCCCTGCCGCGGCCCGACGCGGTCGCGAGAGAGGCCCCCTACAGGCCGTTCGCCTCGAGGAAGCCGCCCAGCTCGCGGCGCGCCTCGTCGGAGATGACGACGAGCGCGACCTCACCGTCCGCGTGCTCCCTGCGGTCAAGCACGGCGCCGCCCTCGACGGCCTCGCTCACGAGGTTGGCCGCCCGGAAGGCCAGGCTCCCTTTCTCGCCAAGCGTCAGGGAGCAGCCCTTCGCGAGGTCGGCGAAGTAGCGCTGCTCGACGTAGCGGCCGCCGAACAGCCGCGACGCGGGCAGGTCGAGCTCGAGCTGCCCTCCCGCGACGGTCAGGCGCGCCCGCACCGCCTTGAGCTCGCGCGGGCCCGACCCCCGGGAGCCTTTGCCCGCCCTCAGCAAGTAGAACACGAGCAGGAACGCGAACACCGAGACCTCCAGGCCCAGGCTGATCGCCGCGACCGCGGCCACGGCGATCAGCGCGGCGGCCACCCGGCACGCGACCGCCTTGGCGGCCCCGGCAGCCTTGGGCGTCACGCTTATCTCTACGTAAACCGGGAATTCGATGCTGTCCATAAAAGCCTCCTAAGGTGCCGCCGGCACCGTCCTCAAGCGGGCGGAAAATCTCCTACGCGACCTCGACGCCGAGGCCGCGCAGATACTGGATGGGGTCGGGGTCGAAGTAGGGGTAGAGCTCCACCACCCTCGGATAGGGCCACGTCCCGGCCCGTTCGAGGTTCTCGGGGGCTATGGTGAGGGCGACGTCCGCGGAGTCGCACATCCCCCAGCACATGGAGTCGCCGAAGCTCGACGAGACGACCAGCATCCGAGATTCCTCGTCGAAGGCGAAGGAGCAGGCGTCGATCCGGCACACCGTGACCAGGAGGCTGTACTCGCCGTCGTGCTCGTAATTGGAGCGCCTGACCCATCGAAGCAGCCCGTCCTCGATCACCAGGGCCTCGGACTGGAACACGCCGTCCGCGGCCTTCCGATACGTGAGGACGGGCACGCCGCAGGCCATGAACACGACCTGGAGGCCGACGGTCAGGAGGTCTAGGCAGTTCCGCACTACAAAGCTATCTCTCGCGGGGCCTTGGGGGACGGACTCGACCTCAAAAAGGCCGATAAAGCAGCTGATGTGGTACGGGAGCATCAGGACGAAGCTCACGATGCCTATCAGCGCCAAGGCCATCAGCACCTTGCCCTGCGTCCAGCTCTTCCACCAGCCGTCGTTCCAGGTCCGCTTCTTCTGCTGGTTAATGGTGAATACCAACTTAGGCCCCCCTTACGAAATCGACCGTAGTAATTAGAGTTTTTGGCAATGAGACGCCCGTGAATATCGACTAACCTGCTTTTACGACAACGCCAAAGACGGACCATAGTTTGCCGGCCATCGAATCCTCACCTGACACTTTGCTATAGATTGTCTGGTCGTAAGTCGTAAAGTACTGAATGGTGCTGGAGATGTTCTTGATCGGCTTCGCGAACTTGTTGACATCCTTGACCTTTTTCTTCACCGACTCGATGACCAGATCTTTGGCAGTCATCATAGGCGAGCCGGTCGCCTCATCGCTTTCCATAAAACTAATCCCCCAGTCTAATCCCCCGGTAGTTGCGGTTCCACTCGTACTTGATCCTTGACCCCTCTTTTACCAATCGCCGCGCCCCATTGCCGTCCAACTCGGTCTTGGCCCTGAATCCGAACGCCTCATGCAGATTGATGAAGAGGGTCTCCTTCGAAATCTCGTACGACGGCGCCTTGCCCTTGAAATGCTTTCCAAAATGAGTCTGCTTCACCTTAAATATATTGCCGAAGGCAACGAAGATGCCGGCTACCTCGGCGGCTGCATCGAACCGTGAGGCAAGTCTCTATCGAAACGTTTGCTATATGCCGGCCGGGCCAACCCCGGCGAAGCACCTTGCGTGGCACCGTTTTGCTAAGGGCGCCAGATATGGACGACGAGGACCTCGGCCGAGAGCACCGTGGTCTGATCGTCCGCGTCACAGAGCCCGTTGCCGCTCTCGCCCACGCCGAAAACGACCGTGACCTCCTCGCCGAGCTCCACGCGCTCGGGCGCGGTGGGCGTCGGCTCGTCCTTGACGAACAGCGACTTGAACCAGCCGCGTCTTCTCGGCTCGGTCGCGCGTCCCCTAGGCTCGGGCGGCCTTGGCCGAGGGGAGACCTCCGTCCGCTCGTAGGCCGCGCCGACTGAGGATCCGCAGTTCATGCAGACCCTCGTGCCGGGATCGACCTCGGCGCCGCATTTGTCGCAGTGCAGTGCCATCCGAACTACCGCTCGCCTTCTTCCTTCTTGCGCTTGACCAAAACGAAGATGGTCCCGCCGATCGCCGCCGCCACAGCCACGATGCCGGCTATCACCCAGGCGAGATGGAGCTCGAGGATGTCGGTCGTCACATGGAAGCCCTTCACCTCGGCCTCGGCCTTGCGCCCGGCAAGGTCGGTCACCTCAATCCGGACGTCTCGGTCCGTGAACGCGGCCTTCTTCACATAGAAGGCGTAGTTGCCGTAGACGTCGCCCTTCGTCATCGCCTCCTGGCCGTCGACGTACACCTTGACCTCGGAGATGCCTATGTTCTCGACCACCTTGAAGGTGCCCTCGTACTCGTCGGCCTCGATCACGTCGCCGTCGTGGACGCTCAGGTTGGTGATCACGGGGTCGGTCGTGTCGAGGATGAAGTCGACCTCGGCCGCCGACTCGGCGCCGGTCTCACGATCGTAGTAATCCGAGCTCGAGTTGATGTTCTGCGCGAGGTCGTTGGAGCGAACGCTCACGTGGTAGCGCCCGTCGGTGGCGAAGTTCCCGGCGGCGATGTTGTACGTGTACACGGCCCATCCATTGGAGTCCTCGGCCTCCGAGGTCCCCTCGTCGATGGTGTAGCCGCTCGCCGAGGCGGTCTTGTTGAGCGTGAGCTCGGTCGTGCTCACGCCCTGGGTCACGGTCACGCCGTGCTCCTCGGAGGCGACGCCGGACACGTTGATCTCCTCGACCGTGATGCCGCGGCTCTGGGTGAGGTAGCCGTTGTTCTTCTTGTACGCGTCGGCGTCGACGACGCGGAACGTGGAGCCAAAACGGTTGACCGAGAAGGTCAGGGTGGCCTCGGCCTCGTTGCCGGCGAGGTCGGTGAGGTGGGCGGTCAGGGTATAGATGTCGTCCACGGCGGCCTCGCTCGCGAAGTCGGCGTAGCTCACCGTGCTTCCCAGGCCGTCCTCGGAGACCGTGACGTCGTAGGAGACCTCGCCGTTCTTCGTGCCCTTGAGCGTGTAGGTCGTTCCCGAGGGATCGAAGTTCGCCTCGTCGGCGAAGCTGATGATGGGCATGACCTCGTCCTTGTAGGCGTGGGCATCCTCCACGCCCGTGATGGTCACCGTCGGCGCCGTGAGGTCCACGACGAACTCGTCGGCCTTGTACGGGGTCATCTCGTTGCCGGCTTTGTCCTTGCCGGAGACCGTGAGGTTGTGGACGCCGTCAGACGCGAAGGCGACGGTGGCGGTGTGCGTGTCGCCGTTGTCGCTCCAGCCGCTGATCACGCCTGTGGTCTCGATGTTGATGAGGCTCGGGTCGAAGTTATGCTCCGTCACAGTGATGGTCGCCGTGCGCTCGGCCTTGTAGTACTTGCCGTTGCGGACGTCGTTGTTGTCGAAATCGACCTGGACCGTCGGGGCCGTATGGTCGATGGTGAACTCGGCGATGTGGGCCGTGCCCTGGTTCTTGGCGGGGTCCGTGAGCTGCGCGTCGATCACATAATGGCCGTCCTCGGAGAAGGTCTCGCTCATGCCGAACTGGTCATATGTGTAGGTCGTGCCGTGGTCATCGGTAAACGAAAGGCCCTCGCGCGCGGAGATGCCGAGGTAGCTCACCGTGCGCGACCAGCTGCTCTGCGCGCGGCCCGCGTTGCCCTCCTCCTTGCTCACGGTAAAGACGGCCTGGTCGGGCTCATAGGTCTGCAGATAGGGGTAGTTGAGCTCGTCGACGGCGAGGCTGACGGTCTGTGGGGCGTTGTAATACTGCCCCTCCTCGACGCCGGAGAGCGAGAGCTGGGGCGCCACCGTGTCCTTGAGCAGGCCCTCGGGATAGACCTTGTCCGGGTTGAAGACCGAGAGGTTCTCGACCTCCTTTTGGCTGAGCACACGGACGGTGCCCGTCGGGGAGATGCTCCAGAAACGCTCGTTCTTGGCTAGGTCGGTCGTCTTGACCACGACGTCGCGATCGAACTCGTGGCCGTCCGCAAAGCTAAGGGTCGCCGTCGCGGAAGCCTTGCCTACGATAGCGTCGGCCGAGACGAGCACGTCCTGGCTGTAGTAACCGTCGCCCGCGTCCACGATGGCGATCGACTCGAGACCGAGGTTGTCCGCGAGCACAACGGAGGCGGACGCAGCGCGGTTATAGAAGTAGTAGCTCGTCGAGTAGTTGTTCACCGCCGTCGTGTTCACGCTCGCCGAGGTCACCTCGGGCGCGGTCACATCGACGGTGAAGGGCCCGTAGGCGAGGTCGCGGGTCGCAGGGTCGGGCGCGTTGCCCGCGAGGTCGTGCACATCGACAAAGATGGACCTGTCGGCGCCCTCGGCAAAGACTGCGGTCTTGGTCCACACGTGGGGGTCGTCGGCGTTCTGCGTCCAACCGGACTCGCCCTGGGCCCCCTTGGCGTTGAGGGTGGCGGTCTGGGCGTCGAAGTGGTCGTCGGTGACCTGAACGGTAACCGTCACGGCGTCGTTGTAGTAATCGACACCCTGGTAGTTGTTGGTCGGCGCCTTGTCGCGCGTTACCTGGACGACGGGCGCCACGGTATCGACGTAGAACTCGCCGGAGGCATAACTGGTAGCGCCACCCTCGCCGAACTCGACGGCGCGCTGAGCGAGGTCCTTGCCCTCCACCTTGAGATTGAAGGCCTCGTCGGAGTTCTTGAACTTGACGGTCGCGGTGTGCGTCGAGCCGTTGTGCGACCACTCGGAGATCTCATAGGAGCCCTCGTCGCCCTCGGCGGAGATGCTCATGAGGGCGTCGTCGAAGTTGGCCTCCACGACCTCGATGGTCGCGGTACGCTCCGCCGAGAAGTACTTGCCGTTGAGCGGCTCGTTGAGGTCGTAGGTGA
>CAVIBB010000120.1:0-6100 GCA_963640745.1 Paludibacteraceae bacterium
CGAATACTCCTTCAGCCGCCACCCCGACGGCTATGAGTTCAGAACAATCAGCACCAAATAAGCGCTGGTAGCCTGCGCGGGGAGCTCTTTTGTCCCCATGCTCAAACAGTCCTGTTCGCACGGAGGCGACATTAAGTCGCCTCCGGCTCATGCGGAACTGCGCGTGGGAACAAAAGCCCTCCCCACGCAGGCAACGGTCATCTAATGCTTTGCAAGGGAGAAAGGACACGTCATGCGAATCGGAGCACTTGAGGCGGGCGGCACAAAGATGGTGTGCGCCATCGGCGACGAGACGGGGGCGATCTTCGAGCGCGCGTCGTTCCCCACGCTCACGCCGGAAGAGACCCTGCCCGTCTTGACGAAATGGTTCGCCGAGCGGGACATCGAGGCGCTGGGCATCGGCGCGTTCGGCCCTACCGGCGTCGACCCGGCATCGGCCACCTTCGGCGACATCCTGGAGACGCCTAAGGTCGCCTGGCGCGGCTGTCACCTGCGTCAAGCCTTCGTCGACGCGCTCGGTGTGCCCGTGGGCTACGACACCGACGTCAACGTCGCGTGCCTGGGCGAGGCGACCTTCGGCGACTCGAAGGGCCTTGCGGACCTCGTTTACGTGACCATCGGCACCGGCGTGGGAGCGGGCGTCATCCTCGGCGGGCAGCTCCTTCACGGCATGCTGCACCCCGAGGCAGGCCACATGCTCGTTACGCGCGTCGCCGGCGACAACGGCTCCTGTCACTGCCCGAGCCACGCGTGCTGCCTCGAGGGCATGGCCGCCGGCCCCTCCATCCAGGAGCGCTGGGGCAAGCCGGCCGTCGAGCTCGCCGATAAGCCCGAGGTCTGGGAGATCGAGGCCGACTACCTCGCGCAGATGTGCGCGAACCTCGTGCTCGCTTATTCTCCGCGCCGCATCATCCTGGGCGGCGGCGTCATGCACCAGGAGCAGCTCTATCCCCTCGTGCGCAAGAAGACCGTCGAGTACCTGGGCGGATACATCACTGCGCCTGAGCTCACCGACATCGATTCCTATATCGTGGCGCCGAGCCTGAACGACAACCAGGGTGCCATGGGCGCGCTCGAGCTGGGGCGCCGCGCGCTTCTTGCCGAGGAATAAGAACGGAACGCCCGAAGCGCGCGACTTGGGGCGCGGTCATAATGTAGTCGCATCGCATTGCATGGCATGGCAGTCAGCAAGATTAAGGAGCAGCAATGTCGCAGCAGTTCCATGAGTTGATTTTCCTCGAGCCGGTGTTCCACGAGAAGATCTGGGGAGGGCGCGAGCTCCACGACGAGTGGGGCTACGAGATTCCGGACGGCCCTATCGGCGAGTGCTGGGCCATCTCGGCCCACCCCAACGGAGACTGCCACGTGCGCGGCGGCGCCTTCGCGGGCAAGTTCCTCTCGCAGGTCTGGGCGGAGAACCGTGAGCTCTTCGGCGCGGTGCCCGACGGCCGCGGCGGCGAGGCCACCGAGTTCCCGCTGCTCATCAAGATCCTTGACGCCAAAGACGACCTCTCCGTCCAGGTCCACCCCGATGACGCCTACGCCGCCGAGCACGAGAACGGCTCGCTCGGAAAGAAGGAATGCTGGTATGTCCTCGGCTGCGAGGAGGGCGGCACCATCATCGTGGGGCAGCGCGCCAAGGATGCGGCCGAGTTCCGTCAGATGGTCGATGAGGGCCGCTGGTCGGAGCTTCTGAACGAGGTCCCCATCCACAAGGGCGATTTCTTCCAGATCGATCCCGGCACCATCCACGCCATCAAGGGCGGAACCGTCATCCTCGAGACGCAGCAGTCGAGCGACGTGACCTACCGTGTCTACGACTATGACCGCAAGCAGGCCGACGGCACGACGCGCCCGCTCCACATCGAGCAGAGCGTCGAGTGCGTCGACTTCGGCATCGCGCCCATCGAGTCCGGCGCGGTGACCACGCCCGTCATCGGCGGCATCCAGCACCTGGCCGATACCGACCGCTATATCGTCGATCTCGTGACCGTCGACGGCGAGAAGGTCTTCTCGGCCATCCCCACGTTCCGCTGCGTGAGCGTAATCGAGGGTGAGGGCGAGGTCGCCGGCGAGCCTGTTAAGAAGGGCGACCACTTCATCATCCCGGCCGCATACGGCGACCTCGACTGCTCTGGCACGATGCGCCTCATCGTGAGCCGCGTTCCCACGGCACTTTAAGGCCGAACGCGCTTCGGCACACAGCGGATTGGACAACGGCGCCCGCGTCTTTGGGAGATGCGGGCGCCGTTTTGTGTTTGTGAGGCACGCGGAACGGTCTTCACGAGACCTATTTGAAGTTGGCGAATCAAAACTTCCGAGAATGCACGATTGATTTTTGATCGTCCGAGTAGCTGGCAGATTTCGCCGTGGCCCAACTGGGCAAACATCGCTGATTTCAGCCCGACTACTTGATGACCGAAAGTTCAATCGTACATTCTCGAGAGTTTGCCCCGCCAACAAACCCGATCAAGCCGCACTACGGCGGAAAACCCGGGCCCAAGCCCGGCACGCGAGTCAAAATGGGACGTCAATCCACCATTTAGCAGAGCAACTCAGCTAAATTTCGCTAGAGGAACCGGTATTGGACCGCGCGGACGCCCCAGTCGTCGCCGGAAGAGAAGCCGAACGCCTGCCAACAGCCGCCGGCAAGGTCAAGAACGCGACCGTAGCTCGCAAAACCGCCCGTGTCGGTCACGGTAGCGGTAATCGTCTTGCCCGCGTAACGGATCTCGACCGAGCGGCCAAGCAGATAGCTTTGGCTCACCGGGACGGCGACCGTCATCGAGTCATGCGTGAGCGGGATGCCCGAGGCCGTCGCGGTTCCGCCCGTGTTGTCCTCAATGTCGTAGGCGGAGGCCAGACCGCTCATCCACTCGCCGTCGTCCTTGACGTCCTGTTTAGACGATGAGCTTGATGACGAGTCGGTAGCAGTGGTGTTGGCGGTCGCCGAGGAAGACGCGTTTCCTTGCCCTGCGCCGCTCGCCTTATCGGAGGGCGTCTCCTGCGTCGAGTCGGCAGCAGCAGCGTCTTGCGCCGCCTGCTCCTGCGCCGCCGCCTCGGCAGCGGCTTTCTCTTGGGCTTCCTTCTCGGCCTGCGCCGCCGCCTCGGCAGCGGCTTTCTCGGCGGCGAGCTGAGCCTCATACTGCTCGCGAGCCTGATTCGCCTGCGTAAGCGCATCCATAGCGCTCGCAACCTCGGCGTCGGCCTGTGCCTTCTCCGTTTCCAGCTCCTCGCGGGTTCGATCCAGCTCGTCGCTTGCCGAGACGAGCCCGTCGATGGCGGCGTTGTTGTGGGAGACCACGGCGTCAAGATACTGAACGGTCGAGATGACCTCGTTGAAACTCTCGCTCGACAACAAGAGCTCGATGACGCCCATCGCATTGGAGCGCAGCTTGTACATGGTGCGCAGAGACTTCGAGGCCGCCTCGCGCTTCCCGGGGAGCTCGCCCTGGATCGCGGCCACGCGCTCCTCGTTGGAGGCAATCTGATCCTGAAGCTCGTTCGCACGCGTAACGGCGTCGTCGAAGGCCGCGCTGCAGGAGTTTATCTGCGCCTGGAGCTCATCGAGCGTGGTCGCCTGCGCCGGCACCGCCGCACAGCAAAGCCCCGCCGCCACGGCCGCCGCGGCAAACGCGGGAACCATGAGCAGGCGGGGCTTCTTTACCCTTGGGCGAACCATTAGATAGAGTTCATCTCGGAGAGAACCGACGCATACCAGTTCTCCCAAGTCGGCGGGCAGTACTTCTGTGCGGTCGCGACGGAGAGCTGTCCGCCGTAGCCCGCGGCGAGCCCGGCAACGTGGTCGTTGATCGCGCTCTCCCAGTCGGACCAGCTGGAGGAACCCCAGCCCCAGGCGTTGTGCGACTTGAAGCACACGGCACCCTTGGAGCTCTCCACGCAGCTGATGGCGGGGGAGAGGCGCGGGTCGACGCCGTAGTTCCACGCGGCCTCGGCGAAGGTCTTGCCGTAGCCCGCGAGCGGCGAGCCGGAAAGATACGCGTCGATGCGGGGCGTCCATTTATCAACGAACTCGGTCTTGGGGTCCGACCAGTCCACGCTGCCCGTATCGACGGTCGAGCTATCGGGGACCTCGACCTTCGACTCGTTGCCGGACTGGGTAGTAAAGGTGCTCGAGTTTTCCTGTGCCGCGGCCTCCTCGGCGGCCTTCGCCGCGGCCTCGACGGCGGCCTGAGCGGCAGCGGCCTCCTCGGCCGCCTTTCTCTCCTGCTCCTCCTGAAGCTGCTGTCGAGCAGCCACGGCCTCGTTCATGGCATTCTCGGCGGACTTCGCATCAGAGTCGGCCTGGGCCTTCTCCGAGGCGAGAGCGCTGCGGGTCTGCTCGAGCTCGCTGCTCATGGAGACAAGCTCCTGAACCGCGGCGTTGTTCTTGGCCGAGATGGTATCCAGATAGCGCGCGTTGGAGATGACCTCGTTGAAGTTGTCGGCGGAAAGCAGAAGATCGAGGATGCCGCCGCCGGACTGCTGCATCTTGTACAGGGTGCGGATGGAGTCGGCAGCCGCCTGCCTCTTTTGGGGAAGCTCGGCCTCGATCTCGGCGATGCGCTGCTCGCTGGCATCGATCTTTGCCTGGAGCTCCTCGATGCGCTGCTCGGCCTCGTCATAGGCCGCGCCGCTCTCCTGGATGCGCTGGCTGAGGTCGGACACCGTGTCCGCGTAGGCGGTCGAGGGCGCGAGCACCGAAGGAAGGGTTGCGGAGCCCGCGACGGCCAGCGCCAACGGCAGCGCCATAAGACGGGCGTGCGACATGTGTTTTACGTCAAACAAGCGGTTGATACCTTTGCGTCCGGGGCCCCGGAATAGAGCCGGGCTTTCGGCAAAACAGTTCAAACATTCTAGCGCGGGTTGAGGGTTCTCACTATTCCTACACGGTCCAATGCGCAGATGGATGGGGTCGACGTGGTTTTTCCCTGTCCATACCCCGGCGTCGGTAGGCGCCGGGGCACGGGTGCGGCACAGTGGATTGCCACGCAAAGAAGGAAGGTAACAACGTGTTTAACTTCATCGAGCTTCTCAAGGCGGCGGTCTTCGGAATCGTCGAGGGCATCACCGAGTGGCTGCCCATATCGTCGACCGGCCACATGCTCCTGCTCAACCAGTTCCTCACCATGGACGTCTCCACCGACTTCTGGGACATGTTCCTGGTCGTTATCCAGCTCGGCGCCATTCTCGCCGTCTGCGTCATCTTCTTCCACCAGCTGAACCCCTTCGCGTCCACGAAGTCAGCGCTCCAGAAGCGCCAGACCTGGACCCTATGGGGCAAGACCATCGTGGCCTGCATCCCGGCCGCGGTCATCGGCATCCCGCTTGACGACTGGATGGAGGAGCACCTCGGCAGCCCGTTCGTTATCGCCGCTGCCCTCATCGTCTACGGCATCGCCTTCATCATCATCGAGAACATGCGCGAGAAGACGGCCTCCGACGCCCTGCCCGGAGTGGGCGACGGCCAGCTGCGCCCCGCGCCGCGCCATCTCGCCGTGACCGCGAGCACGGCCGAGATCGCCACGCGCTCCGAGCTCGCGGACGCCGACGCCCGCATCCAGAGCGTCGAAGAGCTCGATTGGAAGACGGCCATCGGCATCGGCATCTTCCAGGTGCTCTCGATGGTCCCCGGCACGTCGCGTTCCGGCTCCACCATCATCGGCGGCCTTATCCTCGGCTGCTCGCGCACCGTCGCGGCGGAGTTCACCTTCTACCTGGCCATCCCCGTCATGGCGGGCGCCTCGGCGCTGCGCCTGGTCAAGTACTTCCTCAAGGGCAACGTCTTCTCGGGCGCCGAGACGGCGATACTGCTCACCGGCTGCCTCGTTGCCTTCGTCGTCTCGCTTGCCTGCATCCGCTTCCTCATGGGCTTCGTCCGCAAGCACGACTTCAAGCCCTTCGGCTGGTACCGCATCGTTCTCGGCGTGGCCGTCATCGCCTACTTCGGCATCAAGACGCTGCTCTAAACGACCGCCGGCCCAGGCGCCCCTTACTTTTGGGGGTTATGCGCCGTCATTTGAGCGGCCGCCGCGCACAACCCTCGATTCGGGGCTGAATGCCCCTCAAAACCGGGGTTGTGCGCGGCGGCCGCTTTTTT
>CAVIBB010000121.1:0-1178 GCA_963640745.1 Paludibacteraceae bacterium
TCGCCGAGGCCCGCGCGAACGAGACCGTTGACCAGCGCATTCTTCATGCGTTCGGCTACTTCGGCCACTACATGTTCGTCAAGCGCGGCGGGCTTGGCGGCAAGCAGCACGTGCTCAAGACCCTGCTTCGCTCAGGTGGCGAGATGACCCAGCGCGAGCTGCTCGACGAGATGAGCATCAGCTCGGCATCGCTTTCCGAGGTGCTCGGCAAGCTCGAGCGCGCCGAGCTCATCCGCCGCGAGCGCTCCGAAGCCGATAAGCGCCAGCTTGAGATCGTGCTCACCGACGCCGGCGGCGAGCTCGCCCGCCGCATGGTCGACGACGACCGCGAGTTCGAGGACAACGCGCTCTCCATCCTGACGGACGAAGAGAAGCGCGATCTGGTCGCGACGCTCGACCGCATCTTCGACTACTGGAGAGAACACGAGACCCTAGAGAAGGAGGCTTGCCCGTGCAGCAAGAACTAGACGCCAAGGCGACCGAGAAGGTCGACTACGGCGCGATCATGAAGAACCTGATGAGGGGGCTCGGCGAGTACAAGAAGGTCACCCACGCCACTCCCCTGCTGGTGCTCGGCGAGGTCGTCTGCGAGATGGCCATCCCCTTCCTCACCGCCACCCTCATCGACAACATCAAGGCCGGCGCGACCGTCGAGGAGCTCCTTCGCCCCTCCGGCATCCTCATCGCGCTCGCGCTCCTCTCGCTCGCCTTCGGCACCGCCGCGGGCGTGACCTGCTCCTACGCGAGCTGCGGTTTCGCGAAGAACCTGCGTCGCGACATGTTCTACAATATCCAGCGCTTCAGCTTCGCCAACATCGACGAGTTCAGCTCGAGCTCGCTCGTGACGCGCCTCACCACCGACATCAACAACGTCCAGCAGGCGTTCATGATGGTCATCCGCATCGCGGTGCGCTCGCCTTTGTGCCTCGTCTTCGCCTTCATCATGGCCACGGTCATGGGCGGCCCGCTCGCGCTCGTCTACGTCGCGGTGATCCCGTTCCTCGCCTTCGGCCTCTTCTACATCATCCACAAGGTGCGCCCGATCTTCACGAGCGTCTTCCACAAGTACGACGCCCTCAACGAGTCCATCGAGGAGAACGTCACCGGCATGCGCGTGGTCAAGAGCTACGTGCGCGAGGACTACGAGAAGAAGAAGTTCGCCGGCGCCGCGCAGGACG
>CAVIBB010000121.1:1207-6073 GCA_963640745.1 Paludibacteraceae bacterium
CTTCACCCGCGCCGAGAAGCTCCTGGCCTTCAACACCCCGATGATGCAGCTCGCCATCGACATCACCTGGGTCGTCATCATCTACTTCGGCTCCGAGGTCATCATCACCAGCCGCGGCACGCAGTTCGACGTGGGCCAGATGTCGGCCATCTTCACCTACGGCTTCCAGATCCTCATGAGCCTCATGCAGCTCTCCATGATCTTCGTCATGATCACCATGGCCGACGAGTCCGCCCGACGCATCAACGACGTCCTGGTCGCCGAGCCGACCATCAAGGCGCCCGAGGCGAACGCGGTGACCGAGGTCGCCGACGGCTCGGTCGACTTCGACCACGTGGGCTTCAAGTACTCCGAGCGCGCCGAGCGCGAGGCCCTCTGCGACATCGACCTGCACATCAAGAGCGGCGAGACCATCGGCATCATCGGCGGCACGGGCTCGGCCAAGTCCACGCTCGTGAACCTCATCGCCCGTCTCTACGACACCACCACCGGCACGGTCCGCGTGGGCGGCGTCGACGTGCGCGACTATGACCTCGAGTGCCTGCGCACGAACGTGGCCATGGTCCTGCAGAAGAACATCCTGTTCTCGGGCACCATAGCCGACAACCTCCGCTGGGGCGACGAGAACGCGACCGACGAGGAGGTCCGCGAGGCCGCCCGCCTCGCCTGCGCCGACGAGTTCGTCGAGGGCTTCCCCAAGGGCTACGACAGCTGGATCGAGCAGGGCGGCTCCAACGTCTCCGGCGGCCAGAAGCAGCGACTCTGCATCGCCCGCGCGCTTCTGCGCAAGCCCAAGGTCCTGATCCTCGACGACTCCACCTCCGCCGTCGACACCAAGACCGACGCGAAGATCCGCGAGGGCCTGGCCTCCTACCTGCCCGACACCACCAAGATCATCATCGCCCAGCGCACCGCCTCGGTCGAGGACGCGGACCGCATCGTCGTCATGGACAACGGGCGCATCAGCGACGTGGGCTCGCACGACGAGCTCATGGCCCGCTGCGACATCTACCGCGAGACCTACACCTCGCAGAACAAGATGGGCGCCGACGAGGCCGATGCCGCCGCGGACGCCGACGCGAAGAAGGGAGGCGAGGGCCTTGAGTAACGCGAAGACCGCCCCGAAGAGGGCCCAGATCAACCCCAAGACCGCCGCTCGCCTCATCAAGGCCATCGGCTCGTTCTACCCGCGCCTGCTGCCCGCCGTCGTGGTGTGCATCCTGCTCGGCGCCGTCCTGACCTCGTTCGGCACCATCTTCCTGCAGAACGCGCTCTCGCTCATCTCCGAGGTCTGGCAGACGGGCGACTGGGCGGCCGTCCAGCCCCGCGTGCTCAAGCTCGTCGTCGAGCTCGCCGTGGTCTACGCCGCCGGCCTCGCCGCGACCTTCTTCTGGAACCGCTCGATGGCGACCATCACCCAGGGCTCGCTCGAGCAGCTCCGCGAGAAGATGTTCAACCGCATGCAGGACCTGCCCATCTCCTACTTCGACCGCAACCAGCGCGGCGACGTGATGAGCCACTACACCAACGACATCGATGCCCTGCGCCAGATGATCTCGCAGTCGTTGCCGAACCTTCTGCAGACGGTCGTCGTCCTCGTCACCGTGTTCATCATCATGATTTATTACTCGGTGTGGATGTGCGCCGTCATCGTGCTCGGCGTCCTCTTTATGTCGTTCCTCACCAAGCTCCTGGGCTCGATGTCCGCCAAGTTCTTCGTCGCGCAGCAGCGTGAGCTCGGCGTCGTCGAGGGCAACATCGAGGAGATCATGAACGGCCAGAAGGTCGTCAAGGCCTTCTGCCACGAGCGCGCCGCCGAGAAGGACTTCGACGCCTTCAACGAGCACCTCTACGAGGTCTCCCAGAAGGCGAACATGTACGGCAACATCCTCATGCCGATCCTCATGAACGTGGGCAACCTCATCTACGTCATCGTCGCGCTCGCCGGCGGCGTGCTTCTTGCCAGCGGAACGCCGAACCTCTCGCTCTCGGGCCTGCCGCTCTCCATCGCCGTCGTCGTGCCGTTCCTCAACATGACCAAGCAGTTCTGCGGCCAGATCGGCCAGATCTCGATGCAGATCAACGCCGTGGTCATGGGCCTGGCCGGCGCCGAGCGCATCTTCGAGCTCCTCGACGAGGAGCCTGAGGAGGACCACGGCTACGTGACCCTGGTGAACACCAAGTACGACCACGCCGGCAACCTCGTCGAGTGCTCCGAGCGCACGAGCGACTGGGCCTGGAAGCACCCCCACAAGGACGGCAGCATCACCTACACGCCGCTCGCCGGCGACGTGCGCATGGTCGACGTCGACTTCGGCTACACCCCCGACCACCAGGTTCTCCACAACGTCTCGGTCTACGCAAAGCCGGGCCAGAAGGTCGCCTTCGTCGGCGCCACGGGCGCGGGCAAGACCACGATCACGAACCTGATCAACCGCTTCTACGACATCGCCGACGGCAAGATCCGCTACGACGGCATCAACATCAACAAGATCCGCAAGTCGGACCTGCGCCGCTCGCTGGGCGTCGTCCTGCAGGACGTGAACCTCTTCACGGGCACCGTCATGGACAACATCCGCTACGGCAAGCTCGACGCCACCGACGAGGAGTGCATGGCCGCGGCCAAGCTCGCGGGCGCCGACGACTTCATCCGCCGCCTCCCCGACGGCTACCAGACGATGCTCTCCGGCAACGGCTCGCAGCTCTCCCAGGGCCAGCGCCAGCTCATCTCCATCGCCCGCGCGGCCGTCGCCGACCCGCCCGCGATGATCCTCGACGAGGCCACGAGCTCCATCGACACGCGCACCGAGGCCATCGTCCAGCGCGGCATGGACGCCCTCATGACGGGCCGCACCACCTTCGTCATCGCGCACCGCCTCTCGACCGTGCGCAACTCCGACGTGATCATCTGCCTCGACCACGGCCACGTGATCGAGCGCGGCAACCACGACGAGCTCATCGCCAAGAAGGGCTACTACTACCAGCTCTACACCGGCGCCTTCGAGCTCGAGTAGCCAAGAAGCGCAGCACACGCCGGCAACAAGCGCTGCCAGGCGCGATGCACGCCAAAAGGGCGGCGACCCGCAACGGTCGCCGCCCTTTCTTTGTGGCTCTTTATGTTGTGCCGGGTCCCGAATCCCGGGCTGCCGGAACCTCGCGCGCTACTTGACGAACTCGAGCATCTCGACCACGTGAAAGCCCTCCACGGGCACCTCGCCCTCGCCGAGGCCCGCCTCGAGCGCCTCACGGTCGCCCGGCGCCGCCTTCCACGCGAGGCCGCATCCGGCGGAGATCTCGCCCGGCACGGGTATCATGCGCCCCGGCAGGCCTTTCTCTTCGCACAGCTCCTCGCAGCTCATGGCCGCCGCCGTGGTCGGGAACGTGACCACGAGCGCCGGCCTGCGGACGCGCGGCACGGCCTACGGCCTCACGACGACGGAGGCGCCGGAGAGCTTCTGGGCGATCACGTACATGTTGGTGAGCTCGCCGACCGCGAGCTTGTCGGTGATGCCGTAGAAATCGGTGCAGGTGCCGCAGGTCAGGATCTCGACCCCGGCGTCGGCCAGGTTCTTGAGGTCCTCGAGCGAGTCGGACCCCTCGCAGGTCAGGTGCGCGCCGCCGTTGTAGAAGAGGATGGTCTGCGGCAGCTCGTCGAGCTGGGTAAGCGAGAAGATGAAGGCCTTCATGAGCTTCTTGCCGAGGACGTCGTCGCCCGTGCCCATGACGCCGGCGGAGACCTGGACCACGACGTTCTTCTGCGCAGGGACGTAGCACTCGGCGGACTCCGCCTCGCCCGCGGCGACGGCCACGGCCTCGGAGGCGGTGGTCACGCAGCGCCATTCCTTCTCGCCGGCCTGCTCGCTCGCGAAGGCGCAGCCCTTGGAGGCGGCCATGCGGCTCAGGTTCTCGACGGCGACCTTGTTGTCCACGATGGTCTCGACCTCGCCGGGGCCGCCGAGGGCGCCCAGGGCCTTGAGGGTCTTGACGACGGGCAGCGGGCAGGCGTCGCCGCGGGCGTCGACGGTGAGCTTGGTATCGGACATGATGTGCTTCCTTTCTCGAAGCGTGTATTGGCAAGAAGCGAACGACGCGCAGGTCACGGGTCGTGGCCGGTGCCCTGCGGCCATCGCTGGGCACGAACTACATGGTAACGCGCACGGAGCTTTCCGACTTCCCCGCGACGCGGCCGATGACCGCCGCCGGCTGGCCGAGGTCGCGCAGGCGCGCCGCATAGCCCTCGGCCTCGGCCTCGGGAAGGGCCACGAGCAGGCCGCCGGATGTCTGCGGGTCAAAGAGCACGTCGGCGAGGTCGAGCGGGACATCGGCGCCCATCTGGACGCGTGGTCCGAAGAAATCGCGGTTGCGGTAGGCGCCTGCGGGGATAAGCCCCATCTGCGCCATCTCGCGGGCGCGTTCCATCACGGGGACGTCCGCCGCGCGGATCTCCAGCGTGACGCCGCTCGCCTCGGCCATCTCGCAGGCGTGCCCCATGAGCGAGAAGCCCGTGACGTCGGTGGCGGCGTGCGCGTCGAGCCCGTCCAGGGCCTCGGCGCCGTACTTGTTGAGGGAGATCATGGAGTCCGTGGCCACCTTGACGCCGGCCTCGTCCAAAAGCTGCGCCTTGTACGCGGTGGTGAGCACGCCCGTCCCGAGTGCCTTGGTGAGCACGAGCGCGTCGCCCTCGCGCGCGCCGCCGTTTGCGAGCATGCGGTCGAGCTCGACGAAACCCGTGACGGCGAGGCCGAACTTGGGCTCGTGGTCGTTGATGGAGTGGCCGCCCGCCACGATGACGCCGGCCTCGCGGCACTTGTCGGCGCCGCCGGCGAGGATCTGCCCGGCCACCTCGAGCCCCAGGCAGTTGGGGAA
>CAVIBB010000122.1:0-6050 GCA_963640745.1 Paludibacteraceae bacterium
GCCTCGGCGGGAGCGGAAGCCTGCTCGGCGGCAGCGTCGGCCATCGAGACGACCTTGTCGGTCACGTCGGTCACGGCGTCGCTGACCTGCGCGGAGGTCTGCGCGACGACGTCGGAGAGGGAGTCGCGGAGCTGATCCATGCGCTCGCGGGCGGCGTCGACCTTGGCGCGGAGCTCGTCGGTCTTGGCGTCGACGGTCGGGCGGACGCCGGAAACCTGGTCCTCGACGGCCTGGCCGGCGCGCTCGTAGGTGTCGACGGCGGAATCCCAGGCATCGTTCATCGCGTCAGCGGCCATCGCGCGGGACTCGGCACCGGAGCGCGGGGCGATCATGATGCCGGCAACGACGCCAGCGGCGGCTCCGAAGATGCTGCCAAGAATAAAGCCGGTGGTCTTCTTGCTCATGGGATCCTCCAAAATGGTTGGCTGCTTGCTTGCTGCACTAGGTACCTCTTACCCAATAAAACGCTGGTAAAGGCAGGAGATACCGGGTTAACGTTATCGAACGAGGCGCGGACGGGGGACGTTCTCCATACCCCAGTCGTCGGCAGGGGGCTCAGACTCAGGTGCGGGCTCCGGCTCGACGGCGGGCTCGAGCTCGGCCGCCGGCTCGGGCTCAGGTGCGGGCTCCGGCTCAGCTTCCGGCTCAGCTTCCGGCTCGGAGGAAGGGGCGACCTCATCGGCCGGGTCGGCCTCGGGCTCTGCCGAGAAAACCTCGGCGTCTACTTCCTCGTTGGCCTCGGGCTCGAACACCTCGTCCTGCTCGGACTCGGACAGGTCTTCGGAAGCGTCCTCCTCCCCGAAGAGCCCGGGGAAGTCGCTCGCCGGCGAGTCGCAAACAACGTCGTCGTATGCGTCAACCGGAACAGCTTCCTCCTCGGCGGCGGGCACCGCGGCCGGGTCGCACTCGGGCACAACCGGGTCGGCGGCAAGAATCGCCTCGACCTCGCCCTCATCGATTGCGCGCTCGACAAACTCGGAAGCCGGGGCCTGCTCGGCGGCCGGCTCTTCCTGGGAATCGGCCTCAGCCCCAGCGTCCTCAGTCGCGGCGTCGACGGTTTCGGGCTCTGCAGCCTCAGCGACCTGCTGAGCGCCGTTGCTCTCGCCCGCAACCGGCTCCGGCCCGCCGATAATCTCCTCCTCGTCGCGAGGCTCGGGCTCCGGAAGGCTCCCGACGAGCCCCGTAAGGCCGGCGGCGATGGCGTCCACGTCGGGCTTCGGCTCGCCGCCGCCCGAGAACGCCCACTGCATGATCCACGCGGCGGACGAGAGGGCGCCGACCACGAGCACGTCGTCAACGCACTTGAACGTGAGCTGATACGTGCGCTCCCCGAGCTCGGCGGTCTGCCCGCACGAGATGTCCCCGGCGATATCGGTCCTGGCAAGAAGCTCAACCGTCACGTGCTCGAGCAGGTGCGCGAGCTCGGTCGAGCCCATGACCTCGCCGAAGTTACCCGACTCGTCGCCCAGGCAGACGTGGTCGCGAAGCTGCGGCATGACCTCCCAAACGCGGGTCGTGCCCTCAAGGTCCTCGTGCGTCATGACGGGGGCGTTGGGAGCGAGCTCGACGATGGCGTCGAGGTTCTTCGGGCCAACGGTGACCTTCTTTATCTCAAACAGCTGAGCCATCGCGGCCCCTCTCATTCATGCCCGCTGCTCGGGCGTCGCGCAATTCTCTTTATTGTAGTCAACGAGAGCCGAGGCGGACTAATCCTTCTCGGCAGCCGTCTTCTTATCGTCCTCGGCCGACTCGTCGCTTTCCGCCGCGGGCTCGGGCGCCGTGACGCGGAGCAGACTCACGCGGCGGCCGCGCATGGACTGCACGCGGAAGAAATAGCCGTCCTTCTCATAGAGGTCACCAGGGTGCGGGACTTTGTCCGCAAGCTCGAGCACGTAGCCGGCAACCGTCTCGTACTCCTCGTTGTCCTCGATGGGCCAGCCGAGCTCAATCGCGTCGTCAATCGAGAAACGGCCGTCTACCAGCCACTCGTTGTCGGAAAGCTTGGTCAGGTACTTGTTGTCGGGGTCGAACTCGTCCTCAATCTCGCCGACGATCTCCTCAACGATGTCCTCGAGCGTGAGTACACCCGCGGTGCCGCCGTACTCGTCAACGACGATGACCATCTGGTCGTGGCTCGTCTGCATCTCGGAGAGCAGCGGGATGATGTCCTTGGTGTCGGGCACGTAGTTTGCGGTGCGCATGTAATCGCCGATGAGCGCGCCGCCCTTGCCGCCGTCGATGATGGGGCTGATGATGTCCTTGATGTGGGCGATGCCGATCACGCGGTCAACGGAGCCGTGGTAGACGGGCACGCGCGAGAAGCCGGTGCGGCGCATAAGGCCGAGCACCTCGTTCAAGTTCTTGGTGTCCTCGACGCAGGTCATGTCCACACGCGGGATCATGACCTCGCGGGCGATGGTATCGCCAAGGTCGATGACCTCGTGAATCATGGACTTCTCCTCCTCGGAGAGGTCGTCGGAGTCGGTGACCATGTACTTGAGCTCCTCCTCCGACACGTCCTGGCGGTCATCGGCGGACTTGATGCCGAGAATGGCCGCGAGGCCGGCGGCGGACTTGGAAGTGAGCCACACGAGCGGGGTCGCGATCTTCATGAAGCCGCGGATGGGGCCGGCCACGGACTTGGCCACGGACTCGGCATTGGCCAGAGCCAAGCGCTTGGGAACGAGCTCGCCCACAACGGTCGAGACGTAGGCCACGATGAGCGTGATGGCCACGACGGCGACGGTGCCGGCGACGCCTTCGGCCAGACCCAGACCGACGAGCCAGCTCGCCAGCGGGTCGGAAAGGCTCGTGGCGGCGAAGGCCGAGGAAGCGAAGCCCACGAGCGTGATGGCGACCTGGATGGTCGCCAGGAACTGGTCGGAGTCGGACGAGAGGTCAAGGGCGTTCTTCGCGCGTTTGTCGCCCTCCTCGGCCTCAGGCTCGAGAAGCGCCCTCTTTGCGGTGGTCACCGCCATCTCGGATGCAGAGAAGAATCCGTTAACCAGCGTAAGAACAAACGTGACAATGATGCTAATGGCTACGTCCATGCGCGATTGCGCGACCTCCTTGGGTCGATGGTCAGATACGGCCGCGCGCAGGACGTCTGCGCACGCGGCTTAAAGCTTGGATTTTAGCAGGTCGAATCCTACAGCTTGTTTCATACCCATTGCGACGGTGTCAGCCCTTGCCAGCCGGCCGCCCCACGTGCTTCCGAGCCTCGGGGCGGGCCGCCCAAATATCCCCGCAGGACGGTGATGCCCCCCTCCCGCAGGTTCGGCGTCGCTTTGCGCTGCAAAGTTTTAATTCAAGTGCGACGTTGAAGGGATTCCCGTGCAAGGTTTTGCACCAAGTGCAACGCAGAAATGGGCTCTAAGCCCCTTATAAAGGCTCAAATGAGGCATAAACCCTACCTTTTAAGCCATAGGACCCCTTTTCTACGCAGCACTTGACGCAAAACTTTGCAGCGACTTGCCCGTTACGTCGCACTTGGCGCAAAACCTTGCACGGCACGCCAGCGCATCTCCTCCTGAGCCCTCAGCACAGCGACGCTTGGCGCGGGCCGACGCACCCCCAACGCTTCTTGCAGGTCCGCCATGAAGGCGCCGAGCTTGACATCGCTTCGAAGCACCTCGTTGGTCATCACGAACACCCTATGTCCCATGCTCTCAAGCACGCGGCGTCGCGCCTCATCGTGCTCCTTTTCCTGCGGCGTAAGGTGATGGGCGTTGCTGTCGTATTCCAAAGCCACATTCCTATCGGGCCATAAGAAATCCGGTCGAATTACAGCCTGGCCTAAAGCGGGACGCTGCGCCTTTGGAACCTTGACCTCGGCGTTCATTTTGAATCCCCGCAGGCCATACCCGCCCTTTCGCCGAGAGAGGCTCAGCAAAAGGGCAACATCCGTCTCGCGAGACGAATTGGACCCGTCAACCACGAGATCAAGCGAGTTGTACGCTCTCCTTCCTCCGCGCGTCCCAAGGGCCTGGGCGGCGGACGCATACGCCTTGAGCTCGGCAACCGAGGACAAGGGCGACAAATCCTGAGCACCCTCATCGGCGCCTGTGGGCGGCAACCCGTACGAGCCGCACATCTCGTAGGCCAGCGCCGCAAGCTCGACCTCATTCAACAGGCTCGCAAGCTGCACGAATACGGCCTCAAAAGAACAAACCCATGCATCGTCGTCCAGTTTGGTGAGTTGCCCCGAGAGCGGGCCCGACCACACGCGGTCGTTCAGGGCATCGCAATGGCGGCGCTTGCCGCGCTCTGTCACGACACCATCGAGGGGCGCACCTGAGCAGCACAGGTCCGCCGCCCTTTTTACGCGAGGCATAAGGTCGTCGTCCCGGCACATTCCATAGACGACGCCTTCCGGATCCATCGCCGGGCCCGCTCCCGCGATGCGAGCGGCACGCCAAAAGTCCAGTGCGGAGCCATAACCAATGATCAACTCTCGGTCGGTCAACTTGCCCCCAATCCGCAGGTGAGAAGAAGCGCCGACCCTGGGGAGGGCCGGCGCTCTCTTGCAGAGACTTTGCACTCGGCGTTACTTCTCGCCGGCCGCGCGACGGGCTGCGTACTCGACCGCGAGCTTCTGCTGGATGTCGTGCGGGACCTGCTCATAGCCGCAGAGCTCGAGCGTGAACTCGCCGGTACCGCGCGAGAGCGAGCGCAGGCGGGTCGCGTAGTCGGTGACCTCGGCATACGGGATCGTGGCCTCGACCGTGGTCTGGCCCGCCGTCACGCCATCACCGGCCGCCATGCCCTCGACACGCCCGCGGCTCGCCGAGACGTCGCCCATCACGGAGCCGGCGTAGCTGTCCGGCACGGTGATGGAAAGGTGCGCCATCGGCTCAAGCAGCACGGGCTCGGCCTGGTCGACGGCTTTCTGGAAGCCGATGCGGGCGGCCGTCTTGAAGGCCATCTCGTTGGAGTCGACGGGGTGATAGGAGCCCTCGTACACGGCGACCTTCACGTCGATCATCGGGTAGCCGGCAAGCACGCCGTCCTTCATGGTCTCCTGGACGCCCTTGTCGATGGCGGGGATAAAGCCACGCGGAATGTGGCCGCCCACGACCTCGTCGACGAACTCGTACCCGGCGGCCGGATTCGGCTCGACGCGCAGCCAGCAGTCGCCGTACTGGCCGGCGCCGCCGGTCTGCTTCTTGTGGCGGCCCTGCGCGGAGGCGACGCGACGGATGGTCTCGCGATACGGGATCTTGAGCGCGACGGTGTGGGCAGTCACGCCGGCGCGGTCCTCGAGGCGGTCGAGCAGCACGCTGACCTGCGCCTCGCCGATGGCGGAGATGACGGTCTGGCCCGTGTCCTCGTCGCGCTCGACCTTGAGGGTCGGGTCAGCGTCCGCGGACTTCTCGAGGAAGGCGTAGAGCTTGCCCTCCGTGCCGCGCTTGTCGGGCTCGATGGCGATGCGGTAAAGCGAGTTCGGGAAGCGGAACGCGGCGGCCTCAACCTTGCCGGTGACGGAGAGGGTGTCGCCCGTCTGGGCCTCGAGCTTGGGAACGACGACGATGTCGCCCGCGGCCGCGGACTTGACCTCGTTCGTCTCCTTGCCGCACATGAGATAGAGGTGGCCCAGGCGCTCGGACTTGCGGGTGCGCGCGTTGGTGAGCTCGGTGCCGGGGGCGACGGTGCCCGCAAGCACCTTGAGGAAGCTGAGGCGCCCGTTCTGGGGATCATTGAGCGACTTGAAGGCGAAGGCGACCGGGCGGTCGTCGTCCGCGGAGATGTCGAGCTGCTCGCCGTTGACCAGCGGAATACGCCCGAAGTCGGCCATCGTCGGGAACCAGCCGACCACCGCATCCATAAACGAGATGACACCTTCCTCACGCACGCAGCTACCCGTGAACACGGGCACAAAGATGCGCTCGACCAGCGCCTTGGCAAGAAGCCCCTCGAGCTCCTCCTGCGTGATCTCCTCGCCCTCGAGGTACTTCATCATGATCTCGTCGTCGGCCTCGGCCACAAGGTCGGTGAGCTGCGCGCGGGCATCGGCCGCGGCGTCGGCGTAGGCGGCGGGGACGTCCGTGACC
>CAVIBB010000123.1:0-5902 GCA_963640745.1 Paludibacteraceae bacterium
GCGCAGGATGATGAGGCGGGGGTTCTCGGCCACCCACGACGCGAGCGAGGCGTCCTCCCCCGCGAACTCGACGTAGGCCTCGTCGAGAAGGACCAGTGCGTCCGTCTCGTCCAAAAGGCGACGCACCACGACCGGGTCGACAAGGTTGCCCGTGGGGTTGTTGGGTGAGGTCAAAACGACAATCGCGGCGTCTTTCGCGGCGGCGAGAAGGGCCTCGGCGTCGATCTCGAAGTCATCGGCGAGGCGCCAGACGCACTCGACGGGCGTCTCGCACATCTTGGCGAAGTTCGCGTACTCCGCGAAATCCGGCGGGCAGGTGACCAGGGTGTGCCCGGGCCCGCCAAAGGTGAAGAACAGGTTGAAGAGCAGCTCGTCCCCGCCGTTTCCGACAATGATGTTCTCGCGAGGCACGCCGTGGCGGGCGGCGAGAAGGTCGCGCAGCTCGTTGGCCATCGGGTCGGGGTAGCGGTTAAGCGGCGTGGCCGTCATGGCGTCGCGCAGCGCTGAGGCGAAGGCGGCGGGCATCTCGTGGGTGTTCTCGTTGGCCGAGAGGTTGATGCGGCTCGGCGTGAAGGCCGGGTCGTAGGGCTCGAACCCCTGCAGCGCCTTGCGCGCGCGGGCGACCGCGTCGAGGCCGGCCATGCTAGTTCTCCTTCTTGGCGTCGTATCCGGGCAGGTAGGGCACGCCGGGGGCGTTGAGGTCCTCGGGCCAGGCCACGCGGTGCGCGCCCTCGCAGGCGGCAAGCGCGTCCTCGTAGCCGTCGCGGCCGGACTCGGCGAGGCGACGTCGCATCCCCACGGAGAGTGCGTGCGCCCAGAGCCCCTCCGCCTGAGCCATCGCCTGGGTGGCGGGTGCGTCGGCGAGCATGCCCTCCGGCGTGTAGCAGATCACGCTGGAGCGCTTCTGGAAGTCGTAGACGCCGAGCGGGTTGGAGAAGCGCGCGGTGCCGCCGGTGGGAAGCGTGTGGTTGGGGCCGGCCACGTAGTCGCCCAGCGGCTCGGAGCTCCACGCGCCCACAAAGATGGCGCCGGCGTTCTTGACCTTGCCAAGAAGCCCCATCGCGTCGGCGCAGTGGAGCTCGAGGTGCTCGGGCGCCACGACGTTGACGGCGTCGACGGCGGCGTCGAGGGTGTTGGCCACGACGATGACGCCGCGGTTGTCCAGCGAGGCGCGGGTGATCTCCTCGCGCGGGGACTGCGCCGTGAGCTTATCCGCGCAGGCGAGGACGCGCGCGGGCAACTCGGCGTCGCAGGTAACGAGATAGCAGCTGGCAAGAGGATCGTGCTCGGCCTGGGCCATGAGGTCGGCCGCCACGACGGCGGGGTCGGCCGTGGCGTCGGCGAGCACGCAGACCTCGGAGGGACCGGCAACCATGTCGATGCCCACGTCGCCCGAGACGTAGCGCTTGGCGGCGGCCACGAAGGCGTTGCCGGGGCCGACGATCTTGTCGCAGGCCGGGATGGACTCGGTGCCGTAGGCCACGGCGCCGATGGCCTGGGCGCCGCCCACGGCGTAGACCTCGTCAACGCCTGCGAGCTTGGCCGCGGCAAGCGTGTAGGCGGAAAGCGAGCCGTCCTTCTGCGGCGGGGTCACCATGACCACGCGCTCGACGCCCGCGACCTTGGCGGGGATCGTGTCCATGAGAACGGTCGAGGGGTACTGCGCGCGTCCGCCCGGCACGTACACGGCGGCAGAGGCCACCGGCGTGACCTTCACGCCGAGAATCGTGCCGTCGGGGCGCGTGGTGAACCAGCTCTCCTCGCGCTCCTTCTCGTGGAAGGCGCGGATCTGGTCGCGGGCGCGGGTGAGCGCGCGCAGGAACTCGGGGTCCACCATGCCGGGCGCGGCGTCGATGAGCTCCTGCGGCACGCGGAACTCCGCCGGGCAGGCGCCGTCGAACTTGTTGCAGTAGTCGCGCACGGCGGCGTCGCCGCGCTCGCGGACGTCGTCCACGATGGCCTCGGCGGAGGCCATGATCTCGGCAGGCAGGGCACCCGAGCGGTTGAGGTCGGCCTGCGTCAGCGCGCGGCCGTCGGAAAGGATGACTTCTCTCATCGTCTTTATGCCTCCTCGGCGGCGACCTCGGCGAGGCGGGCCGCCAGGTCGCGGATTCTCTTGTCGCAACGATACGCCGCCGGGCCCGCGAAGAAGCGCGCGGTGCACTCCATCACGTCATCGACCACGACGAGGTCGTTCTCGCGCAGGGTCGTGCCCGTGGCCGTAATGTCCACGATACGGTCGGCCATGCCCACGATGGGGCCGAGCTCGATGTTGCCGTGCAGGGTCAGGATGTCCACCTGGCGGCCGATGCGGTCGTAGTACTGCTGGGTGATGCGCGGATACTTGCTGGCCACGCGCTCGGTGCCGCGCCACTCGTAGTTGCGGTCGGCGAGGCCGGCGTTGGCGGCGGGCTCGGCCACGACGAACTTGCACCAGCCGTAGCCGAGATCCACGAGCTGCAGCAGGTCAAGGTCGGCCTCTACCAGCGAGTCCTTGCCGCAGATGCCGCAGTCGGCGCCGCCCGCGCCCACGAAGGCCGGGGCGTCCTGGGCGCGCACGATGATGTACTCGACGTCGCCGGCCGAGATAATCAGCTTGCGACCGGGGTCGCGCAGCTCGTCGACGGGCAGGCCGGCGGCCTCGAGCACGCGCAGCGAGTCCTTGAAGAGGCTGCCCTTGGGCACGGCGATGCGCAGCGGGCGGGCGGCCACGCGAACGCCCGGGGTAACGACGCCCGAGGCGCCCTGCTCGCCCAAGACCTCCTGCAGGCGCTCAAGCGAGAGCGCGAAGCCGCAGGCAGCAAGGCCGGGACGGCCGAGGTTCGCGAGCACCGCGTCGTAGCGGCCGCCCGAGGCCACGCTCGCGGCGATGCCCTCGGAATAACCCTTGAAGATGATGCCCGTGTAGTAATCGAAGCTGTTGATGATGCTGAAGTCGAAGCTCGCGCGGCCCTCGGCAAAGAGATCGGCCACCTGCTCGGTAAGGGCGCGGAGCTCGGCGCAGCCACGCTCGGCGGGCGCGACGTCGGCCTCGGCCAAGAGCTGGTCGATGCGGTCGATAACCTCGACGCCGCCGTGCATGCGCGGGATAGCGTGCAGTGCGCGCGCCGCCGACGGCTTGAGCTCGGGCGTGGCGTCGACGAGCTCGTCGAGCGAGACGAGGTCGGAGTCGTGCACGAGGCTGAGCACCTGGGCGGAGAACTCCGGGCTCGGCGAGCAGTTGGCAATGAGCGAGGTCAGCGGCGTAACGGAGCCGAAGACAATGCGCCACGCAGGGACCTCGAGCGTGGTCAGCGCCTCGGCAAGCAGGCGGACGACCTCGACCTCGGAGGCGGGGCCGTCGGTGCCTACGAGCTCGACGCCGAGCTGAGTGAACTGACGCGGCTGGCCGCGGAGCGACTGCTGCTCGCGGACAACGGGCGCGTTGTAGCGGAAACGGGCGGGCAGCTCGTCGGCGTGGACGTGACCGGCGACCAGGCGCGCGACCGGAAGCGTAAGGTCCGGGCGCAGCATAAGCAGATTGCCGTCGGCGTCGAAGAGTTGGAACGGGGTGTTCTTGATGCGGCCGCCGCGCTCAAGCGCCGCGCGGTCCTCGAGCAGGGGAGTTTCGACGGGCAGATAGCCATGGCCGGCGAAGCAATCCTTCACGGTGGCGGTAATGCGCTCGCGGGCGAGCGCCTCCTTGGGGAGGATGTCTCGAAAACCTCTGGCGGTGCCTGCAATCACGGGTCTTTCCCTTCTCGCGTTTCCTGCGGTCGTGTGCGTATGGCACTTTAGCACACTAAAGTGCCGCAGGTGCGCCGGCTCGCACCGCGAGACCGTTTCGTAACGTTGCGGGAAGGGCTCGGGGCGGGGAGGAAGGAGCGAAGGGCGGGCGGGTGCACGTTAAGGCGGCGGACACGGGGTCGTTGGGGCCGAAAACGAAGCTGCATGATCACTTTTTCGCGATTCTGCGTGGATTATCGGCGCTTTATGACGTCAAAACGGGCCGGCCGCCCGGAATGGCGACCGACCCGATCACGTTTGCCCAGTTAAGCAAATATCAACTTCTTAATAAAGCACGCAGGATCTCGATTTTTTAATCACTGGGCATCGGAAATGCCGTGAAAGGGCCGTCCCTCTGCATCATTTAGCAGGTAAAGACGTGCTCGCCCTCGCTCACGACGCGCTCGTCGGCGCCGGGAAGAAGCACATGAGCCTTTGCGCCCGCCGGCACGCTCACGCGCACCTCGCGTGCGCCGGACTCCGTACCCGACCAGCTCACGCGAATGGTCCCTGCCGCCGACTCGTGCTCAAGCTCGCACGAGTCGAAACCGCGCACAAACGCCGGCGCCACGTCGAACTCCGCCCAGCCGGGCTCGCGAAGGCGCAGGCCGCCGACCTTGCGCACAATCCAGTCGCTCACGCAGCCGAACGCATAGTGGTTGAACGAGAAGGTGCCCACCGTGCCGTCCGGCGCGATGCCTAGCCAGTTCTCCCAGATGGTCGTGGCGCCTCGATCAACCTCATAGAGCCAGCTCGGGCACTCGTCCTGCCAGAACACGTCCTCGGCAACGTCCTCGTGCCCGTACTCGCCGAGCACGTCGAGCAGGTACGGCACGCTAAGGAAGCCGGTGTCGAGCCTGTTGCCGTTGCCGCGCACCATGCCGGCAAGGCGATCGGCCGCGGCTTGGCGCTCGCCCGCAGGCAGCATCCCGAACGCGAGGGCCAGAACGTACGCCCCCTGGAAGTCGACCGAGAGCACGCCCTCTCCCTTGGAGTAGACGCCCACGAACGCACGGCGAACATTGCCGGCATAGGCGCGCAGCTCGGAGGCCTCGTCCTTCTTGCCGAGCACGTCGCAGACGTCAGCGAGCACGTCGCTCGAATGCGCAAGCCAGCACGTGGCCACGATGTCCTTGGTGGCCATTGCGCCCTCCATGGGGCCGCCCGCCATCAGGCTCGGCAGCATCCAGTCGCCGTAGTGGAACGTCGTGTCCCACAGGTAGCGCGCGTCGCCGGACTTCTCGCCGCCCTCGGAAAACTCCCCCGCCGCGCTGCGCACGCAGTAGTCGTGCCAGCGGCGCATAGCGTCGTAGCAACGGCGCAGCACGTCGACGTCGCCGTACTGGCGGTAGAGCTCCCACGGCACGGTGATGATCGCGTCGCCCCAGCCCGCCGACGAGCACACGCCCGGCATGATGGCGCCGCCGCGCGCCGAGTTGGGCATCGGCGAGTAGTCGAGCACCTGCCCGTCGTCGGCCTGGTCGGCCATGACCTGGTCAAGCCAGCGAGAAAGGAACGAATCGAGGTCCATGAAGAAGCAGCCGGTCGGCGCATAGACCTGAATGTCGCCCGCCCAACCCATGCGCTCGCGCTGGGGACAGTCGGTGGGAATGGAGAGCATGTTGCCGCGCTGCGACCACAGCGTGTTCTGCAGCAGCTTGTTCACGCGCGCGTCGGAGGTGCGGATGCGGCCCGTCTCGGCAAGGTCGCTGCGAATGGCGAAGGCGACGATGCACGTGGGGTCGAAGACACCCTGCGCGGTCTCGTCCCAGCCGGAGATACGCACGTAACGGAAACCGTGGAATGTGAAGTCGGGCTCCAGGGTCTCATGGCCGCCGCGGCCGACGAACTCGTCGACGGCGTCCTTGTTGCGCCCGGTGATGTTCATGAAGAAGCGCCCCTCGGCGTCGAGGACCTCGGCGTGCTCGAGGCGGAGCTCCTGCCCCTCGGCAAGGTCGCACGCGATGCGGCAGCGTCCGGCGATGACCTGGCCGAAGTCCACCACGATGGCACCGCCCTCGGTCCAGGACGCAACGGCCTCCAGGCGCTCACGGCGCACAACGGCGGGACCTGCCTGCGGAACCACCTCAGCGGCAGGCGGCTCGACCGGCGCGGCGGCGCCCTCAAAACAGGCCTC
>CAVIBB010000124.1:0-5893 GCA_963640745.1 Paludibacteraceae bacterium
GGGTTACATTCGGTTGAGGAGCAAGGTGGCAAGAAACAATCTGCTGGTAAATGGGTTTTTTGGCCTGTAAGGGCTCGCTTGGTGCCCAGGCCCGCCCGAAGCCAAGCCTACAGCGACCCCAGGAGCGGCTGATCGAAGGCGAAGAGCATTGCGTTGAGCTCAAAGATGTCGTAGCGGCCGCGCTCGATAAAGTACGTGACGATTACGTCGAACTTGCTCGAGGCCGAGAGCGTGAGGCCGGCGTGGGCGAGCAGCTCCTGGGTCTGGCCGAAGTCCAGCTCAAGCGCCACCGCAAGGGCCACGGCAGTCTGCTTGGTGGGGCGGTACCCGTTGTCGCGGCGGATCTTCGCGAAGAGCTGTCGCGAGAGGTTGGCCCGGTGGTAGACCTGCGCGTCCGTGAGGCCCGAGGCGTCTATCAGCGCGAGGAGCGCCTGGGAGAACGAGGCGTCCAGGTCAGAGAGAAGCTCGCTGAGCTCGCCGCGGTCGATGGGCGCAGACGTAGGCGCGGGCGCTGACGCCGACGCCGACGCCGAGTCCGGTTCCGCCACCGATTCGAAGACGCGCAAGCTGGCAGCAAGGCACGCGTCCGCCTCAAAGTCTTCCGCGCTGCCGAGACCCGTGACCGGCGCGGAAGCCTCGAGGTCCGCCTGGCGACCCCGGCGCGGCCGCGAGCGCACGTACTTCTCGTCGATGAAAGACCTGACCTCATCGACGAGCCTCAACGACGCCGCGAACGCGGCTCGGTCGAAGACCACGAGGTAAACGGTCATTTCGTGACCGTCTTCCTGTGCCTTCTCCGTGGCAAGAAACGCGCTGATCTCGTCACATGCCACGTGAAGCGCCTCGGCAGGCGGATACCCGAAGATCCCGGCCGAGATGAGCGGCATGGAGATGCTTCGGGCGCCCAGGCGCGCCGACTCGGCCAGGGCCGAGCGGTATGCGCCGCGCAGCAGCGTTTCCTCGCCGTGCTCGCCGTCAACGTAGCGCGGCCCCACGGCATGCACGATCCAACGAGCGGGGGCGTCGAAGCCCGGGGTCGAGACGGCCGAGCCCGTGGGGCAGGGGGCGACCTCTCTGCAAGCCGCCTGGAGCTTGTGCGGCCCCGCGGCGGCAAAGACCGCCCCGCATACGCCGCCGCCCTCGAGCAGCCGCTCGTTGGCCGCGTTGACGATGACGTCGGTCTTCATCCGGGCAATATCGTTGCGCACTATGGAAAACGGCACGGCTTCTCCCCATCCACGAAAAGAGATGACCTCATTCTCCCTCAACCTGCCGCCCTGGGTAGGCGTTGGCGGTTTTAGCGAATAACGCGATGCGGCCGAAAGAAATGATACAAAGGGACGGTACCTTCGCATCATTCGAGGAGCCCTCCATGACCCGCATCCTGTTCATCTGCCACGGAAACATCTGCCGCTCGACCATGGCGCAGTTCGTGTTCGAGGAGCTTGCGCGCCGTGCCGGTCGCGAGGACGAGTTCGTGGTTGACTCCGCGGCCACTTCGCGCGAGGAGATCGGTAACCCGCCGCATCACGGCACGGTGAACAAGCTGCGCGAGGTCGGCGTGCCCGTGCGTCGCCACCGCGCCCGCCAGATTGCCCGCGACGAGTACGCCGACTGGGACCACATCGTCTATATGGATGCCGAGAACGAATGGGGACTGAGCCGCATCCTTCGCGGCGACCCGGACGGCAAGGTGAGCCGCCTGCTCGATTGGACCGACTCGCCTCGCGACGTGGCGGACCCTTGGTACACGGGCGACTTCGACGCCACCTATCGCGACGTGCTCGCGGGCTGCGAGGCCATGCTCGCCAAGCTCTAGACGCGGCGCAACGAGGCGCGGCGGCGTTCCGTCACGGCGGCGCTGCGCCGCGCGCGGTTTTCTCGCCCCAAAAACAATACCTGTATGTGGTGCGCATCTGATGCGCTCGTGCCCCTACCATGCCCTCATAAGCTCAACGAAGGAGGGAACATGACCACTGCAACGGGCACCAACAGCGTTATCTGCGCCCAGGGTCTTACCAAGACGTACGGCAGCTTCAACGCCGTCGACGACCTCGCCATGGATGTGCGCGAGGGCGATATCTACGGCTTCGTCGGCCGCAACGGGGCCGGCAAGTCCACCACCATGAGGATGATCTGCGGCCTCATCGTCGCGACGCAGGGCGAGCTCGACGTCCTCGGCAAGGACCCGAGCGCCGGCGGCGGCCGCACGGGCGTCGGCGCCATCATCGAGGCCCCCGGCCTGCTCGACCATTCCTCGGCGATGGACAACCTTATGTATAAGGCCACCGCGCTGGGGGTGCGCAGGGCCAAGGAGCACTGCCAGGAGCTTCTCGAGATCGTCGGCCTGCAGAACACGGGCTCCAAGCAGTCGCGCAACTTCTCGCTCGGCATGCGCCAGCGCCTCGGCATCGCGCTCGCCATGGTCGGCAACCCGCGGATCCTGCTGCTCGACGAGCCGTTCAACGGCCTCGACCCTGAGGCCACCCGCGAGATGCGCGAGACCCTGCAGAAGATCAACCACGAGCGCGAGATGACGATCATCGTCTCGAGCCACGTCCTCGACCAGCTCAACCGCTTCGCCACGCGCTTCGGCGTCATCAACGCGGGCCACATGGTCCTCGAGTTCGACAGCGAGAAGATGGCCGAGCTCGCTGCCGGCGCCATCCGCGTTCGCTGCAAGAACATGCAGGCCTGCGGGCTCGTGCTTCGCCAGGCCCTTCCCGGCGCGAACATCGCGCTTTCCGAGGACGGCGTCTACCTCGTCCCGAGCACGCAGTTCAGCGTCGAGCAGGTCTCCGACGCGCTCTTTGCCGCGAACCAGCAGGTGCTCGAGCTCACCAAGACCGAGCGCGACGTCGAGGACTTCTTCCTCGAGCTCATGAACAAGTCCCGCGACGGCGCGCCCGCGTCCGCGCAGAACTAGGGAGGTACCCCAGATGTTTTCGCTTCTTCGCGCCGATCTGCGCCGCATCGTGCGCCGTCACGGCAGCTTCTACGGCTTCGTCATCGCCCTCTTTGTGTTCGGCCTGTTCACGGGGGCCATCCCCGTCCTCGTGCGCTCGCTTCTTGCCAGTGTCGCGCAGAGCTCCGGCGGCAGCGCCGAGGCCCAGGCGCTGAACGAGGCGCTCTCCGGCTCCTACGCGAGCCCGACCGGCTGCATCATCGGCATCATGATGGAGGGCGGCTTCCTCACCCTGATCACCTGCCTCTCGGCCGCGCACCTGTGCTGGGTCGATAAGCGCAACGGCTTCGACCGCACCATCGTGAGCAGCTGCGGCAAGCGCACGTATTACCACGAGAAGATGGCCTTCGCTCTCGTGCTGAGCGTCCTGTACGCCGTCGTCGCCTCCGTGTTCGCCCTCGTCATCGGCGGCCTCATCAGCGGCATCGCCGGCATAGATACCGTGCCCGCGTTCCTCGGGTGGTTCGTCTGCACGGTGCTCGTCAACTGGGCCTGCGCATGCCTGTGCATGGCCGTCCTGTGGCTCTTTAAGAGCCAGGTGCTCGTGTACCTGCTTGCCTTCGTCATGGCCAGCCCCGTGGTCATGGGCCTCCTCGGGCTCGGCATCAACAACCTTGGCCAGCAGGCTTCCGAGCTCTACAACGAGCTCTGCAGGTGGCTGCCCCACACCGCGGTCGGCCTCGCGGGCAGCCTGGTCGACGGCTCCTTCGCCTTCCCGGTCGAGGACCTGCCCCATCTGATTGTCCCCTGCGTTGCCTGCCTCGTGCTTACTTTCGTGGGCATCGGCGTCCTGCGCAAGCGCGACCTTTAGTTTCTGGCCTCGAGCCTCCAGCTATTGGCAAGAATCCGGGCCCGGCCGCTCGATTTGCGGCCGGGCCCGGCGTTTTGCGCGCGGCGGGTCTGGGTGCTTGTGCCCCGGTGGGTCCTGTGCTCGAGGCGTCGGGGGCTTTTCGTCAAGAGCCGCCGCGGAGCCAATTGTTGTCCGGTGGTGCGTATAAACTCATAAGTCGCAAAATAGACAGCGAGAGGAAACCACGCCAGATGACCGATGACCAGACTCAGTACGAGCCCGCCACGTACGACTACCTGCCCATCGAGGCGGGGGAGGGCGCCGTTCCCGTGACGCCGACCGCGACCATGGCCAACCCCACCCCTATGTGGGGCCCCGCACCCAACCGCCCCGCGCTCGACCTCGAGGGCCTGAACCCCGCCCAGCGCGAGGCCGTCGAGACCACGCGCGGGCCGCTCCTCGTGCTCGCGGGCGCCGGCTCCGGCAAGACGCGCGTGCTCACCATGCGCATCGCCCATATGATTGCCGACGAGGGGGTTCGCCCCTGGCAGGTTCTCGCCATTACCTTTACCAACAAGGCCGCGGCCGAGATGCGCGAGCGTCTGGGGGCGCTTCTGCCCGACGGCACGCGCGGCATGTGGGTCTGCACCTTCCACGCCATGTGCGTGCGCATGCTGCGCGAGGACGCCGAGGCCATCGGCTACACCAACAACTTCACCATCTACGACGACGATGACTCGAACCGCATGGTCAAGTCCATCATGAACGACCTGCGCATCGACCAGAAACAGTTCCCGGTGCGTGCCGTCCGCTCCAAGATCAGCGCGGCCAAGAACGCCATGACCTCGGCCGAGGAGCTGGCGAGCGAGCAGAACCCCGCCGACCGCGTGGCTGGCCGCGTCATGCGTGCGCTCGACGCGCGCCTGGCCAAGGCCAACGCCATGGACTTCGACGACCTTCTTATCAAGGCGCTCGAGCTTCTCTCCAAGCACCCCGACGTGCTCGCCAAGTACCAGGACCGCTTCCAGCACATCAGCGTCGACGAGTACCAGGACACCAACCATGTCCAGTACGCCATCACGAACCTGCTCGCGGCCAAGTACCGCAACCTCATGGTCGTGGGCGACGACGACCAGTCCATCTATTCCTGGCGAGGCGCGGACATCCAGAACATCCTCGACTTCGAGAAGGACTACCCCGACGCCAAGACCGTGCGCCTGGAGCAGAACTACCGCTCCACCGGCCACATCCTCAACGCCGCGAACGCCGTCGTGGCCAACAACTCCCGCCGCAAGGAGAAGCGCCTCTTTACCGATTCCGGCGACGGCGAGCTCATCAAGCTCTTCCAGGCGTCCGACGAGCGCGACGAGGGCCGCTGGATCGGCGCGGAGATCGAGAAGCTCCACGACGCCGGCACGAGCTACGACGACATGGCGGTCTTCTACCGCATGAACTCGCAGTCGCGCATCCTGGAAGATATGCTGCTGCGCGCCGGCGTCCCGTACAAGATCGTCGGCGGCACGCGATTCTTCGACCGCGCCGAGGTCCGCGACGTCACGGCCTATCTCAAGGCCGTCTGCAACCCCAACGACGACGTGTCGGTCCAGCGCGTGATCAACACGCCGCGCCGCGGCATCGGCTCGACCTCCATCGCCAAGATCTCGCAGCTCGCGGCCGACGAGGGCATCAGCTTCTATGCCGCCTGCCAGCAGGGTATCTGCGAGACGGGGCTCTTCTCGCCGAAGGTGCGCCAGGCGCTCGGCGATTTCTGCGGCGTCATCGAATCGGGCCGTCAGGTCTCCGGCGAGCTCGCCCGTGTCGTCGAGGCCATCGTCGACAAGGCCGGGCTTATCCGCGCGCTCGAGGCCGAGCATTCCGTGGAGGCCGACGGCCGCATCGAGAACATCAAGGAATTCATGGGCGTCGCCGCCGAATTCGACGAGACGCACGACGACGTGGCCGAGACGCTCGAGTCGCTGGAGCAGCTCCGCGCGGCCGGCGCGCTCGAGGGCGAGCCGTCGGGCGCAGCGGGCGCGGTCGACGGATCCCCTGCGCCCGCGGCCCGGATCGCCGACCCGACGCTGCCGCCCGTGGCGGCCGAGAAGCTGCCCGCCTTCCTCGAGTGGCTCGCCCTGCGC
>CAVIBB010000125.1:0-5878 GCA_963640745.1 Paludibacteraceae bacterium
GGTGTTGCTTCCACTCAAGCTCTCGCCAGGCTAAAAACCGCAGATAAATCGGCTCTTGTTACCTTCTTATACTCGTTCGATCGGCGCAAAACACAAAAGTTCGCGATTTCGTTTCCGGGGTAGCCTTACGTCCGTCGATTCGCTTGCATTATGTACGAAATCGGACTAAACTCAATCCCGTTGGTCTGAAATCGGACGAAATGGAACGCATGGAAAGCATCGAGAAGATCCCGGTGGGCCCAGACGGCCTCATCGGCATGAAAACGTGGGTCGAGAGTTTCGATCGCCTCTACCGCAAGACGGACCGCCTGTACTACGAGATCTCGCGCGAGTGCGGGCTGCCCGAGTCGGCCTACTGGGTCATGTACGACATCTACATAGCGGGGGGCTCGGTGTCGGTGCGCGACATCGTCGCGACGTCCTGCGCCTCGAAGCAGACGATCAACTCCGCTATCCGCCACCTGGAGGGCAAGGGGCTTGTCCGGACTGAGTTCTGCGAGGGGAGCCGCAAAGCCAAGCTCGCGCGGCTCACCGAGTCTGGCCGGGAATTCGCGCAGACGCGCATCGAGCCCGCTTGCGCCGCCGAGCGTCGCGCTTTCGGCGCCCTCACGGCCCCGGAGCAGGCGGAGATGCTGCGATTGATGGACAAGTACGTCGAGGCGGTCGAGGCCGAGCTCGACCGCATAGGGAAGGAAGACCAAGGTGAGTAACGAGACCTGGGAGAGGGACTATTCTCGCCGCACGGCCTTCGGGCTGCTCGCGCGGCTGATAACCCCGTACAAGGGCATGGCGGCGGCGACGCTGGTCCTGCTGCTCTGCGACATCGTGGGTATGCTGCTCGTCCCGACCGAGCTCTCGGCGCTTCTCAACTCGGTGACGTCGGGCGCCGGCATGGAGGCTGTCTGGCGCCACGGGGCCACGATGCTCGCCGCGTCGCTTCTGGGCTCGCTCGGTTGCATCGCGAGCTACCGCCTGGCCTCGAACCTCGCCGCCAAGGTGGGTCGCGACCTGCGCATGAGCGTCTACGAGCACTCGCTCACGCTCTCGGCCGCCGACTTCAACCGCTTCGGCGCGGGCTCGATGATCACCCGCACGCTCTCCGACGCCAACGTGGTGCAGCAGACCCTCCTCATGTGCTTCACCATGATGGGCCCCGCGCCTGTGACCTGCGTCGTCGCCGTCATCTTCGCGTTCGGCATCGACTACGTGATGGGCTGGGTGCTTCTTGGCGTCACGGTCGCCGTGCTCATGCTGAGCGCGTTCGCGGTCTCCAAGTCGGCCCCCATATTCCTCGTCATGCAGGGCTTCATCGACCGCATGAACGTGCGCCTGCGCGAGTCCATCACCGGCGTTCGCGTCATCCGCGCCTTCGGCAAGGAGAGCTACGAGCGCCGCCGCATGGAGGAAACCTTTGAGGACTACGCCGAGCGCGCCATCCGGGTCAACATGCTCTTCGCCACGACCGACACCATGACGTTCTTCCTCATGAACGCGGTCGAGTCGCTTATCTTCTGGCTCGGCATGGACCGCGTCGGCGCCCATGCCATGCAGGTCGGTTCCGTGACCGCGGTGATCGAGTTCGCGATGCTCATCATGTTCTTCATGATGATGGCGCAGTTCGCGCTGCTCCAGGTGCCGCGCGCGCTGGCGTGCCTCTCGCGCGCCGCGGAGGTGCTCCAGACGGAGCCGTCCATCGCGGACCCGGCCGAGCGCGGGGCGGCGGATGACGGCGTGGGTTCGGCAAGAGGAACGGCCGCCACGGGCCTCGCCGCGAAGCCGGTCGCGGAACCGGGCGCGGAGCCTCTTGCCGGCGCCGCCGAGCCGGTGGCTCGCTTCGACCATGTGAGCTTCCGCTTCGACGACGCCGACGAGGACACCCTTCACGACCTGGACTTCGTTCTTCGCCGAGGCCAGACGACGGCCGTCATCGGATCCACCGGCTCGGGTAAGTCGACCATCGCGAAGCTCCTGCTGCGCTTCCTCGACGTGACCGAGGGCGTGCTCGAGGTGGGCGGGCTGGACGTGCGCCGCATGACCCAGGCCGAGCTCCGCGACCGCATCAGCTACGTGCCGCAGAAGGCCTGGCTCTTCTCGGGAACGATCGCGAGCAACCTGCGCGACGCGGACCCGGAGGCCGACGACGAGCGCCTTTGGCACGCCGTCGACGTGGCCCAGGGCGCCTTTGTCCACGAGCTCGAGGACGGCCTCGCCGCCCGCGTGGCCCAAGGCGGCACGAACTTCTCGGGCGGCCAGCGCCAGCGCCTCTCCATCGCGCGCGCCCTCGTGCGTCAGGCCGACCTCTACGTCTTCGACGACTCGTTCTCGGCGCTCGACTACAAGACGGACGCCGCGCTGCGCCGCGCGCTCGCGGGCGAGCTCGCCGACGCCGCCGTGCTCATCATCGCCCAGCGCGTGAGCACCATCCGCGACGCCGACCAGATCCTCGTGCTCGACGAGGGGCGCGTGGCCGGCCTCGGTACCCACGACGAGCTGCTGCGCGACTGCGCGACCTACCAGGACATCTACGAATCCCAGATGAGGGGAGGCAACTAACATGGCATCCATCAGCGATAAGAACAACGAAGACCAGCTCAACGAGGAGAACGACGTCCCCGTCAACGGCCTCGCCACGGCCCTGCGCCTCTGGGACTCCGCCGGCCGCGAGCGCTGGCGTCTCGTGGTCGCCACCGTCTCCGCCGTCTTCTATGTGGCGGCGAGCCTGGCCGCGCCGGCCTACAGCGCGGGCCTCGTCGACCTGCTCTGGAGCAACATCAAGGCCGCGGAGGCAGCGGGGGAGACCTACGTCGTCACGCTCGGCAACGGCGGCGCGCAGATCCTCGTGTTTCTCGGCATATGGACCCTGGCTTGGGTCTTCTACACCATCCAGTCGCTCGTCATGGCGAGCTTTGCCGAGCGCCTGAACCTCGGGCTGCGCGAGCGCATCGCCGAGAAGGTCGGCCGCCTGCCGCTTTCCTACTACGACGCGCATCAGCCGGGCGACACCATCAGCCGCGCCACCAACGACCTCGACAAGGTGTCCGAGGTGCTCCAGCGCGGCCTGCTGCAGATCATCATCAGCGCGCTTATGTTCGTGGGCGCCGTGGGCGTCATGCTCTCGTACAGCGTCATGCTCGGGTCCGTCTTCCTCGCCTTTGCCGCGGCGTCCCTGCTGCTCACCAAGTTCGTGGCCGGCAAAACCATCCGCGTCGCGGCGAGGCGCCAAGAAGCGCTCGGCGACGTGACGCGCAAGGTCGAGGAGGCCTATTCCGGCCGCACGGTGATCAAGGCCTTCGGGCGCGACGGCGCGAGCGCCGCGGATATGCGCGCCGCCGCCGACGAGCTCGCCAAGACCTCGGCCGACGCCGACTTCATCACGAACGCGATCTCTCCCGCCATTCGCCTGCTCGTGCGCCTGGCGCAGGTCTCCTGCGGCCTCATCGCCGGCGCGATGCTGCTCGCGGGGCAGCTCACGGTGGGCGTCTTCCAGTCGTTCTTCCAGTTCGTGACCACCGCGACCGAGCCGCTTACACAGCTCTCCATGACGCTGAACATGCTGCAAGGGGCCCTTGCCGCCGCCGAGCGCGTCTATGAGCTTCTTGACGCCGAGGAGATCGTGCCCGACCCCGAGGAGCCGGCCGTCCTTTCCGAGGCCGCGCGGGGCCGCGTCTGCTTCGAGCACGTCTCCTTCGGCTATGCGCCCGGGAAGCTCCTTATGCATGACGTCAACCTCGTGGCGGAGCCCGGCCAGAAGGTCGCCGTCGTGGGGGCGACCGGCGCCGGCAAGACGACCTTGATCAACCTGCTCATGCGCTTCTACGAGATCGACGGCGGCCGCATCACCTTGGACGGCGTCGACACGCGCGACCTCACGCGCGCCGACCTGCGCCGGCGTTTCGGCATGGTCCTGCAGGACGCGTGGCTCTTCGAGGGCACCATCGCCGACAACATCGCCTACGGCAAGCCCGGCGCGACGCGCGAGGAGATTGAGGCGGCGGCCCGCGCGGCGCACGTGGACTTCTTTGTGCGGACCCTGCCGCAGGGCTACGACACGGTGCTCGGCAACGACGCGGAGAACGTGAGCCAGGGCCAGCGGCAGCTGCTCACCATCGCGCGCGCCATGCTCTGCGACCCCGCGATCCTCATCCTCGACGAGGCCACCTCGAGCGTCGACACCCGCACTGAGCAGGCGATCGTTCGCGCGATGGAGGCCATCATGGAGAACCGTACGAGCTTCGTCATCGCCCACAGGCTCTCCACCGTGGTCGACGCGGACCTCATCCTCGTCATGGACCACGGCGACATCATCGAGCAGGGCACCCACGCCGAGCTTCTCGCCGCGGGCGGCGCCTACGCCGAGCTCTACCGCAGCCAGTTCGCCTAACCGGCGGCGGGCGCGGGCTCGCCTGCATAAGGCGGCCCGCCCAAGCGGCCGACGGCGGCGGGGCTCGCCCGAGCATCAAAAAAGCGGTCATCTTCCCGTTTGCAGGAAGATGGCCGCCCTCAACCGACGGGTTAGTCGCGCGTCGTGCGGCTATGCGTTCGGGCAGCCCTCGCAGGCGCCGCTCGTGGCCACGGTGCAGCTGCTCCCGCCGCGCTGGTCGGTGTTGTAGAAGCCCGAGCCCTTGAAGACGATCCCGTTGGTGCCGAAGACGCGCTCGGCGTCCGCGCCGCACTCGGGGCATTTGACCTCGGGGCGCTCGCTCATGGGGTGCTCGACCTCGAAGACGGTCTCGCAGCTCGTGCATTTATAGTCGTAACGTGCCATTTGTTGAACCCTCCGTGCTCACGCGTATTTTTGCCGGGGTTACTGTACCCGAATTCGGCGCGGTCGCTTCGGGGCCGTCATAATATGACGCAGACACGACATATGGGGCGGGGGACCACCCCGCAAAGAAAGGCGACGGCATGGAGATACAAGGCGCTATCTTCGACTGCGACGGCACGCTCGTCGACTCGATGGGTATGTGGGCGCAGGCGACCTCCTGGGTCTTCGACCACTACGGCGCGGCCATGCCCGAGGGCTTCTTCTCGCGCGTCGAGTCGCTCGCCCTGGCCGAGATGTGCCGCATCGTCCACGAGGAGCTGGGGCTCGGCTCCGGCGCCGAGGAGGTCTACGAGGCCGTCTGCGCCCATGTGCGCGACTGCTACGAGCACGATATCGCCGCCATGCCGGGGGCGCGCGACTTCCTCGCCGAGCTCGCCGCGGCGGGCGTCCCCATGGTCATCGCGAGCTCGACGCCCGTCCGCGAGCTCGAGTGCGCCTTGGCCGCCCACGGCCTGCGCGGCTTCTTTTCCGACGTCGTCTCGACCGAGGACGTGGGCGGCCGCGACAAGGAGTTCCCGGACGTCTACCTGGAGGCCATGCGCCGCCTGGGGCTCGACGCCGGCGATAGGGACGCCCGGGCCTCGGTATGGGTCTTCGAGGACGCGCCCTTCGGCGTGCAGACCTCGCATCGCGCGGGGTTCTCCGTCGTCGGGCTCATGAACGACCACGACGGCCGCCGCGAGGAGGACGTGCGCCCGTATTGCGACATCTATGCGCACGGATACGCGGAGCTCTCGCTCGCGCTGCTGCGAGACTACGAGCGTCCGGCTTCGGGGGAGAGGGGCGCCGACGTGCGCGCCGCGACGCCGCTCGAGGTGCTCGTGGTTGACGGCTCGCCCGACGCGAGCTCGCCTGCGCTCGTCGCCCGCCTCGCGCGGGAGGCCGACTACGTCATCGCGGTCGACCGCGGGGCGGAGGCCCTTCTCGCCGCCGAGGGCGTGCCCGACGTCTTCGTGGGCGACTCCGACTCGGTGAGCCCCGAGGCCGCTTCCTGGGCCCAGGCCCACGCGCGGACCGACATTCGCTTTCCCGCCGAGAAGTACGCGACCGACC
>CAVIBB010000126.1:0-5867 GCA_963640745.1 Paludibacteraceae bacterium
GTGTCGTAGTAGACGTTGCGAACGGTCGAGGGGCCGTGCTCGTCGGGACGCATACGAACGGCGAGGACGAGCTCAAGCGCCTCGCGCTGGGCGTCGTCCAGGAGGAACTTGGTCTCCCTTCGCTTAAAGACGAGTTGGTGCTTTGGTTGGGATATGCCCACGGCAGCTCCTTTCCTCAGGTGCCTGAAGAAAGAATACGAAGCGAGGCTTAAAGTCAGCTAGATGTAAAGCCGCAGGTCAACACGATACAAAGAACCTACTCCACGCTTTTGGTTGCCTTAAAAGGCAAGCAACGCGTGTGGCGCGCCGCGCCGTTCAGACCCCCTCCCCACCCATTTGCCGACGGGGGTAACAAGCAAGGCTTAAAGAAGCCTGAATTCCCTACGATGAAGGCACAGTACATACCCATCCCGGGATGAGGCGACATGGTCTACCTTCAGCAATTCGAGTTCTACGCCTCGAAAGACAGCGAGCAGGCCATGGTCGAGCCGATCGGATTCGAACAGGACGCGCTGCCCGTCAACGATCTTGAGGAAGCGGCAGAGGCCGCCAACGATTGGCTGGCAAAAAGGATCGACGACGCCCTCATTCAACAAATGGAGCCGCGACCCATCGAGCTCGGGGCAGCTGCTGCGCACGGCGGAATCGTCTTTTCGCTGGTCGTAAAGCGCAGCCTCAAATCGATTCCCGCTGTCTCGGCTTCCGAAGCGGCGACGATACTCGGCGTGTCGCGCAGCCGGGTCGCGCAGCTCTGCGCGACGGGAGCCCTGGAAAGCTGGCGGGAGGGCTCCCATCGCCTGGTGTCGGTTCGCTCGCTGGAGTCTCGCCTGGAGATAAACAACGGTTAGGCGGGCTGTTCCAAGTTGGCCGGCGTTCCCGCAAAGCCAGCGCTCCTGCTAAGCCGCCTACTCCTGCGCAGCGGGCGCCTCGCCGGTGGTAAGGATGCGGTCAAGAGCGTCCTCGTCGAGCACGGGCACCCCGAGGCTCTGGGCCTTCGTGAGCTTCGAGCCCGCCGCCGCGCCCGCCACCACGTAGCTCGTCTTCTTTGAGACGGAGCCCGAGACCTTGGCGCCCAGGGCCTTGAGCTGGTTGCCGGCGTCGGTGCGGTTGTACTTCTCGAGGGTACCCGTGAGCACGAAGGTGAGCCCCGCGAGCGTCTGCGGGCGAGCAGGCTCCGTCTGCTCCTCCTCGAGCACGACGCCGGCCGCGCGCAGGCGCTCCACCACGGCGACGTTCTTCTCGATGCTCAGGAACTCGCGGACCGAGGCCGCGATCTTGGGCCCCACGCCGTCGATTGCCGCGATGTCTTCCTCACCGGCGGCAAGAAGCGCCTGCATGCTCCCGAAGTGCTTGGCGAGGGCCGCCGCCACGTTCGCGCCCACGTGGCGGATGCCGAGGCCGAAGAGCACGCGCGCGAGGCCGCGGCCCTTGGACTCCTCCACCTGCGCCATGACCTTCTTCGCAATGACCTTGCCCACCACGATGTCGTCGCCGTCCACGGACTGACGGCCCATGGAGACGTCGGCGAGCGACGCCTCGGTGAGCTTGTCGTAGAAGTCGGCCACGTCGGAAAGAAGCCCCTGCTCCACCATGCGGCCCACGAGCTCGTCGCCCAGGCCGTCGATGTCCATGGCGTTGCGGCTCCCCCAGTGGATGAGGCGCTCGGTGGCCTGCGCCGGGCAGTCGATGGAAACGCAGCGGTAGGCGACCTCGCCCTCCTCGCGGATGACGGGGCTGCCGCAGGAGGGGCACACCTCGGGCATCTGGAACTCGGGCGCGTCGTCGGGACGCAGGTCAAGCACGGGGCCCACGACCTCGGGGATCACGTCGCCGGCCTTGTGGACCACGATCGTGTCGCCCACGCGGACGTTCTTGCGGCGGATCTCGTCGATGTTGTGGAGCGTGGCGCGCGCGATGGTGGAGCCGGCCACGAGCACTGGGTCGAACTCGGCGACCGGGGTGAGCACGCCTGTGCGCCCCACCTGGATGCGGATCTGGCGCAGGACGGTGCGCTTCTCCTCCGGCGGGAACTTGAAGGCGATGGCCCAGCGCGGCGCGCGCGCCGTGAAGCCGAGGGCGGCCTGGGAGGCGAAGGAGTCGACCTTGACGACCACGCCGTCGATGTCGTAGTCGAGGTCGTCGCGGTGCGCAAGGGCGTTCGCGCAGAAATCGTGCACCTCGGCGGCGCTCGTGCAGCGGGCGGCGTTCGGGTTCACGCTGAAGCCGCAGTCGCGCAGCCACTCGAGGAACTGCCACTGCGAGCTCACGGAAAGGGGCGCCTCGTCGGCCACGGCATAGATAAAGGTCTCGAGGTCGCGGTGCGCGGTCACCTTGGGGTCCTTCTGGCGCAGGCTGCCCGCGGCGGCGTTTCTCGGGTTCGCGAAGGGCTCGCGTCCGGCGGCGTCGGCGTCCTCGTTCAGGCGCGCGAAGCTGTGTTTGGGCATGTAGACCTCGCCGCGGACCTCGACGGACTGGCCGAGGCCGGCGTCGGCCACGCGCTCGAGGCCGGCGGGCGCCAGGGCGTGCGGGATGTCCTTGATGGTGAGGACGTTGGCCGTCACGTTCTCGCCCGTGGTGCCGTCGCCGCGAGTTGCGGCGCGGACGAACTGCGCGTCGCGGTACGTGAGCGCCACGCCGAGGCCGTCGATCTTGAGCTCGCACGTGTAGGCCACGGGATGCTCGGGCGTTGAGCCCAGTGCCTCGTCGGTGCGGACGAGCCACTCGTCGAGCTCGCCGAGGTTCATGGCGTCGTCCATGGAGTACATGCGCGCGGCATGGGTAACCGGCTCGAACTGCTCGGACACGTAGCCGCCCACGCGCTGCGTGTAGGAGTCGTCGGACACGAGCTCGGGGTGCTCGGCCTCGATGGCGCGGAGCTCGTGGACCCAGCGGTCGAACTCGGCGTCGGTGACCTCGGGCTTGTCGAGCGCGTAATACTTGTAGGCATGGGTCTTGAGCAGGCGGTTCAGCTCCGCGGCGCGGGCGCGCGGGTTCGCAGGCGAGTTCTGCCGGCCGCCCTTGGCCGCGGCGTCGCCCGTCTCGGCGCTATCCCCGAATAGCGATACCTGCTGGCCGGTCATGCCCTCGTTCATCGTCACTCCAAAAGGTCTTCGGAAACACAGCCTTGTAAGTGTAGGTGCAAACAGCCCGGCTCCCTCGCGAGAAACCGGGCTCTTGTTCATGCGGGTGCCGGCCCGGCGGTCGTGTTGTGCATTCGGGGGTCATGGCAATAAAGGACGGCCTCGCGTTGCAAAAAGAGGGGTAATGGCAGCGAGAAGGACCCTCATGAGGCGTTTTGTTGCGAGAAAAGGGGTGATGGCAAGGGTTTTCTCGCCATCACCCCGATTTACGCAACATCCCCGCGGGGCTTATTGCCATCACGCCAGATTACGCAACTGATCGCTCGCCCTAGGCCATCGCGCACTCGTAGTCGGCGGCGCGCACAGCGGCAAGAAGCGCCTCGTCGGCCACGTCCTCGGCGCAAGCCACCTTCGCCGTGCCGGCCTCGAGGCTGACCTCGACCGACTCGACGCCGGCCACGCCCGCAAGCGCCTCCGTCACGTGCTTCACGCAGTGCTGGCACATCATGCCCTCGACCTTGAGCGTCTTCTCCATCGTTTTCTCCTCACTATCGTTTGCCGGGACCTCGATGCCCGTCCGGATGGATACCTCTACCTGCGGCGCGTTCGCGTCGTTTGACGTGCTCGCGCCCGTAGTCGCGGGCGCCGCCTTCTCGCTCGGCTTCCAGGTGCGCAGACGCAACGCATTGCCCACCACAAAGACCGACGAGAAGCCCATCGCCGCCGCGCCGATCATCGGGTTGAGCGTGATACCAGCCCCCACGAGGACGCCCGCCGCCACGGGGATGCAAATGGCGTTGTAGAACAGCGCCCAGAACAGATTCTGCTTGATGTTGCGCATCGTGGCGCGCGAGAGCTCGATCGCCGTGGCGACGTCGGCGGGGTCGGAACGCATGAGCACCACATCGGCCGAGCTTATCGCCACGTCCGTGCCGGCACCGATGGCGATGCCCACATCCGCGCGGGCAAGCGCCGGGGCGTCGTTGATGCCGTCGCCGACCATGGCCACGCGATGCCCGGCCTGCTGGAGCTCGCGCACGCGAACCTCTTTCTGGTCCGGCAGCACACCGGCGACCACGTCGTCGACGCCCACACGCCGGGCCACGGCCTCGGCCGTGATCTGCGCGTCGCCCGTGAGTAGCAGCGTCTTCACGCCCATAGCATGCAGGCGAGATATCGCCTGGGCGCTCGTGGGCTTTACGGGGTCCGCCACGGCGATAAGCCCGAGCGCGCGCCCGTCCGCGGCGAAGAAGAGCGCGGTCTTGCCCTCGGAAGCGAGCGCGTCGGCACGCACCGCAAGGTCGCCCAGGGCGACGTGCTTCTCCCCTATGAGGCGAGCGTTTCCCGCCGCGACGGCGCGGCCGTCCACCCGGGCCGTGAGGCCGCCACCCGCGACCTGCGTAAAGCCTTCGACCTCGGCGTCGGCGTCGATGCCGGGCCAAACCTCGTCCGCGTAGGCGCAGACGGCCTCGGCGAGCGGGTGCTCGCTCTTGCGCTCGAGCGCGGCAGCGAGACGCATGAGCTCGCGCTCGTCCACGCCGGAGACGAGCTCGACATCGGTGACCTGGGGCTTGCCCGCCGTCACCGTGCCCGTCTTGTCGAGCACCACGTAGTCGAGCGCGCAGGCGCCCTCGAGGGACTCGGCGGACTTGATGAGGATGCCGTTCGCGGCGCCGCGGCCCGTGCCGACCATGATGGCCGTGGGCGTGGCGAGACCGAGCGCGCACGGGCAGCTGATCACAAGCACGCTGATGCAGTGGTTAAGCGCCGTCGCGAAGTCGCCGGACAGAGCCATCCACGCGACGAAGGTAAGCGCGGCGATGCCCATGACCACCGGCACGAACACTCCGGCGATTCTATCGGCCATGCGCTCGATGGGGGCCTTGGAGCTCGTGGCCTCGTCGACGAGGCGGATGATGCCGGCGAGCGTCGTGTCGTCGCCCGTGGCCGTCGCCTCCATCACGAACCAGCCGCGCGTCGAGGTCGTGACCCCCGTCACACGGTCGCCGACGTTCTTCTCCACCGGCACGGGCTCGCCCGTGATGGCGGACTCGTCAAGAGAAGCGGAGCCCTCGACCACGCGCCCGTCTACCGGCACCGACTCGCCGGCACGCACAACCACGCGGTCCCCCACCTGCACATCTTCCGTGGGCACCTCGATCTCGGAGCCGTCACGCTGCACGCGGGCGGCCTTGGGCGCAAGGTCCATAAGGGCCGAGATGGCGTCGGTGGTCTTGCCCTTGGCACGGGCCTCGAAGTACTTGCCCAGGTCGATCAGGGCGAGGATCATGCCGGCCGAATCGAGGTAGAGGCCGTTCATGGCCGCGTGCGCCGCCTCCATGTCCATGGCGCCGAAGGCCCAGGCCATCTTGTAGACCGAGACCACGCTGTAGGCGAAGCTCGCGGCCGAGCCGATGGCGATGAGCGAATCCATGTTGGGAGAGCGGTGCCAAAGCGTCTTGAACCCGACGATAAAGTAACGGCGGTTGACGAAGAGGATCGGGATGCACAGGAGCAGCTGCGTGACCGTGGAAGCCATCATGTTGGCCATGCCGTCGAGGCCGGGGATCTCCGGCCAGCCGAGCATCGGCCCCATCGCTATGTAGAAGAGCGGGACCGAGAAGCAGATGGACACGACGAGCTGGACGAAGCGCTCGCGGATGGCCTTGGCCGCGGCCTCTCCGGGCGCGGGCGCCGGCGCTGCGGCCCTTCCCGATGCCCCCTTGCCCGCCACCGCCTTCGCGCGGCGCGCGGCCCCGTACCCGGCCTTCTCGATGGCGGCAACCA
>CAVIBB010000127.1:0-5791 GCA_963640745.1 Paludibacteraceae bacterium
CCTCGGCGCAGAGCTCGTTGGCGAGCTCGACGGCCGCCCCGTAGCGAGCGAGCCGCCCGGCGTTCTCCACGTTGCCGTCGGTCTGCGCGGCGAGCTCGGCCACGTCGACGCGCCGCACGGTGCACGGAACGCCGAAACGGTCGCAAAGCTCGCGCACCGCCTCCTCGTCCTCCTCGGCGTCGATGCCCCTGAGCTGGTGATTCACGTGCAAAACATGTAGGCGCTCACGAGCGATGCGCGCCTCGCCGCGGCCGTCGTCGATGTCGAGCGCGGAGGTCGCGGCCAGCACCAGCAGGGCCGTGGAGTCCGCGCCGCCCGAGACCATGAGAACGACCGGGGCCATGAGCTCCTCGTCGTCGCGGCCGCTCGGGCGGTCGAAGCGCGGTCCCGCGCCGGCATACCTGCGAGAAACGCTCGGCATATCTGTCTCCCCCATCGATTAGTCTTTGCTGTTGGAAGTTTACGGCAACGAAGGGAACGGAATGTACCCGCAGATTCACCTGCATGTGCTCGCGAGCGGCTCAAAGGGAAACGCGACCCTGGTAGAGGGGCCGGAGGGCTTCGTGCTCGTGGATTGCGGCGTGTCGTACAAGGCGCTGCGCGAGCGCGCGGCGGAGCTCGGGCTCGACCTCGGGCGGGTGTGCGCCGTCGTCGTCACGCACGAGCACGGCGACCACACCAAGGGCCTGCCGGTCCTAGCCAAGCATTTTAACGGCCCCATGTACGCGACCGCCGGCACCGTGGGGGCAAGAAAAGACCTGATAGGACTTCCGTTCACGCTGGTCGACCACTCATGCGAGCTCGAGCTCGCCGGCATGCGGGTGCGCGCCTTCCCGACCTCGCACGACGTGGCGGACCCGATGTGCTTCCGTTTCGAGACGGACGACGACGCCGTGGGATACTGCACGGACACGGGCGTCCTCACGCCCGAGGCCGCCGAGGCGCTCTTTGGCGTGCGCGTCCTCGCGCTCGAGTCCAACCATGACCCGAAGATGCTCGCGACGGGACCCTACCCCGGTTATCTGAAGGAGCGGGTCGGCAGGGAGCACGGCCACCTGTCCAACGAGCAGGCGGCCGAGGCGCTGCGCGACCTCGTGGACGAGGACACCGAGACGGTCGTGGCCATGCACCTCTCGCAAGAAAACAACCGGCCGAGCGTCTGCGTCCGCACGCTCGCGGCGGCGGTCGGCGCCGAGGCCGCGGACGCGATTTGGAGCGAGGCGCGCACGCCCGACGGGCTTCTTACCATCTGCGCCGCGGGCCAGGATCGCCCCATGACCATCTGGTAGCGGCGGCTGAGGACGGGCTTAGCCGCCCGGCGCGTTTGCACTGACCTAAACAGCGCAGCAGAAAAGAAGCCCGGCGGCCGATGGATTGGCCGCCGGGCTTCTCAATGAGCCTGCGAGAAAAAACCGCCTAAAACTAGTCGATGGCGATCTTGGTGACGTTGGCCTTCTGATCGAGCTTGGGGACGTTGATGGACAGAACGCCTCCCTCGTACTTGGCGGTCAGGCCCGCGGTAGCCGCGTCCTTGAGGTAGACGCCGCGCGTCGCGCTCCACTCGCCGGTCTCCTTGTACAGGAAGTTCTTCGCCTTCTGCTCCTCGCTCTCCTTGTGCTCGACGGAGACGGAGAGACGGCCCTCGTTGAGCTCGACGTCGATCTCCTCGCGCTTAACGCCCGGGAGCTCGGCCGAGACGACGTACTTGTCGCCCGCGTCCTCGACGTCCATCTTGAAGCCGGCGTCCTTGGAGAGGGTGGCCAGCGGCGCATCAAAGAAGCTGTCGAAGGCGTCAAACGGCCAAGTGCGCAGACCACGGGAGAAACGATCGTAAGGAACCATGCTTGCCATAGTAACCACTCCTTTGTGATTGATTGGGTGCCCTGAACTTCCTGCACCCCTCGTTACGTCGTTATATATGCCCGAAGCGATGGCGCTTAAACCTGAAATCGAAGATTTTCTTAGCGACACATACTCATCATATCTAAGTGCCTCACACTTAGGTTTAACGTCGTGGAGATAGCACGCAAATCCGACCAGGCATTTGACCTGCGTTAGAATATGTCGAATTGACGTGTACCCAAACTCGGAGAGCCAGTTATGGACGACCAGCTCGAATCCAACGTTGAGAACGCCGCGCCCAAGGTGAACGCGCCGGCCCAGGTCGCGGGCGAGCCCCAGGCTCAAACCCAGACGCCGGCGACGCCCGCGCCGCAGCCGGCGCCGCAGTCCACCTCGCAGCACGCGCCGTACGTGCGTCAACGTCCTGCCCACCGCAGCGTCGGCACCGTGAGCGACTACGACGACGCCGGCGAGGCCGCGCCCGCCCGCACCGCGCACGACTCGGGGTACACGAACCGCGGCTCGCTGGTAAGCGGCGGCGCGTACCGCCGTTCCCGCTCGGACGCAAAGAAGCTCCGCCGCGATCTCCAGTACGGGCAGTATCTCGAGATCCCCAAGGGCCGGCGGGACATCTTCGTCAAGCGCGAGCGCACCGCGCGCATCAAGACGGCCCTCGCACTTGTCGTCGTCATCGCGATCCTGGCCGTCGTCGTCTTCTTTATGTGGGGCTTTATGCAGACGAACTGGGGCGCTACGAGCTAAGCATTCGACGGCAATACATCAAACGTAAAAAGAAGCACCGCCTCGGGGCCAATCCGAGGCGGTGCTTCTTTGTAAATCCCGGTCGAGGCGTTCCGCCCCGAAGCTCCGCCCCGAAGGACGGTCCCAACCCCTAGCCCCAGGGATCGCGTTCGAAGAGCGGCTCGGAGACCGGTCGGCGGTCCGAATACGGGTCGTAGCCGTCGTCGTCCTCGTTCTCGGCGCGGATGAACTCGCGCCTCTCTTCCTCGGCGGCGCGCGCCTCGGCGCTACTGCTGCTTGGACTGGTCTGCGGACTGCTCACCGGACTCCCCCTTCTGCTCCGTGGACGTGCTCGGATACTCCTTCTTGAGCACAGACGAGTCGTCGTAGAGATACACGTAGGCGACGTACTTGCCGATGCTGTTGTCGTAGGCGGAGAGGTCGACCGAGTCGAAGTGACTCTTCATGAAGAGCATCGCGCTCACCAGGCGCTCGCCCTCGGACCCGCCGATGACCACCGTCCAGTAGTAGGAAGAAGTCTCTCCGTAGGCGCAGATGAAGCTGCGCCCCTCCGCCTTGAAGCCGAGCCTCTCGAGGTCGTCGGCGGTGCAGCTGCCTTTGTAGCCGCTGAGGCCGCAGGCCCCCATCACGGCCCTCACGCCGTCGAGGGTCTGCTGGTCGGAGCCGGCCGGCGCGTTGCTCGACGAGAAGGTATAGCAGACGCCGCTGATGGGCGCGCCCTTGGACAGGACGTCGTCGCGGGCGTTGCCCTCCGCGGTCGGCGACTCGGGGTAGGTCGTGAAGGCGACGGTATCGCCATCCGTGCCCAGGTAGACGGCGTGCGCGTCGCCGTTCGAGAAGGTTGAGCCGTAGGTGATGCTGTACTTCTCCTGCGCCATGTAGGCCGCGATCTCCTGCGAGGTGGCGTCGAAGTAGCCGGCGAGGGAGTAGACCTCGGAAGGATACGGGGTCGAGACCTTGAGCGTGACGGTATCGCCCTCCTTGGCCTGCGTGCCCGCCCCGGGGTCCGACTCGACGACCGTGTTCTTGGCCTTGTCGGAGGTAACGTACTCAACCGCGGCCTTCAGGCCGGCCTTCTCGACAGCGGCTTTGGCGGCGTCGACGGTCGAGCCGATGACCGTGGGGACGACGTAGGGCGTGGCGACGGAGAGCGTGATCTGGTCCGCGGCCTTGAACTGCGCGCCCTCCTCGGGAGAGACGCTTACCACGGTGCCGCTCTCCGCATCGGAGCTTACCGACTGAATGAGGACGTTGGTGGCGCCCACGGCATAGAGCGCCTTCTCGGCGGCGTCCATCTGCTGGCCCGTGACCTGCGGAATCGTGCGCGCGACGGCAACGGTGATGGTAGCGCCGTCGGTGGGCTCGGCACGCTGGCCGGGCGTGGGCGAGCAGGAGATAACGGTGCCGATGCCGTCGTCGGCGTAGGCCTGCTCGACCGTCACCTTAAAGCCGGAAGTCTCGAGCTGCGTCGTGGCGGTCGCCTGGTCGAGGCCCACGACGGACGGCACGGTGTGACCACCCCAGAGCTCAAGCCGATAGGTGTACCAGCCGGCCGCGCCCAAGGCCCCGAGGACAAGCACGACAAGAAATATGACGCCCCAGATGGGCAGGCCCTTCTTCTTTGTGCTCTTGACCGGGGACCGAAGCTCGACCGAGGTGCGGACGGTCGTGAGGTCGTTGAGGTCGACGGGCGTGGCAAGAGGGTCGTCAGAGCCGTCGGGGTCTGCGGCGGGCACGGACCCGGCGGCATCGCGGCCGAGAACCGTCGTGGGCGCCGCGCCGCGCGGGGGCAGCTGCGAGGTGCGGGCCGAGCCCATGACGGTGGTCGGCGAGCCGGCGGCGGGCGCGTTGTCCATCAGCCGCGTGGCGTCGGCGGCGGGCGCGCCGCCCATCAGCTGCGTTGCGTCACCGCCAACGGGCGCGTTGCCCATCAGCTGCGTGGCATCACCTGCGTCGGCGGGGTTGGGCAGGTCTTTTCTATCCATAGCGGCCTCCTGGTCGCGAAGCATGTCACAGATAGTCACATCCTAACGCGAAACCGCGGGCGCCCGCGCGCGGGGCCTACAGGCCGGTCGCGGCCCACTTCTCCCCGCCCCCGTGCGGCAAACCGCAGATGGCGCAGGCCGAGACGAAGGCCGTGATGGGAACCGAGAGAACGACCGCCATGCCTCCGATGAAGCTCTGCAGCAGCTCCGTGGCCACGAAGTCGGAAGCCAGTAGCGTATCGACCTGGGCGCCGTACGCCACCATGACGAGCAGGGCGGCTATCGCCGTGCCCGCGAAAGCGAGGATGAGGGTCATGCACATGGTGCCGATCATGTCGCGCCCGATGGACATGCCGCTCCGCATAATCTGGCGCCCCTCGATTCCCTCACTCAGGCGCGCCATCTCGAACAGGGAGCTCGCCACGGACATGCACATATCCATGACGGCGCCGAGCGCGGAGATGACGACGCCGACAAACATGATCTGCCCCACATCGAGGCCCGTGGCCGTGTGGACGGCCAGGAGCTCCTCGGCCTCGTCGAGGTTGTACCCGGAAAGGTTCATGGCCTCGGAAAACACCAGGTAGAGGATGACGGCCACGAGCACGCCCGCCATCGTCGACACCATTGCCGCGAAGGTTTTTCTCGACAATCCGTTGAGAAGGACCATGTTGAGCACCGTGATGATAAGCGCCGTCGCGCAGCCCATGAAGATGGGCGAGACGCCGTGATAGACGCCGGGCAGCAGGAACTCCATGATCGCAAAGAGCGAGAAGGCGAGGCCGACGAGGCTCTTAAGTCCCTTCACGCCCCCGACGGCGCCCATGATGACGGCGAAGAGCCCGAGGATAGCCGCGATGGGCACGGTCCGGTCATAGTTAAAGATGCTGTAGAACGGCTGCACGCTACCCTGCGGGTCGTCGACCTTGACCACCACGGACAGGCCCTCGGTCGCCTCAATGTTGTGCGTGGCCGAGAGGTCGTTCGTGACCTCGACCTCCTCGCCTGCGTGCTCCCCGGTCTGTACGAGGACGACGACCTTCTGGGTGCCGAGGTTGCGGCCGACCGACTCGTCCCACTCGACGGTGCTCGACTCGACCCGCTCGATCACGCCCTTGGCATAGCTCGTACCCTTGACGGTATAAATTATGTAATCGATAGGGTTTGCCGAGTTCCAGGCAAGAACCGCCGCGACAAAGATG
>CAVIBB010000128.1:0-5741 GCA_963640745.1 Paludibacteraceae bacterium
CAGCCACGAGCAGGCCCTCCCCCAGTGCGGCGACTTCCTGGCCACCATGCCCGAGGCCCGCATCCACATCTGCGAGAACACGGCCGTCGCCGCGCAGATGGTCGCCGACGCGGGCCGCGACGACGTGGCCGCCCTCTCGTCGCGCAACTGCGCCGACCTCTACGGCCTCTCGGTCCTCGGCACCGCCGTCCAGGACCGCGACAACAACTACACCCGCTTCGCCTGCATCAGCAAGAAGCTCGAGATCTACCCCGGCGCCGAGCGCTCCTCGATGACGCTCGTGACCCCGCACCAGCCGGGCTCGCTCTACAAGCTCCTCGCCAAGTTCTACGCGCTCGACATCAACGTGATCAAGCTCGAGAGCCGCCCCATCCCGGAGCGCGACTTCGAGTTCGGCTTCTACTTCGACATCGACTGCCCGGTCGCCTCCGACGAGTTCCGCGCGCTCATGTCCACCATCGAGGGGCTTTGCCAGGACTTCCGCTACCTCGGCTCCTACAGCGAGGTGATTTAGTGAGAAGCCCGCAGACCCCCTTCGGCCTGCTCGGCCGCAAGCTCGGCCACAGCTGGTCGAGGCCCATCCACGAGCGCCTCGGGAGCGCCCCGTACAGCCACATCGAGCTCGAGCCCGACGAGGTCGTGCCCTTCATCAAGGCGGACGGCTGGCGAGGCCTCAACGTGACCATGCCCTACAAGACCGACGCCGCGCGCGCGGCCGACGAGCGCTCCCCGCGCGTCGAGGCGCTCGGTGCCGCCAACACGCTCGTGCGGCGAGAGGACGGCACCGTCTTTGCCGAGAACACGGACGTCCTCGGCTTCTCGTGGATGCTCGAGCGCTTCTGCGCGCGCGAGCTCGGGCGCGACGCAACGGCCGCCCTCTCCGGCAAGAAGGCCCTGGTCCTTGGCTCCGGCGGCGCGTCGCAGGCTATCCGCGCGTCGCTCGCCGAGGTAGGCGCCGACGTCGTGGTCGTCTCCCGCGCGGGCGAGGACAACTACGTCAACCTCCTCGACCGCAACGCCGACGCCGCCGTCATCGTGAACACGACCCCGGTGGGCATGTACCCCAACTGCCCCGCATCCCCCCTTGCCGCGGAGACCCTCGCCCAGATGCCCGGCCTTCTGGGCGTCCTCGACATCGTGTACAACCCCTGCCGCACGAAGATCTGCCTGGACGCGGAGCGCCTCGGCATCCCTTGCGAGACCGGCCTCGCCATGCTCGTCTCCCAGGCGTTCTTTGCCAGCGAGCTCTTCCAAGGCAAGAAGCTCGACGAGGCGCTTTGCGAGGACATCCTCGCCGACCTGCGCCGCAAGACAGAGAACATCGTGCTTATAGGCATGCCGGGGGCAGGCAAGACCTCCACCGGCAAGCGCATCGCGCACACGCTCGGACGCCCCTTCGTCGACATCGACGAGGCCATCGCGCAGAAGACGGGGCGCACCGCCGCGGAGATCATCGAGCAGGACGGCGAGCCGGCGTTCCGCGACGTCGAGACCCAGGTAACCGGCGAGGTCGCCTCGAGGTCAGGGCTTGTCGTCTCGTGCGGCGGCGGCGTGGTGACGCGCCCGCAGAACCGCGACCTGCTGCGGCAGAACGGGCACGTCGTCATGCTCGACCGGCCGCTCGGCGAGCTCTCTTCCAAGGGCCGCCCCATGAGCCGGGCGAAGGGCGTAGAGCAGCTCGCGCGCGAGCGCATGGACGCCTACCGCAGCTGGGCCGACCTTATCGTCGCCTGCACCGGCAGCGCCGAAGGCGATTGCGAGCTCATTATCCAAAGATTGGGTTTTTAGCGAAGCATGCCCGTTGACCGGCCCTGCGTTGCCGTTCAACGGGCTCTTCATTTACGGGCGTCAAAACGAAAACCCAACGAAACATTACCTAACGTATAGTGCGCAGTGGTCGTCGATGGGGAGCGGCGGCTCAAAACGCAACTGCAGCATTCGACTCCGAGGGGATAAGCACGTGAGCAAGGCGCTCCAGATCGCACAGGAAGTTCTCGCCGCCGTCGGCGGAAAGACCAACATAACCGGCAACGACCTCTGCATGACGAGGCTGAGGATCCGCACTGAGGACCCGAGTCTCGTCGACCCCAACCAGATCGCCTCCATGCGAGGCGTGCTGGGCATCGTCGACCGGGGCAACAGCGGCATCGAGGTCGTTTTCGGGCCGGGTCGCGCCGAGGAAGTCCACAACGCGATCGCCGACCTCACCGGAATCGTCGACTCCGACACCGTGTCCGCATCCGCCAAGGGATCGGCCCTGAACGTGATCGTTTCCGGCGCGGCTAAGCCCGCGGCCGAGAGCCCCGAGTCGCCCGAAGACAGCGACGACGAGAAGACAACTGACGACCTTGCGCAGGTCGAGGACCTCATCTCCCTTCTCGACGCGGATGAGGAAGAAGGCGAGGAAGTCACGGCGCCTTCAGATGAAGAAGCCCCCGAGGCCGCTGCGGCGCCTGAGGCCGAAACGACCGAGGATGCCCCGGCAAGGCTCCTTGTCATCAACGGGCCGAACATCAACATGCTCGGCATCCGCGAGCCCGGCATTTACGGCACCGAGAACTACGAGGCGCTCCTCAAGCTCTGCCGCGACACGGCCGAGGAGCTCGGCTTCGACGAGTGCGAGTGCTACCAGTCGAACCACGAGGGCGACCTCGTCGACGCCATCCAGGGCGCCTACGGCAAGTACGACGGCATCGTGATCAACCCCGGGGCCTACACCCACACGTCGATCGCCATCCTCGACGCGGCCAAGGCCGTCCGGATCCCGATGGTCGAGGTTCACATCTCCAAGGTCGAGGACCGCGAGGAGTTTCGCCAGGTGAGCTACATCCGCGCCGCCTGCTTCGAGACGATCACGGGCATGGGCATCCAGGGTTATCGTCGCGCGATTATCGACCTCGCCGACAAGCTCGATATCTAGCCCGCCTCAGCATACCTGCAAGAAATTACCCGCTCCCAGTGCAGCAGTTGGGAGCGGGTTACTTTGTACAGGTGCTTTAGCGGGTCCCCGGGTGGAGCAAACCTAACGGCAGCTCCAGACGCCCAGGTCGGTGACGATGAAGTCCACGGGGACGTCCGTGGGCTCCGCGGGCAGCGGGTTGCTCGACATCTGCGTCGCGCGCGCGAGAGCGATCTTGTCCCCCGGATAGAAGGGAAGGAAGCGATCGTAATATCCGCCGCCGTAGCCGACGCGGTAGCCCTGCGCGTCAAAGACGAGCCCCGGCACGAGGCAGACGGAGCCGCAGAGGTCCTTGGTGCCCAGGGGGACCTTCAGGCCCTCTCGCGGCTCGAGAATCCCCTTATAGCCCTCAGACAGGTCATCCAAGGACGCAATCTCGTAGAAGGCCATGGACTTCTTGCGGGCGCTCACGCGCGGGACCGCGACGCGCCTGCCCTCCCCCAGCAACGACTCGATGATGGAGCGCGTGTCGACCTCGTTGTTGTACGAAACGTAGGCCAGCACGAGCGGGGCCTCGGCGTAGATGTCGAAAGACTCGAGGTTCTCGCGGATACGTGAATCCAACGCACGCCTGGTGGCGGGGTCGATGCGTCGACGGGCCGTGAGGTAATTGCTCCGCAGCGAGCTCTTGTCGGCATCTGTCCCATATGAGCTGGCCACGGCAGCATCCTTCCATAACGAATATCCAATGTTGAACATAGTAGCAGCAAGCAGGCATTCCCCATATATCGGTTAACGCGTATTTGACGTACCATAGTGCCTGATGTGAATTCAAGCCGTTGAAGGAGAATCCATGCCCAACGAGGGAAGCTACGAGGCCGCGCTCAAGCGCAGCAATCAGGTCCACGCCGACCTATCCGTCAACCCGGAGAACTACACGATGCTCACCGGCGACCGTCCGACCGGCCGTCTTCACCTCGGCCACTACTTCGGCACGCTCGTCGACCGCGTCCGCCTGCAGGACATGGGCATCAAGACGAACATCGTCATCGCCGACTACCAGGTCATCACCGACCGCGACACGACCGACAACATCCAGGACAACGTCTACAACATGGTCGTCGACTACCTCGCGTGCGGCATCGACCCGGCCAAGACCATGATCTTCACCCACTCCGCGGTGCCTGAGGAGAACCAGCTCATGCTGCCGTTCCTCTCGCTCATCACCGAGGCCGAGATGGAGAGAAACCCGACCGTCAAGGCGGAGCAGGAGGCCTCGGGCCACGAGCTCACCGGGCTTCTGCTCACCTACCCCGTGCACCAGGCCTGCGACATCCTCTTCTGCAAGGGCAACATCGTGCCCGTGGGCCGCGACCAGCTGCCCCACATCGAGGCCACGAACAAGATCGCCCGTAAGTTCAACAACCGCTACGGCGAGGTCTTCCCCGAGGTCACGGGGCTTCTGACCTCCACGCCGCTGCTTCCCGGCCTCGACGGCCGCAAGATGAGCAAGTCCTACGGCAACGCCATCAGCCTCTCCATGACCGCCGAGGAGACGGCCAAGCTCATCAAGAAGGCCAAGACCGACTCCGAGCGCAACATCACCTTCGACCCCGACAACCGCCCCGAGGTCTCCGCGCTTCTTACCACGGCCGGCATCTGCTCCGGCCGCGACCCCAAGGAGCTCGCCGACGAGATCGGCATGGGCGGCGGCGGCCAGCTCAAGAAGGTCGTCACCGAGGCCGTCAACGGCCGCTTCGCCGAGATCCGCGCCCGCCGCGAGGAACTGCTCAAGGACATGGACTACATCAAGGACATCCTGCACGACGGCAACAAGCGCGCCAACGAGGTCGCGCACGAGACCCTCTGCGAGGTCCGCGAGGCCATGGGCATGGTCTACTAGGCCGCGAGATCGCGACACCCCCTGACGTGGCACCTTAAACGACGTCGCCCCTTCCGCAAGCAGCTGGAAGGGGCGGCGTTTCTCGTTAAAGGCGAAAGATCGAGGTCCGGCCAAGAAGGCGAGGCGGCCTAGTCGCCGCTCGAGACCGTCCCGATCAGCGGCGCGAGCGCGGAGGCGAAGCTGGAGATGGGCATGGTCTGGAGCCAGACGCGCCCCGGCCCCGTGACGACCGTGTTGAAGAGGCCCTCGCCGCCGAACAGGACGTTCTTGACGCCCTTGATGGTCTGCGCCTCGATCTTGACGGTGGCGTCGCACATGGCGAGGTTGCCGGTGTCCACGATCATGCGGTCGCCGGCGCCGAGCTCATACTCGACAATCGAGCCGTCGAGCTCGACGAAAGCCGTGCCCGAGCCGGAGAGCTTCTGCATGATGAAGCCCTCGCCGCCGAAGAAGCCGCCGGAAGCCTTGTGGTTGAAGTAGACGGACAGCTCGACGCCCATCTCGGAGGCCAGGAACGCCGTCTTCTGCACGACGACCGGGCGGTCGGGCGTGACCTCGATGGCACGGACCTCGCCCGGGAAGCTCGCGGCGAAGGCGATGGTGCCCCGCCCGCCCTCGGCCGTATAGACGTTCTGGAACATCGACTCGCCGGAGAAGAGACGTCCGAAAGCCTTGCCGATGCCGCCGCCCGCGTTGGTCGACATCTTCATGTTGGGGCTCATCCAAACCATCGAGCCCGACTCGGACTTCAACGCCTCGCCAGGCCCGAGCTCACAGACGGCGACGCCGAACGGGTTTCCCTTGATGTCGTAACGCATAGATGGACCTCCTCGCTAAATGCCGATACAAAAAAGAGCGACCTCGTCGAAAGGCGAGGCCGCTCGCTTAAGGAAGGCGCCCAGTCAAATGCGACCGGCCGCCTTCCGAACCGCTAAAAAC
>CAVIBB010000129.1:0-3912 GCA_963640745.1 Paludibacteraceae bacterium
GCGGCATGGTCCACAACAAGGGCCTGGTCGCGACTATTGAGGAACGTTGCGGCTGGATCGCTCCCGTGAGCGCCTACCCCGGCGAGTTCGAGCTCGAGGCCATGGCCGCCGGCGCCCGTCGCGTCCTCGACGGCGTCGAGGAACCTCGTACCTATACCGGCGTGCCCGTGTTCACTGGGTTCCCTGTCTTTGACGACCCCGATGCGGACGACGATACCGAGCCGGTCGCCGCGTAACCCCATCTTTTTAGCGCCGCGAGCGCCCTGGGCCATTCGCCCAGGGCGTTTTTTGTCGCGATCGGGCTCCCGAACAGAGCAAAATGCGCTAAGTGCACGTCTTAATTTGGACACTCTGAGTATCCAGGCGTCCATCTGGAAATCCGCACTTCGCTGACCTGCGAAAACGTATGCGCCTGCTTTCGGATACGCGCCCAAGCCGCAACAAGATGTGCACTTATGTGATTTTGCTCTCGCGACGGGCCCCAGGAGCCCCCATGAGCCGTCGCCCCGACACGCCTCGGCAAGAAAAACGCCCGGTCCCGCAGTTCGCGGGGGCCGGGCGCGGGCCGCTCGGTTCGAGGCCGCTCGCTAGTCGCGGGGCTTGAGCGCGTGGTAGAGGATGACGGACGTCACATAGCCGACGAGGACGAGCTGCACGTAGGTGGCGAGCCAGGCCGACACGATTCCCGGGCCGCCCGTGTGGACCCACGCCTCGGTAAAGCTGATCACGGTGACAAAGATCAGGTTCTCGATGAAGATCTGCACGTAGATGCGCCAGGCGACGTCGCCCAGCGGCTTGGTCAGCACGGTCGCGACGGCGCCCGTCGGCAAGATGAACTGCCCCACGACGTTCGTGGCCAGCGCCACGCAGGTAAAGGTGTACCAGGTGTGGTCGAACGGGTCGCCGCCGAGCAGCGTGGCGGATGTGTTGATCACGATGGCCAGGACGATGTCCTGGATTATGAGGTTGCGGTTCCACTCGCACATAAAAAAGCCCTTCTCGCCGACGATTCAGACGAGAAGAGCTTATAAGCGCGAAGCCTGTGAACCAACGTGTGCCGCTTCAATGCGTCGCAGCTCGCGGGGCCGATTTTTTGTGTGACCGCACATCGCGAGAGTACAGCGCGGGCGCCGTCATCAAAGGCGGGCGCCAGCCCGTACGCCGGACCTACTCGTCGCCGAACGAGATGCCGAGCGCCTTGGCCTCGCGCACGAGGTCGCTCTCGGGGTCGACGTACTTGAGCTTGCCCGCGACCTCCTCGAGCGGCACGCGGCACATCTTGCCCGCGACCTGGGCGATCATCACGCCGAACGCGCCTTCCATGCAGGCCTGCGCCGCCTCGACACCGCACTGCGTCGCAAAGATGCGGTCCATGGCGTCCGGCTGCCCGCCGCGCTGGGTGTGGCCGGGGATGGCCACGCGGACCTCGCGGTCGGTGCGGGCAGCGATCTCCTCGGCGATGTCGTAGACAACCGACGGCTTCACGCGCGCCGCGACCTTCTTCTTGTATTCCTTCTTCTTCATGGCCGCCTCCTCCTTGGAGATGGCGCCCTCCGCCACAGCGATGATCGCGAAGCGCCCGCCGTTGCCGTCGCGGGCCTCGATCGCCTTGATCACGTTGTCCATGTCGTAGGGGATCTCGGGGATGAGGATGACGTCCGCGCCGCCGGCGACGCCCGCGTACAGCGGAATCCAGCCGACCTTGTGGCCCATGATCTCGATGACGAAGACGCGGCGGTGGGAGTTGGCCGTGGTGTGGATGTCGTCGATGCACTTGGTCGCGATGTCGATGGCCGAGGTGAAGCCGAAGGTGATGTCGGTGCCGTAGGTGTCGTTGTCGATGGTCTTGGGCAGCGAGATAACGTTGCAGCCCTCCTCGCGCAGGCGGTTCGCCGTCTTGGTCGAGCCGTTGCCGCCGAGCACAAAGAGGCAGTCGAGGTTGAGCTTGTGGTAGGTGTGCAGCATTGCCGGGACCTTCTCGACGCCGTCGGCCTCCGGGGTATCGAGCAGCTTGAACGGGGTGCGCGAGGTTCCGAGGATGGTGCCGCCGCGGGTAAGGATGCCCGAGAAGTCGCCGTAGCTCATCTGGCGGTAGCGGCCATAGATAAGCCCCTGGTAGCCGTCCTCGAAGCCGAAGATCTCGATCTCGCCCTTAACGTTGTGGAAGAGCGTCTTGACGATGCCGCGCATGGTGGCGTTCAGGGCCTGGCAGTCTCCGCCGCTGGTAAGCAGACCGATTCGAAGCATTGCGGTTCCTCTCTCGGGTTTGGCCTCAGCTCGCGCGTCCGGCGGACCTGGGGCACTTGCAACACAGACGTTGCAAAGAATAGCCCACAGCGGGCGCCGCTCGCATCGAAAACGCCCGCGGTTCATGGCTGTTTACACGCGGCTGAGCAAAACGCGCGCGTGTTCTGTCGTACTCTGGTGCCACGGTCGGCAAGAAGGGACGGGACACGCTATGTACAACAGGGTCAAGGAGATAGACGAGGCCATCGCCGCCGGGCAAGACGCGCTCGCCGCGCTCGATGACGCCGCCGACTCGCTCGACTCCGCCAAGCGCTGGGGCGTCGTCGACATCCTGGGCGGCGGGCTTCTTACCAGCGTGGTCAAGCACGCGCGGCTGGGCGACGCCAACCGATCGCTTGCCGAGGCCCGCGCCGCAATCGCCCGCTTTACCAACGAGCTCGCCGACGTCCGCGAGCTCGCGGCCTTGAACGCCAACGTGAGCAGCTGGAATGCCTTCTTTGACATCGCGTGCGACAACTGGCTGGCGGACATCCTCGTGCAGAAGGAGATCTCGGACGCGGCCGACCGGGTTGACGAGGCCATCGATAAGGTCAAGGAAGTCCTGCGTAGGCTCGAGGCCGCGCGGGGCTAGGGGACGGCGCGCGGGGCGGTCCGCCGGGGTGGGGCGGTCTGCCCGGCGGGGCGCGCTTGCAGGTCGCGGGTTTCTTGCCAACGATACAAGCCCTATATGGATAGGTCTAAAACATGTATTAGACCTATGGGAAGGGGCGCCCTAGGATAAACCACGTCGCACGTTCCGAAAGGTGGTTTTCCTCATGATCCTTGGTCTTGGCGCTCCCGAGCTTGTCGTTATTCTCCTCGTTGCCCTCGTTGTCTTCGGCCCGAAGAATCTGCCGAAGCTGGGCAGCTCCCTTGGCAAGACGGTCAAGAACTTCCGTGACGGAATGGAGACCGACGCCCCGACCGAGAACGTCTCCGAGGCCTCCGTTTCCGACCCCGTCGATCCCGACGACGTCGACGCGTAAAGCCGCGTCCGCAAGCAAACGCCTTCCCTTCCCCGACAGCCGGGCATGAAACACACATTTCTGCTGCTCAAAAGGCCCAGAAATGACCGTTTCATGCCCGGCTGTTGCGTTGTCGGCAAGAAGGAGGGCCCGCAGCGGCGCTCGGCCCGGCCGCGCGCTCCCTACGAAAGGTCGCCGAGAAGCGCGATGACGGTGCGGAACAGGTCCGACGCCGCGTGCTGCGCCTTCCAGATAACGGCCGGCCGGCTCTCCAGCTCGCGGCAGGCGAGCACCTTGATGAATTGCTCTCCCGTGTCGGTCACGCGCAGCAGCGACTGGGGGATGAGCGCGATGCCCATGCCCTCGCGCGCCCAGAGCGCGGCCGTGCGCGGGTCGTCCACGAGCGTGGGCACGCGCAGCTTGCTACCCGCGACCTCGAAGGCCTTCTCGAGCTCGGGCAGGATGCGGCGGTTGGCGATGATGGGGGAGTCGGCGAGGTCGTCTACCGTGCAGCTCGTCTCCTCACCGACCTCGAACTCGGGCGGCATGACGGCCACCAGAGGCTCCGCGGCGGCAAAGCGGCAACGCAGGCCGTCGGACTTGAAGGGGGTGCGAACCACGCCGATGTCGGCGATGCCGCCGTCGAGCAGGTCCATGATGC
>CAVIBB010000129.1:3970-5729 GCA_963640745.1 Paludibacteraceae bacterium
TCGCGCACCTCGATCTCCACGTTGGGGAAGCGCCGCCGCAGGTCGAGCAGGCGGTCCTGGGGAAGAAGCCCCGAGCAGCCGGGGTCCGCGCCGATGGTGATGGTGCCGCCGGCGCCGGTGCCGACGCTCGCCACCTCCCGCTCCGTCGCGTGGGCCATGGCGATGAGGTGGGTCGCGCGGTCGTACAGGACCTTGCCCGCCTCGGTGAGCGAGACGCTGCGCGGGCCGCGCACGACGAGCTGGCACCCGAGCTCCTTCTCGAGTTTGGCCAGCTCATAGGAGAGCGGCGGCTGCGAGATGTGGAGCCTGCGGGCCGCCGCGGTGATCTGGTGCTCCTCCGCGATGGCAATGAAGTACTCGAGCTGCTTCAGATTCATAGCGAAAACCTTTTTGAGTAGCGAGCGATATACGTGGATTATATCGCCCACCACAGTACATGCACAATACGAGATTCTTACCGCCCGCTAAAGGCCGAGCGGGTATTCTGGACCCAGCAACAAAGCCAAGACAAAGGAGCTTCAAATGAAGGTCAAGAACCTGAATGATTCCCAGCGTAAGGTCTACGACGCTTGCCGCAACGGGTGGTTTGTCGGCGGCGAGTATCGTGCAATTATTGATAATCACGAGCGTTGTTTCTACGCCGACAGCATCAGCTGGCTGTTCCGAGACGTCAACGATTGGTTCGATACCCACGCCGCCCACCACGCCGACTCCGCGCTCCTTGTAAAGAGCCTCGCGTAAAAGAGCCTCGCCAAGCCGCGAGGCTCTTTTTTGTGCGCCGCGCGTCCGGGGCAAGAAGCCCGTCCCTCTTGCCGCGCGGCCCTGCCGCTATCGCGTCTCCAGCGTTCCCAACAGCGCCCGGTGGTCGCTCCCCGAGATCTCGATGGTCTCCAGCTCGCTCACCACGATCCCGGAGCCCCGCGAGTACACGATGTGGTCGATCTCGATCAACGACGGGATCTTGCTGTTGGACGGGTACGTCATGTGGAATCCCTCGCCGGCCTGCTGACCCGCGTCGACGAACGAGGTGCCCAGCAGCTTGCGGAAGCGCGCGTGGTCCCATGTCGAGTTGAAGTCGCCCATGATCAGGTAGTTGTGGCTGTACTCGCCGAGCGACTGGATGGATTGCAGGCCCGCGCTCCACAGGTCCTGCGCCCCGCGCACGGGCGAGTTCGGGTGCACGCTCACCACGCGCACGACGGTCGAGCCCACGGTGATGTCGACCGCGGGCATCGAGCTCGTGGCGATGTCGACCAAGTTATAAGAGATGTTGCTCATGGGCGCGGCGGTCCAGATCCCGTTGCGCCCGCCGTTGTTGACCTCGCTCGCCGCGTCGGAGACCACGTGGCAGGGGAGAACCTCGTCGATGCCGGCGGCCTCGAGGTCGTCGAGCATGGTGCCGCTGAGTTCCTGCAGGCAGAGCACCTCGACGTTCTGCTCGCGGCAGATCTGCACGACCTCGGCCGCGCTCGCGGCGCCGTTCGCCGTGTTCAGCGTCATGATGCGCGCGGCGGAGTCCTCCGTGGACGCGCTCGCGGTGACGGCGGCCTTGGCGCTGTCGGTCACGGTCGCGGTGGGGATGAAGTAGCCGTAGTGCCAGTAACCCATGACGGCGAGCGCCGCGATGGAGAGAACGGCAAGAAGGCGCCGGCGCCAGAGCAGCGCGAGCGCGACGATGGGCACGAGCGGGAAGATCATGAGCGGCACGAACGACGCGAGCTCGGGTACCGCGCGGCCGGTCGCCATGCTGGCGGGCAGG
>CAVIBB010000130.1:0-5676 GCA_963640745.1 Paludibacteraceae bacterium
CGCTGGCCTGGGCCACGGCGCTGTGGAACTCGGTGTCGGCCTCGGAGTAGTCCTCGCCGGACTCCGCTAGGCGCTCGGATTCGTTGCAGAGCTCGGTTATGCGGGCTGCCTGTTCAGGGGTCGCGTGCTCGGCAGCCATTCTCGCCATCTCGGGCTCGATCATAAAACGGACCTCGAGCAGGTCGTGGGCGAGGCGGCGTTTGTCGTCGATGAACGTGAAGCCGAGGGGGTCCTCCACCACGCCGGGGTTCGAGGCCACATAGGTTCCGGAGCCCTGGCGCACGCGGACGATGTTGCGCGACTGCAGGAGCTTGACGGCCTCGCGCACGGAGCTGCGACCTGCCCCGAGACGCTCGACGAGGATGGCCTCGTTAGGGAGGCGGTCGCCCTGCTCGAGGCCTTCGTCGAGGATGAGCTGGATTATCTTGTCGGCGAGTTTTTCGGGCAGGCCTTGGTCCTTGGGCATGGGTGCTCCTTGCTCGTAAGTCATCAGATGCATTGTAGAGGATTGAGGGTAAGCAGGGCGTCTCCATACTCACGCTCTTTGCCGTTTACCTTGAATATCACTACCGTTCACAGGATATATCAGATGAATTCGCGCCAATTTCCTTGTTTAAAGGTCAGATGACCTCTCTAAAAGCTATAGTCATCAGACGAATTGCAAAGGTCTGATGAATTGGAGAGGAAATGGCAGACCCAACGTATTTGGCGGATCCCACGCGCCTGGTTGTCTCGGCGGTCCTGGGTATCGCGCTGCTGCTCGCGCTCATCATCAAGCTCAAGCTCCACCCGGTGCTCTCGATGATGGTCTCGGCGCTGTTCATCGGCATCGGCGCCGGTATGCCGCTCGAGCTCGTGGCCACCACGGTGACCAAGGGCGTGGGCACCACCCTGCAGAACATCGCGCTGCTCATCGGCCTGGGCTCGATGTTCGGCCAGATCCTCGAGGAGAGCGGCGGCGCGAAGAAGATCGCCTCGACCTTCATCGAGAAGTTCGGCCAGGGGCATTCGAGCTGGGCCTTGGGCATAACGGGCCTGGTCATCGGCACCACGGTCTTCTTCGAGGCGGGCGTCGTCGTACTTATCCCGCTCGCCTTCAGCGTCGCCTCGCAGACCAAGAAGTCCACGCTCTACTACGGCATCGCGCTTCTTGCCGGCCTGGCTTCGGGCTATGCGTTCGTGCCGCCTTCGGCGGGTTCCGTGCTCGTAGCCGGCACCCTGAACGTCGACCTCGGCACCATGATCCTCGTCGGCGTGCCCACGGCCTTTGTGGCCATGGCTGTCGCGGGCGTGCTCTGGGGCCGCAACGTCGGCGGGCGCATCTTTGCCGCTGTCCCCGAGCACGTGGCCGCGGCCGAGGGCTCGGGCGACGAGAAGGAGCCGCCTTCCTTCGGCATGGTCCTCGCCATCGTACTGGCTCCGCTCGTCTTGATCCTGCTCGGCACCCTCTCGTCGTACGCGCCCATGCCCGCCGAGCTTGCGGATATCCTCGCGTTTCTCGGCAAGCCGTTCGTGGCGCTCACCGCGGCAACTCTCGTGGCCATGTACCTGTTGGGCGCGCGCCGTGGCTACACAGGCGCGGAGCTTAAGGCTCTGGCCGACCGCTCGCTTAAGCCCGTGGGCATGATTTTGCTCGTCATCGCGTGCGGCGGCGTGATTCGCTGGATGCTGCAGGACTGCGGTCTGGGCCAAATCATCGGACCTTTGCTCGAGAGCAGCCCGCTTCCGCTCGTGGTGGTCGGCTTCCTCATTGCCGTCCTGGTGCGCGCCTCCGTCGGCAGCTCAATCGTGGCCATGACCATGGCCTCGGGCATCATGGCCGCCATGCCCGCCGTCTCCGGCGCCTCGGTCCTCATGCGCGCCGCCATCGGCCTGGCCATCTGCGGCGGAGCGACCGCGCTTTCTCACGTGAACGACGCCGGCTTCTGGATGTGCTCGTCGTTCCTGGAGATCGACGAGAAGACCACGCTGCGTTCTTGGACCGTCATGGAGACGATCATCGGCCTTTCCGGCCTGGCGTGCGCGCTTCTTATCTCGCTGTTTGCGTAAGTACCGGGCTCTAACAAGCCTCGTTCGCGTAACCATAAATTCAAACCAACCGCTGGTAAACACCCATATTCGATAGGAGAGGAATCATGGAGAACGCCACCGCAGCCCAAATCGAGAAGGACGCCGCCGAGCTCGCGAGCCGTCTGCAGCCGCGCTCCGGCAAGTACCGCAAAATTAGCCCCGAGATGGACCCTCTGCGCCTCGGCTCCGGCTGGAGCATTGAGGACCTCGACAAGCCGCAGGTCATCATCGAGTCCACGGCCGGCGACTCGCACCCCGGCAGCGCCGGTCTCTTCGAGCTCGTCGAGGAGGTCCGCGCGGGCGTCGCCGAGGCGGGTGGCCACGGCGCACGCTACTTCTGCACCGACATCTGCGACGGCGAGGCCCAGGGTCACGACGGCATCAACTACTCGCTGCCTAGCCGCGACGCCATTGCGAACATGATCGAGATCCACGCCAAGGCCACGCCGTTTGACGCCGGTGTCTTCGTTGCCAGCTGCGATAAGGGCCTGCCTGCGAACCTCATGGCCCTCGGGCGCATCAACATCCCGTCCATCGTCGTCACCGGCGGCGTCATGGACGCGGGCCCTGACCTTCTTACCCTGGAGCAGCTCGGCGCCATCAGCGCTCGCTACGAGCGCGGCGAGATCAGCCACGAGGAGCTTATGTTCGCCGAGCACAACGCGTGTCCCTCGTGCGGCGCGTGCTCCTTCATGGGAACGGCCTCGACCATGCAGGTCACGGCCGAGGCGCTCGGTCTGGCGCTTCCCGGCTCGGCGCTTCTTCCCGCCACCAGCGCCGACCTGCGCGAAGCCGCCCGAGCGGCCGGCCGCCAGGCGCTCTGGCTCTCTGAGCACAACCTCTGTCCGCGCGACATCGTCACGCGTGAGGCCTTCGAGAACCTGATTATGGTCCACGGCGCCATCTCGGGTTCCACCAACTCGTTGCTCCACATCCCCGCGATCGCGCGTGAGTTCGGCGTCGAGATTTCCGCCGACGACTTCGACCGCCTGCACCGCGGCGCCCACTACCTGCTGAACATTCGCCCGGCCGGCGAGTGGCCCGCGCAGTTCTTCTACTATGCCGGCGGCGTGCCGCGCATCATGGAGGAGATTCGCTCCATGCTGCACCTCGACGTGATGACCGTGACGGGCAAGACCCTGGGCGAGAACCTCGACGAGCTGCGCGCGAGCGGCTACTACGAGAAGTGCGAGGCGAACCTCGCCAAGTGGGGCCTTAAGCGCGAGGACGTGATCCGTCCCTTCGACGACCCCTTCGGCACGGACGGCTCCATCGCCATCCTGCACGGCAACCTCGCTCCCGAGGGCGCCGTGGTTAAGCACACCGTGGTTCCGCGCGAGATGTTCCGGGCCACGCTTCGCGCGCGTCCGTTCGACTGCGAGGAGGACGCCATTCACGCGGTGCTCACGCATGAGGTCGAGCCGGGCGACGCGGTGATCATCCGCTATGAGGGACCCAAGGGTTCCGGTATGCCCGAGATGTTCTACACGACCGAGGCCATCGCGAGCGATTCCGAGCTCGGGGCGAGCATCGCGCTCATTACCGACGGGCGCTTCTCCGGCGCCTCGAAGGGCCCGGCCATCGGACATGTCTCGCCTGAGGCGGCCGACGGCGGACCGATTGCCCTGGTGGAGGAGGGCGACCTCATCCGCATCGACATTCCGGGGCGTGTGCTGGAGATTTGCGGAATCGCCGGCGAGGAGAAGGCCGCCGAGGAGATCGAGGCGGTTCTCGCCGAGCGCCGGGCGGCGTGGAAGGCGCCGGCACCCCGTTACGAGGACGGCGTGCTCAAGTTCTTCTGTCAGCACGCGGTCTCCGCGATCAAGGGCGGTTACATGGAGTAACGCGCGGAGCCGATAAGGCGGCGGGCAAAGGGGCAGGCGAAGTCGCGGCCCCTTTGCCTGCATTTGCTGTCGCCGGGCGGCCGCGGGTAATGCGTTGCGTAAAACGGGGTGATGGCAGCGCAGGGCGGCGGCGTGTTGCGTAAAACGGGGTAATGGCAGCAAGAAGCCCGTGTTTGTTGCGAAAAACAGGGTGATGGCAGGGTTTCGAGGTTGAATCCCTGCCATCACCCCGATTTACGCAACAGGGGACCCCTGATTTTTGCCATCACCCCGGTTTGCGCAACAAGAGATTTTCGGCCGCTGCCGTCACCCTGTTCTACGCAACGCGGTCGTCTTACGCTTCTCGGGGTGCGGCAAGGGGCTTGACCTGGGCGTCTGCAGCCTCGCGGTCCACGCCTAACGCCGTCCGTTGCCGGTAGCCTTGAAGTTCCAGACAGGGCGCATCACGAAGGCGACCTCGACCGTCGGGGCAAGAGACGAGAGGATTGTTCCGGGGTCCTTGTAGGCCATGGGCGCCTCGTCGATGGTGGACTCGCAGACGGTCGTGGAGTAGACGCCCTCCATGCTGGTGCGGAATTCGTCCATGGAGAGACTGTGCATCGCGTCCCTGCGCGAGAGCGCCCTGCCGGCCCCGTGAGGCGCCGAGAAGTTCCAATCCTCCTCGCCACGGCCCGTCCCGATTGCGCAGCCGGCGGCCATGTTCAGCGGTATGATGACCTGCTCGCCGTGTCGCGCGGAGATGGCGCCCTTGCGGATAATGCCCGCCTCGAGGTCGATGTAGTTATGGACACTCTCGATTTCGCGACCCTCGAGCGCTACGCCGGCCTCGGCGCAGAGAAGCTCGGCGATGTGTCGGCGGTTGCGGGCGGCGAAGCCCTGTGCGAGCGCCATGTCGTGCAGGTAGCCGTCGCGCTCGTCGCTCTCGAGCCAACACTGGTCCTCGGCCGGGCGGGGACCGGCCGGCCCGCGCGTAAGCTCCGCGAGCGCCGACTCGATCTCGGTCTCGCGGCCTTCTTGCTTGAGGCGGGCGATGAGCTCGCGACGCTCCTTGGTGCTCGCCCCGCCGCCGGGCCCATACCAGTGCGCGGTTGCCTTCGCCTGCCACCATGAGGCGAGCTGTGCGCCGATGCCGCGAGAACCCGTGTGGATAACGAGCCACGGCTCGCCCGCGGGGCCCCGGTCCAGCTCGATGAAGTGGTTGCCGCCGCCGAGGGTGCCGAGCGACCCGAGCAGCTGCGCGCGGTCATGGAAGCCTGCCGAGCACTCGTAAGCATCGAGTTCTGAGGTTTCTATCTGCGGTTTTTCGTGAACGAGGAAGCCTGTGGGGATGGCGGCGTGCGCCGCTGCGTCGAGCTTTCTTGCGAGCTCCTCGGTGCATTCCGCGTCCAGGCGTGCCGCATAGACGCCGCATCCGACGTCCACCCCGACCACGTTGGGGATGACTGCGTCGGCCACGTTGGCGGTAAACCCGATGACGCAGCCCTTGCCCGCGTGTGCATCGGGCATCACGCGAATGCGTGAGTGCTCAAACGGCGGCAGCGCCGCGAGCGTCTCGATCTGCTTGGTGGCCCCTTCGTCGAGGTTCTCAGCATAAATCTTGATGTCGCTCATGTTCGCTCCGATCCGATGGTTGCTAAATCAGCCAAATTTTATGTATCAGAACAAAAGACCAAGACCTCTTTTTGGCAGCCGGTTCAATTAGGCATTAGTTCGTTGCGGTCGAGGTCGGAGTGGATATGCCCATGCGGGTGATGTACACGGT
>CAVIBB010000131.1:0-5662 GCA_963640745.1 Paludibacteraceae bacterium
GCGTAAAACCTTGCGGGGGCAGCGCGACGCACGCTTGAACCCGTCGTCCCAACGTGTAAATCTGATACGTAAGCACTTAGATTTTGTATAGCTTAATCACTCATGGGGCATAAGAACCAGTGATAAACGACGAGCCGCGCGGCAGTGTTCTGCGCGGCGCCCAGAAAGGGTGACGACTATGAGAATCGACAAGTGGGCCGTAACCGCCCAAGAGGCCCTGCAGGCCGCGGTCGGCATCGCCACCGACGCGAACGCCTCCGAACTGGCGCCGCTGCACCTGCTCAAGGCCCTCCTCAGTTCCGGTGAGCACAACCTGTCCGCCATCATCGAGCGTGTCGGCGCCGACCCCAAGGCAATCGAGTCGCAGGTAGATGACGCCATCGCGCGCCAGCCGCGCGTGAGCGGCTCGAACTCCCAGCTCGGCGCCGGCGACGCTCTCGTGCGCGTGGCCAATGCCGCCGAGAAGCTCGCGACCAAGCTCGGCGACGCCTACGTGACTACCGAGCACCTACTCTGCGCCCTCGCCGACGACAAGACCGAGGCCGGCAGCATCCTCAAGTCCGCGGGCGTCACCGCCAAGCGCGTCGAGGAGGCCTACTCCGACCTGCGTGGCGACGAGCGTGTGACCAGCCAGGACTCCAAGACCGAGTTCGAAGCCCTCTCCAAGTACGGCCGCAACGTCTGCGACCTCGCGCGTCAGGGCAAGCTCGACCCCGTCATCGGCCGCGTGGAAGAAATCCGCCGCACCATCCAGGTGCTCAGCCGCCGCACGAAGAACAACCCTGTCCTCATCGGCGAGCCGGGCGTGGGCAAGACGGCCATCGTCGAGGGCCTGGCGCAGCGCATCGTCAACGGCGACGTGCCCTCCACCCTGCGCGACAAGGACATCGTCGAGCTCGACATGAGCGCTCTCGTCGCGGGCGCCAAGTACCGCGGCGAGTTCGAGGAGCGCCTGAAGTCCGTGCTCAAGGAGGTCGAGAAGGCCGACGGCCGCATCATCCTCTTTATCGATGAGCTCCACACCATCGTGGGCGCGGGCGCGACCGAGGGGTCCATGGACGCCGGCAACATCCTCAAGCCGGCCCTGGCCCGCGGCGAGCTCCACGCTATCGGCGCCACCACGCTCGACGAGTACCGCAAGTACATCGAGAAGGACCAGGCCCTGGCCCGCCGCTTCCAGACCGTCATGGTCGGCGAGCCCACGGTTGAGGACAGCATCTCTATCCTGCGCGGCCTCAAGGACCGCTACGAGCAGCACCACCGCGTGCGCATCACCGACGCGGCGCTCGTAAGCGCGGCCGACCTCTCCAACCGCTACATCTCCGACCGCTTCCTGCCGGACAAGGCCATTGACCTCGTGGACGAGGCCGCAAGCCGCCTGCGCATGGAGCTCGACTCCATGCCCTCCGACATCGACGCCGTCGACCGCCAGCTCACCCAGATGCAGATCGAGGAGCAGGCCCTCATGAAGGAGGAGGACGCCGCGAGCAAGGAGCGCCTCGAGACCCTGCGGGGAGAGATCGCCGTCACGCGCGAGAAGCTCGACGGCATGAAGGCCGATTGGCAAAACGAGAAGGGCGCGATCGACCGCGTCCAGGACCTCAAGAGCCAGATCGAGGACGCCAAGACCGAGATGGAGCGCGCGACCCGCGAGGGCGACCTGGCACGCGCCTCGGAGCTGCGTTACTCCACGATTCCCAGCCTACAGCGCGACTACGATGCCGCTGAGCAGGCGCTTATTGCCAAGCAGGAGTCGGGCGGCCTGCTCAAGGAGGAGGTCACGAGCGAGGAGATCGCCGAGGTCGTCTCGGCGTGGACCGGCGTGCCCGTCTCCAAGATGATGCAGGGCGAGATGGACAAGCTCAAGAACCTCGAGGGCGAGCTGCATCGTCGCGTCATCGGCCAGGACGAGGCCGTCAAGGCCGTGGCCGCCGCCGTGCGCCGCAGCCGCGCGGGCCTCTCCGACCCCGACCGGCCCCTCGGCAGCTTCTTCTTCCTCGGCCCCACCGGCGTCGGCAAGACCGAGCTGGCCAAGGCGCTCGCCGAGTGCCTCTTTGACGACGAGCGCGCGCTCGTGCGCATCGACATGTCCGAGTACATGGAGAAGTTCAGCGTCCAGCGTCTCATCGGCGCGCCCCCGGGATACGTGGGCTATGACGAGGGCGGCCAGCTCACCGAGGCCGTGCGGCGCCAGCCCTACTCCGTCATCCTCATGGACGAGATGGAGAAGGCGCACCCCGACGTGTTCAACATCCTGCTTCAGGTGCTCGATGACGGCCGCCTGACCGACGGCCAGGGCCGCGTGGTCAGCTTCAAGAACACGATCATTATCATGACCTCGAACGTCGGCAGCCAGTTCATCGCCGGCGCGGGCGCCTCGGGCGACGCGGAGGAGGGCCGCAAGAAGGCCATGGACGCTCTGCGCGAGAGCTTCAAGCCCGAGTTCCTCAACCGTATCGACGACATCGTGGTCTTCCAGTCGCTCGGCCTCGAGGACATCGAGAAGATCGTGGACATCCAGCTCAAGGACGTCCGCGGGCGCCTCGAGCGCGACCGCATCAAGCTCGAGCTCACGCCGGCGGCGGTGCAGTCGCTCGCCATCGACGGTCTCGACCCGGTTTATGGCGCGCGTCCGCTCAAGCGCCTGGTCCAACGGCAGGTCGTGGACAACATCGCGAACCTGATCATTGCCGGCGAAGTTCACGAGGGCGACACGGTCAAGGTCGACTGCGACGATGACAGGGGCTTCTTTGCCGCGCGTGACGACGCGGCGAGCGATGCCGTGGAACCGGATGCCGTGGAGTAGCTCCCTGCGGGGTCGCAAGAAAGTCAGACAATTTAATACCTGATGTAAAGAAGGGCGGTCGCAATGCGGCTGCCCTTCTTGCTGTATGGCGAACCACTGCTTTTACCTGCGCATTTATTAATTCACTGACAAAGTAGACCCAACCTTTACGGGAAGCATACGAAAACGGTGACCGCGCATTACGGGCCATAGATGAAAGGAACCTAAAGTGTTCGAGGCATGAGCGCCATCGCCGTTGTCTGCGTGACGTGGTGCTCGAGCCCCTCTTGCGGGGCACACGATGTACGCAGAGAAACGGAGATTTGAATGCGGAGAGGAACAACGGGCGTGCGCGCCCTCTGGCGCCGCGCCCTCGCGACGATGGGGGTCGCGCTGATGGTGCTGACGGCGATTTCGCTGGGGGGCGTTTATCAGCCGGCATACGCCGAGAGCACCGACGGCGCGACCGGTCAGCAGGTCGTGACGTCCGGAACCACTGTTTGGCAGTACAGCGACGCGAACGAGCAGCCTGGCAAGACGTGGACGACCGACGCCACCACGGCCGACATCACCTGGAAGACGGCGGCCGGCAGCTTCGGCGCCAAGAGGGGCCAGATCGCCGACCTGGGCGGCGGCTGCACGCCCACGAACCTGCTGACGCAGTATATCGCCGAGGGCGACAACGCCGGCAAGGACATCCCCGTCTACTACTTCCGCACCACGTTCGACGTCGATGACCTCGCCGCTGTGGGCAAGATCGCGGGCGAGGTCATCTACGACGACGCGGCGATCGTCGCGGTCAACGGCCACGTGATCGGCGAGTTCGACAACAACGTCAAGGACGGCACCGACCCCATCTATGGCACGACCAACTACGGCGGCTCCAACGCGGGCGACCCGAAGACGGGCACCATCGACTTCAGCGACGTAGCTTCGCTCGACCTTAAGGCCACGGGCAACGTGCTGACCGTCGAGGTCCACAACGGCCGTGAGGACAGCTCCGATATCTACTTCGACATGAAGAGCCTCACGCTCTCCGCTGCCGACGACTCGACGCCCGCCGCCGACGAGGTCATCGACACCTTCCTGGGCATCGGCGCCACGGAGTCCCAGCGCAGCCTGAACTGGCTCGGCACCTCCTCCAACACCTCGTATGTCCAGTACGTGGCCGTGCCCGCCGGCTATAAGGAGGGCGACGCGTTCCCCACGGACGCCGACGGCATCAAGACCCTCCAGGCTACCCAGGCCACCGCTCAGCGCGAGGGCTACAACTCGAACAAGGTCACCATCTACGGCCTTTCCGCCAACACCACCTACGTGTACCGCGTGGGCAACGACGACGCCTGGTCCGACGCCTATGAGTTCACCACCGGCTCCTTTGGTAGCGGCTCCGCGTTCAGCTTCCTCGTTGCCGGCGATCCCCAGATCGGCGCCTCCGGAGAGCTCGGCTCTGACGCCGAGGGCTGGAACAGCATGATGACCGCTGCTCAGGAGAGCTTTGGCAGCACGAGCTTCCTGTTCTCCATGGGCGACCAGATCAACAACTACGACGGCTCCAAGACCGACGGCGAGTACGACGCGTACCTGGCCCCCGATGCCCTTCGCACCATGACCACCGCGAACGAGGTCGGCAACCACGACGAGGGCGCGCACGTCGCCGCGAACACCCGCTACAGCGACTACTTCAACAACCCCAACGTGTCCAGCCTCGGCGCCACCTCGGGCGCCGGCTCTCAGGGCGGCGACTACTGGTTCTCCTACAACGGCGTGCTGTTCATGTCGCTCAACTCCAACAACGCGAGCACGGCCGAGCACAAGCAGTTCATGGAGCAGGCCCTCGCCTCCAACACCGACGCCGTCTGGACGGTCGTGAGCTTCCACCACTCCACCTACTCCGTGGCCAACCACTACACGGATAAGGAGATCGTCCAGCGCCGCCAGGAGCTCTCGCCGATCTTCAGCGAGCTCGGCATCGACGTCGTGCTCATGGGCCATGACCACCACTACACCCGCACCTACCTCATGGAGGGGACGAACCCAGTCATCCCCGACGGCTACGACGTGAGCAAGGGCGAGTCCGCTCCTTCCGAGCAGACCGCCGAGGACGGCCAGGTCTTCTACCTCACCGCCGACTCCGCTTCCGGCTCCAAGTACTACCGCCTGAACAGCTCGCTGGCCCAGGGCCTGCCGTCCTTCTCTGCGGTCGACTGGCAGGGCAACATGCCGTCCATCACCAATGTCGAGGTGACGAGCGACGCCATCGTGTTCACTTCTTACTACCAGGACACCGACGGATCGCTGAAGCAGTTCGACCAGTTCACCCTCAAGAAGTCCGCAACGGACGACGGCTCTGACGACAAGGATGACTCCGGCAAGGGCGACACCGACAAGGGCGACGCTGGCAACAACAACGGCGGCACCACCAACGGCGGCACCAACGGCGGCACCAACGGCGGCGCCAACGGCACCGCCACCAACGGCTCCGCCAACAACAACGGCGCGACCCAGTCCGCCGCCAGCAAGACGAGCACCAAGAGCAAGCTGCCGAAGACCGGTGACGTCGCCGTTCCCGTCGCTGCCTTCGTGCTGGTCGCGGTCTCCGCAATCGGCGCAGGCGCGTACCTGCACCGTCGCCGCAGCTAGCGTAGGCGCACATCGGTATCTGAACATACGGCTCTGACTCCAGGCCGGGTGTCCGCAACGGGGCGCCCGGCCTCGGGCGCGAAAGGAAAATCTCCCATGCAGGCACTCAAGCGGTACCTCTCCGTCGGCAACGGCGTGCCGGCCGTGGCGGCAATCATGGCCATCTTTGTCGCGGCGGTTCTTGCCTGGAACTCGGCAAACCCTATCGATTACATTATTTATACAGTCAAGGGT
>CAVIBB010000132.1:0-5544 GCA_963640745.1 Paludibacteraceae bacterium
GTGATGTACACGGTCATGTGAGGTTCTCCCTTCTCGCGGCACTGACACTTTGCGATGCCGGCGGCTCGGCGGGTCACGTCGATCCGCGCGCTTCCTTTCGGGCCATAGCCGGGATATCTATACGGTCCCAGATTAAGACGTGCACTTAGGCCGGATTTTAGGCTCGAAGGCGCGAGAGATGCCCATAAGTGCACGTCTTGTTAAGAACCTCGCGAGTATCTCGACGAGAATCGACGTTTCTCATCGCATCGTCGGTCTTGGATGGCAGCCTGGGGGCTGCTCTGTCGCGGGACTCCAGAAGGTAATGTTGCGGAATTCGGGGTGATGGCAATAAGGCTCCCGGGTTTGTTGCGGAATTCGGGGTGATGGCAGCGTTTCGAGACTGAATCGCTGCCATCACCCCGTTTTACGCAACAAGGGGCTATCGATTATTGCCATCACCCCGTTCTACGCAACGCGGGCCCCTCGGCCGCTGCCATCACCCCGTTTTACGCAACGTGGACGCCCGGTTGCTTCTTGCCGGGCGGACCTGCGCCCGCGAGCTTGGCAAGAAGCGCCTGCCCTGCTACACACCCTCAATAAAGCGCTGGACCATGAGCTGCGCGGCACCGATGGGCACGCCGTGGAAGGGGTGCTTCGCGAAGCGTGCGCGGGTCTCGCCGTCGGGGAGCGGGTCGATGATCTCGACGGCGCGCAGAATCATGTCGTGGTAGGGGATGAGGTAACTCGCGAGTTCGCCGCCGAGGTAGACGTCGACGCCGAGCGCGGTGTGGATGGCCTGGATGCCGCGCGCCAAATGGGCGATATAGTCGTCGAGCACCTCGACGGCGCCGCTTTCCCCGCGCTCGGCGTCGGCGAAGAACTCGTCGAGGGTCTTTCCCTGCTCGTCGGAAAGCGCGTTGCTCGAGCAATAGGCCTCTAAGCAGCCGTTTTGCCCGCAGGAGCACTTCTTGCCGCCTGGCTCGATGCAGATGTGGCCGAACTCGCCGCTTGTGCCGCGCGGGCCCTCGAAGGGCTTGCCGTTGATGATGAGCGCACCGCCGACGCCGCGCTCCAGCGAGAGATACGCGAGGCTCGCCCCGTCGGAATCGGGAAAGATCTGGCTGAACCCGCCGCAGTTCGCGTCGTTGAAGACGCCTGAGGGCAGGCCGAGGTTGCGCGTGAGGTCGGAAGCAAGAAGCCCCTCTCCCTCGGCCTTGAGCACCGAGGTGTTGAGGAGACGCCCCGTTGTGGGCTCTAGTGCCGAGGGAACGGCGATGCCGATACCGATGGGTCGAATCTTGCGTTGCTTAAGCTCGGAAATCATGGCGCCGGCGATTTCCTCGATGGCCGCTGCGAGCGTCTTCGCGGTGCGCTGGGCGGGAAGGGGCTGTTTGAAATAGAGGCCCTCGATCCTCTCGCCGTAGAGGTCGCAGGCGATGCAGCGGGCGCTGTGGCCGGTGAGCGAGATGCCGATGGAGGCCGAGGTGCCGCTGGCGATGGCGAAGGTCTGCGCGCGGCGGCCCCCGGTGGAGCTGCGGTCGTTGCCCGATTCGAGCAGTCCCTGCTCGTCAAGAGAAGAAAACGCCTGGTAAACGGTGGGGAGACTGAGGCTGCACGCCTTCGCGACCTCTTGCTTGGTCATGGCTGCGCGGGCCTCGTAAAGGCAAGCGAAGACCGCCGAGACGGCGGGGGTGTTCTTGGGTGCGGTGGCGTCGTGTGTGCTCATAAAAAGGGTCCTCGGGAGATAAAGACGTCTGTCAATGGCAAGTCATGCCGTTCGCGGGCAAAAACAGGCCGCTCGCGGCAAGCGAAATGACTCTTGCCATTTTAGCAAAGGCTTTTATAAAATGAGTTCCATAAAGCAGCTTGACCTAAGTGGCAAGGCAAGCGGTACGAAGGAGAGGGCATGTACTTCATCGGTGTTGACCTGGGCACTTCCGCGTGTAAATTCCTGCTCATGGAGGAGGGCGGACAGATCCTCAACGTGGTGAGCGAGGACTACGGCGTCGAGTTTCCGCGCCCGGGCTGGAGTCAGCAGGACCCAGCCGACTGGTGGGTCGCCGTGCGCCACGGCATCCCGGCGCTTCTTGCCGGCCATGACGCTTCGCAGGTCGCGGGCATCGGCGTCGGCGGGCAGATGCACGGCCTCGTGGCGCTCGACGCAGACGACAGGGTGATTCGCCCGGCCATCCTCTGGAACGATGGCCGTACCGTCGAGCAGGTTCGCTATCTCAACGAGGAGGTCGGCACCGAGAAGCTCCTGGCCTGGACCGGCAACATCGCCTACGCCGGCTTTACCGCGCCGAAGATCCTTTGGATGCGCGACGAGGAGCCGGAGAACTACGCCCGCATCGCGCACGTGATGCTGCCGAAGGACTACGTGAACCACCTGCTTTGCGGCGCGTACGCGACCGACGTTTCCGACGCGTCCGGCACGCTGCTGCTCGATGTGGCAACGCGCACCTGGTCGGCGCCTATGCTCGAGCTCTGCGGACTCACCGAGGATCAGCTGCCGAGCATCCATGAGAGTTACGAGGCCATCGGCACGCTGCTGCCTGAGGTCGCCTCCGAGCTCGGGTTGCCCGCCGGCGTCGTGGTGTGCGCGGGTGCCGGCGACAACGCCGCGGCCGCGGTGGGCACGGGCTGCGTGGGCGCCGGCTCCATGAACGTGAGCCTTGGCACGTCGGGTACGGTGTTCATTCCCACGGCCGGGTTCTCGCCCGTGGGCGACCGCATTCACTCCTTCTGCCACGCTGACGGCGGCTGGCACCTCATGGGCTGCATTCTCTCTGCTGCGAGCTGCAATGCCTGGTGGATGGGCGACGTCTTGGGCACCGGCGACTTCGCGGGCGAGCAGGCGGGCATCGACGCAGGCGAGGCTTCGCTCGATTTGCCGTACTTCTTGCCGTATCTGATGGGGGAGCGCACGCCGCACAACGACACGCTGGCAAGAGGCGCCTTCGTGGGGATGAGCATGTCTACCACGCGAGCGGACCTCACGCGCGCGGTGCTGGAGGGCGTCGCCTTCGCCATCCGCGACTCCGTGGAGATCGCGCGCGGGCTCGGTGTGGACGTGGCCGCCTCGACCGTTTGCGGCGGCGGCGCGAAGAGCGGGCTGTGGCTTCAGATGCTCGCGAACGTGCTCGGTATTGAGCTCCGGCTTCCGGCGACCGAGCAGGGGCCGGGTTATGGCGGGGCGCTTTTTGCCGCTGTGGCGGCCGGGGTGTTCCCCGATGTGGCCGCAGCTTGCGACGCTGTGGTCAGCGTGCGCGATGTTGTCGTGCCCGACGCTGAGGCGGTTGCTGCCTACGATGCCCGCTACCAGGCGTGGCGTGGGATGTATCCGGCGCTTAAAGAATCTTTTGCACGGATTGGAGCATAAATAATGATTGAGGTTCTTTCCGTTACCGACGAGGCGTTCGCCGAGTACGGCGCGGTTTGGGGCGACGTCGACGCGGACCTCACGCAGGTAATCGCCGGGGCGCTTGCTGCCGACACGCCGCTGCCCGACGGCGTCGCCTACGTGCCCGAGGACCCCGCCATCCAGGGCCTCCCCGCCGCTTCCGCGCTCGCGCCCGTGCTCTTTGGTGGCCTCGCGGTCCAGTTCGGCTGGTGCAACGGCCACAACGTCAAGCTCAACTGCCTTGAGTACCACCGTACGAGCGAGTTCAACCTGGGGGCCGGCGATTTCGTGCTGCTTCTTGCCAAGCAGTCCGACATCGTGGGCGGCAAGCTCGATACGTCGCGCGTCAAGGCGTTCCACGTGCCGGCCGGCGTGCTCGTTGAGATATACGCGACGACGCTGCACTACGCGCCGTGCCAGGTGAGCGACGACGGGTTCAAGGTTCTCGTGGCGCTGCCTGCGGGCACGAACCTCGATCGACCTGCGCTCTCGGCGACGGGCGGTGACGCCGAGCTTCTTTGGGCGTCGAACAAATGGCTGCTCGCGCACCCCGAGAGCGAGGAGGCGGCGTGCGGCGCGCCTGTCCGCCTCACGGGCGTCAACATCACGCTTTAAACGATGCGGGGGTAGTCCCTTCGTATCATCAAGGATTCAACGAGTCGAGGGGTTGCGCCTTCGTCTTGTTCAGGAGAGGAGAGAACATGCAATCGAGCAACATCCCTGAGGTTAAGCTGGGAATCATCGCGGTCTCGCGTGACTGCTTCCCCATCAAGCTGGCCGTGAGCCGCCGAGAGGCGATCGTGGCGGCGTGCGCCGAGGCCGGCCTGCCCGTCGTCGAGGTCAAGCGGGCTGTCGAGTCTGAGGCGGACATGGAGGCCGCGCTCGCCGAGGCCGAGGCCGCCGGCGTGAACGCGCTTACTGTATTTCTCGGCAACTTCGGCCCCGAGACGCCCGAGACCCTCATCGCGCAGCGTTTCGACGGCCCCGTCATGTACGTGGCGGCCGCCGAGGGCGACGGCGACATGGTCAACGGTCGCGGCGACGCCTACTGTGGCATGCTCAACTGCAGCTACAACCTGGGCATGCGCCACGTGCGCGCCCATATCCCGAGCTACCCCGTGGGCACCGCTGCGGACATTGCGCGCATGATGGCCGATTTCGTGCCCGTGGCGCGCGCCGTCATTGGCGTCCGTAACCTCAAGATCATCACCTTCGGTCCGCGCCCGCAGGACTTCTTTGCCTGTAACGCGCCGATCAAGGGTCTTTACGAGCTGGGCGTCGAGGTCGAGGAGAACTCTGAGCTCGATTTGCTCGTTTCCTATCGCGAGCACGCGGGCGACCCGCGCATCGCCGAGGTGTGCGCGGACATGGCCGCCGAGATGGGGGAGGGCCGCTACTATCCCGACCTGCTCGAGCGCATGGCGCAGTTCGAGCTCACGCTGCTCGACTGGGCCGAGGCCCACAAGGGCGCGCGCAAGTACGTTGCCTTTGCCGACAAGTGCTGGCCGGCCTTCCCGTCCGAGTTCGGCTTCGAGCCGTGCTACGTCAACTCGCGCCTGGTCAGCCGCGGTATTCCGGTGGCCTGCGAGGTCGATATCTACGGCGCGCTCTCTGAGTACATCGGCATGTGCGCGACCGGCGACACCGTGACGCTGCTCGACATCAACAACTCTGTGCCTCAGTACATCTATGACGAGGACATTGCCGGCAAGTTCGATTGCAAGCTTACGGATACCTTCATGGGCTTCCACTGCGGCAACACCCCCAGCTGCAAGATGTGTGCTGACCGAGCGGTCAAGTATCAGCTTATCCAGCACCGCCTGCTTGAGCCGGCCGGCTCCGACCCCGACTTCACGCGCGGCACGCTCGAGGGCGATATCGCGGCGTCTGACGTTACCTTCTACCGCCTGCAGTGCGACTCCGAGGGCAAGCTCCGCAGTTACGTGGCCGAGGGTCAGATCCTGCCCGTGGCTACCCGTTCCTTCGGCGGCATTGCGATCTTTGCCATTCCGGAGATGGGCCGCTTCTACCGCCATGTCCTCATCGAGAAGCGCTACCCGCACCATGGCGCCGTGGCCTTTAAGCATGCGGGCAAGACGCTCTTCGACGTTTTGCGTGAGGTAGCCGTAGGCGACGAACGAGCCGATGGTGATGACGTT
>CAVIBB010000133.1:0-5521 GCA_963640745.1 Paludibacteraceae bacterium
CGAACGCGGCCTCGACCTCACGCAACGGCGCGGCACGGCGTCCTTCGAGCGGGCAGCGGACGTCGGCCAGGTAGACCCCGCCCTCGCGCAGGTGCTCGCGCACGACCCGCGCGCCCTCGGCCGTCTCCATCGGACCTAAGGGCTTCTTGCCGCCGAAGGCCTCGTTGACGATGACGTCGTAGGGCTCCGCCGCCCCTTGCAGCTCGGCCCACGCGTCACCGACCACGATCCGCATCCGCCCGTCGCGCTCGGCGCCGGTCTGCTCGAGGCACTCGTCGAGGAAGAATTGCTCGCGCGCGATCTTGACCATCTCGGGATCGATCTCCACGACGTCGACCACGGCTCCCGGCACGTGTGCCGCCAGGTATTTGGGCAGTGAGAAGCACCCGCCGCCCATCACCATCACGCGCGCCGACCCCTCGCCCGCGGCCGCCCGCGCCTGCGTGACCTCCTCGATCCGCGCCGCCATCTCGCGGTGGTACTCGCACGCGAGCTCGAAGCGGAGCCCCTCAGGCACGTAGCTCACCGACTGGAACGTTCCGTTCACGTTGATGAGCCGCACCGGCGTTCCGTCGGCGTTCTCGGAGTCGAAGATCAACGTGAGGCCGAACATCGTGCGGCACATCGTCACGCCCTGGCGCCGCAGCAGCCATGGCAGCGCCGCCACGATCGCCGTGAGGACGGCCGTCGCCGCGATACTCCAGATAAACAATGCTTTAAGGTCCACGCGCACCCCCGTATACATGCAGCGGTTATTGCGATAACATATGAGTTTGCGTTTTCGCCCATTCGGGCCGCGCCCGCGCGAAAACGTCCGTTATACTAGCCCATACGACTGCGTACCCAACGCCGTCAAACATCAACCTTAATGGAGGAACTACTCATGATTCTCGGACTTGGCGCCCCTGAGCTCATCGTCATCCTGATTGTCGTCCTGGTCATCTTCGGGCCCAAGAACCTTCCGAAGATCGGCTCCGCCCTGGGCAAGACCGTCAAGAACGTCCGCGAGGGCATGGAGGGCGACGAGAAGGCCGAGGCTTCCTCCGACGCCGCTTCTTCCGACGATGACGCTGTCGAGGTCGTCGAGGACGACGATGACGCCGACGCCGACGAGTCCGCTGCCTCCGACGAGAAGTTCTGCGGCCACTGCGGCGCCAAGAACCCCGCCGGCAACGCCTTCTGCAGCAAGTGCGGCGAGAAGCTCAACTAGCCGCACGTCCCTAATCGCGGCCCCGGCCGCGATTTTTCTCCCCACCGCATCGCATTCCCGAGTTAGAGAGACACCATGGCAGACACCAAGAACATTGTCCTGACCCCCGAAGGCCGCCAGAAGCTCGTCGAGGAGCTCGCTTACCGCGAGGGCGAGAAGCACGACGAGATCGTCGAGCGCATTAAGGAGGCCCGCGGCTTCGGCGACCTCTCCGAGAACTCCGAGTACGACGCCGCCAAGGAGGAGCAGTCCCACAACGAGTCCCGCATCAACGAGATTCGCCAGATCCTCGCCAACGCGACCGTCGTCGCCGCCGGCTCTTCCGCCAACCTGGCCGTCTCCATCGGCACCACCGTCGAGCTTGAGGACGCCGCCGGCAAGAAGACCTCGTTCACCATCGTGGGCACCACCGAGACCAACTCCCTCGAGCACAAGATCTCGAACGAGTCCCCGGTCGGCGCCGCCCTCATCGGTCACCACAAGGGCGAGCAGGTCGAGGTCGTCGCCCCGTCCGGCAAGTCCCGCATGTACACCATCACGGGGATTACCCGCTAAGCGTACCTGCGAAAGCTACGAGAGCGCACGCCCCGCGACTGCATATGCGCAGCTGCGGGGCTCTTTTATGAAATAACCCCAAGAAGGAGCCCACCCATGGCCGATCAGACCGCCCAGAACACCTCCGCCCCCGCCACCAACGACGAGCGCGCCCAGCGCCGCCTCCGTCGCCAGGCCCTTATCGACGCCGGCGTGAACCCGTACCCCATCCGCGCGAACGTGACCGCGCACGCCGCCGAGCTCGAGGAGCGCTATGCCGAGCTCGCCGACGGCGACGTGACCGAGGACGTCTACTCGCTCACCGGCCGCATCCGTGCCTTCCGCAAGCAGGGAAAGATCGCCTTCATCGTGCTCGAGGACTGCACGGGCTCCATCCAGCTCTTCTGCCAGGTCAACAACCTTCCCGAGGATGACTGGGCGCTTCTTTCCAGCTTTGACCTGGGCGACATCATCGGCGCGACCGGCCACGTGATCCGCACCAAGCGCGGCCAGCTTTCCATCGCCCCGACCCACCTGGAGATGCTCTCCAAGTCCCTGCGCCCGCTGCCCGAGAAGTTCCACGGCCTCACCGACCGCGAGGTTCGCTACCGCCAGCGCTACGTCGACCTCATCATGAACGCCGACGTCCGCGACACCTTCCGCAAGCGCAGCCAGATCATCAGCCTGATCCGCCGCTACATGGAGGCCGACGGCTACATGGAGGTCGAGACCCCCATGATGCACGCCATTCTCGGCGGCGCCAACGCCAAGCCCTTCGTGACCCACTTCAACGCCCTTGATCGCGACTTCTACCTGCGCATCGCCACCGAGCTGCCGCTCAAGCGCTGCATCGTGGGCGGCCTCGAGCGCGTCTTCGAGATCGGGCGCCAGTTCCGCAACGAGGGCATGGACCTCACGCACAACCCCGAGTTCACCACGATGGAGGCCTACTGCGCCTATTCCGACCTCAATGGCATGAAGGAGCTCACGCAGGGCCTGTTCAAGACCATCGCGCGCGAGGTCTGCGGTTGCGAGGAGGGCCACGAGGTCATCACCTACCAGGGCCAGACCGTCGACATGTCCGGCACCTGGGCGAGCCGCCCGCTGTCCGAGATCGCCTCCGAGGTCATCGGCGAGCACGTGGACATGGACACCCCCGTCGAGCACCTGCGTGAGCTCTGCGAGGCCCGCGGCATCGAGACCCAGGACAGCTGGGGCGCGGGCAAGCTCCTCTTCGAGATCTACGACGAGCTGGGCGAGGCAACGCTGGTCAACCCGACCTTCGTCTGCGACTACCCCGAGGAGGTCAGCCCGCTTTCCAAGCGCAAGGACGACGACCCGCGCCTGACCGACCGCTTCGAGCTGGTCATCTGCGGCCACGAGTACGCCAACGCCTTCTCCGAGCTCAACGACCCCGTTGACCAGGCCGGCCGCTTCGCCGAGCAGGTCGCGGCCAAGGGCCTTGGCGACGATGAGGCCATGGGCTACGACTACGACTACGTGCGCGCCCTTGAGTACGGCATGCCTCCCGCGGGCGGCATCGGCTACGGCATCGACCGCATGGTCATGCTCTTCTGCGACGCCCCCGCCATCCGCGACGTGCTGCTCTTCCCGGCCATGAAGCGCGAGACCATCACCCGCGCCGACATCGCGAGCCAGCTGCCCGAGACGACCGACAACGCAGCCGCGTCCGTCGACGCCCTGGCCGACGATGCCGAGAACGGGGCCGCCAACGAGGCCGCCGCGGGTCGCTCCGCGGAGGCTCCCGCGCTCGAGACCGGCCTTACGCGCGAGGCTGCCTTCGACCTGCTCAAGCAGTACAACGAGGATCCGTTCCACATCGCGCACGCCCAGACCCTCGAGGGTCTCATGCGTTACTATGCCGAGAAGTTCGATCCCACGAACGTCGAGTTCTGGGGCCAGGCCGGCCTGCTTCACGACCTTGACTGGGAGAAGTTCCAGGACGAGGTCAACCACACCGTCAAGGCCGGCGAGATCCTGGCCGAGGCCGGCGCCAAGCCTGAGCTTGCGCACGCCATCCAGACCCACAACTCGGACAACAACCCCGACCTGCCGGCCCCGACCGCAAAGATGGAGTGCGTGCTCTTTGCCTGCGACGAGCTCTCCGGCCTGATTCAAGCGGCTTGCCTCATGCGCCCGTCTAAGTCCGTCATGGACTTCGAGGTCAAGAGCCTCAAGAAGAAGTTCAAGGACAAGAAGTTCGCCGCCGGCTGCAACCGCGACGTCATCCGCAAGGGCGCCGAGCTCATGGGCATGGAGCTCGACGAGCTCTTTGCCAGCGTCATCGACGCGATGAAGGCCATCCAGCCCACGTGCGAGGGCGTCAACTAGTTTCGCGCCTCGTTGCAAGCGCGCTTGCAGGCGCTCCGGCGGCCAAAACACGGCCGTCGGAGCGCTTTTTCGTGCTGTTTTGGGCTGTTCGCGGCCTGCGGAACAGGTATGCCCGAGATATCCCATTTTAAAATTGACATTGCCGAGTAGCCCGCGTTTAGATAAGCCGTTTACCTGGGCAAACGTAACGCTTATCCGGTTGGCTACTCGGTAAAGTGAGTTTTAAAGTGGGATATCTCGGCCATCTGCTAGAGTCGCCCCATGGACATCACGATTTGCGACATAACGGCCCTTCATTACTGGCGGATTCCGCCCGTGGTTCAGCTTTTGGCGGTCGCGCCAGAGGCCGATGCCCGCTTGGCCGGCAAGCTAACGGACCGGGATATCGATCGGCTCTCGGCTGCATACGTCGCCGCCCAAGAGAAATTCAGGAAGAAGCATTGTGGGCGGGCCGGCGAGCTGTATCGAACGCTTTTCGATGCCGTTCCGATGCTGGCTCTCTGTGGCGACGGCCCGTTCGACGTGCTGAGCACCCAAAAAGGCGAGGTCCGCGAGTCGCAGCTTGTGAAGCCGCGCCTGTGGAGATCGGCGCTGCCGACGGGCGCGGTGCGCCAGGCTACCGATGTGTTGGGCGTTACGTCGCCTGAGTTTACCTTGCAACAGGTCGCCTCCCGCAGCAGCTTTGCGCACATGTTGGTCCTCGCTACGGAGCTGTGCGGCAGCTTCTCCGTGTCCCACGTCCCCGAGCCGATGGCGGGGATTATCCAGCGGCTTTACGACCAGAAGCGTTTGCCGAGCATCGGCGGCTGGGCGCCGTGCCTCGACTCAAACGGTAAGCTTACCGACCTGTGGTCTCACGATCCGTTGACGACGCCTTCCGACCTGCAGCGGCTTGCCGAAACAACTGATTCCGCGCGCGGCCGCGAGCGCCTTGCGCGCGCAGCAAAGTATGTTGTCGCGGAGGCGGCGTCTCCGTTTGAGGCCCAGGTCGGCATACTCCTCGGTCTTCCGACCCGCTGCGGCGGCGCCGGCCTCGGCGGCTTCGAGCACAACAAGCGCGTCGGCTTCACGCCCGATGCCGCCCTCATCGCACAGAGGGACTGCTGTTATTGCGACCTGTATTGGGACGAGGGGCTTGACCTCGAGTGCCACAGCAAGACCTGGCATTCCGCGCGAGACAGCCGGCTTTCCGACTTCACGCGCGAAACGGCCCTCGACCTCATGGGCGTTGACGTCATCCCGGTGACCTACGACCAGCTGAGCTCCAAGCGGCAGTTCGATGCTGTTGTCCGCATTGTTGCGAGCAAGCTCGGCCGCAAAATCCGGGCAAAAAGCGACGCCGAGCGCAAGGCGGAGGCCCTTTTGCGCGACGAAGTGCTCGGTTTCGAGTGGCACTAGTACGCGAGGCCGACCCTGGTTCCGACG
>CAVIBB010000134.1:0-5473 GCA_963640745.1 Paludibacteraceae bacterium
CGTCGTCTTTAGCCGTTACCGCGTCGGGTTCGTTGACGACTAGGCAGGCGGCGCACAAAGCGGGGCGAGGGACCCCCTCGCACCGCCCATCAAACCTCAAACGAGGCGGAGGGGCTGCCCCTCCGCCTCGTTTGAGTTTCCACACATCATTCAGCAGCCGCGATGGCAATAAGCGCGTCGGACTGCAGCGCCGCGTGCTCGACGTCGCGACCCTCCCCGCACGAAAACTCGACGAACCCGGGCAGCCCGGGGTTCAGGCAGTGCTCCGGCGCGTCGACGCGACCCGGATGGAAGAGCAGCTCAAGTGCCATGCCGTGCGCGTCGGCCACCTCACGCAAGCGCGGGTAGACGGCCGCCACGCGCTTCTCGTCCATGCGACCCGAGAAAGAGAGCCCGCAAAAGACGGCGGACTTCTCCTCGTAGGCGCCGAGGCCCGCGGCCTCGAACGCGCGGCGGTCGCGTCGCCACAGGTAATTGAGCAGCCCGCGCTTTACCCGGTTGACGGGCTCAATGGTCCCCGCCACGCCCGCCCGTGCGAAGGGCCGCGCCGGCTCAGCGGGAATCCGCAGGTACTCGAGGGTGTACTCAGGGCGCGAGGCCACCGCGAGGACCCCGCGAAACACCGCCGGAATAAGGTGCGTGTGCTGATGACCGTCGAGCCGCAGCGACCCCGCGAGCTCCGGGAAGCGCCCGATCACGCGCTCGACCTGGGCCGTGGCCTCTATCTCCACCTCGCGCGCAAGCTCCGCCCCGCGCAGCGCCGAGGCGGCAAGAAGCCCGCCGTAGCCAAGTTTGAAATAGCCGCGCTCGTCCACGAGCATCGACAGCTTTGCCGACTCTGCCACGCAGGGCCCCTCCACAAAGTTAAGGTGAACGCCGATGCGCAGGCCGGCGGGCCGGCCGTCCAGCAGCGCCGCGCACTCCTCGAAGTGCGGTGAGTTTGCCAGTATCGAGAGCGAGTTCAACGCCCCGCGCCCGCCCGGCACGCCGGAGCAGCACTCGAGTATCTTCTTTGATTGATCCAGCGTTATGCCGAAGTCATCGGCATGGAAAATAACCGACATTCAGGAACTTCTCCTTGTTGTGCGCTTCATGTGGCCGCGTCGCGACCCGTCCTGCATTACAGGCTAGTATAGAAGGCGCATCACAAACGCACTTAAAACGTCGACCGCCGGCCCGGGGCTTACCGTGGGTGCGCATCTCTTGGAGGAACCTTGGATCTTTCGGTAATCATCCCCTGCTACAACGAGCAGGAGTGCCTCCCGCTGCTCTTCGACCGCGTGACCAGCGTCTTTGGGGAGGCGGGCCTCGACTACGAGCTCGTCTTCGTCAACGACGGCAGCAAAGATAAGACCTGGGAGCTTCTCACCGAGTTCGCCGCGTCGGGGCGCGCGCCGCACGTCCTCGCCATCGATTTCTCGCGGAACTTCGGCAAGGAACCCGCGCTGCTCGCGGGGCTCGAGCACACCAGCGGCGACGTCGTGGGCATCATGGACGCCGACCTTCAGCAGGAACCCGAGACGCTTCTTGCCATGTACCGCGAGCTCATGGCCGACTCCACGCTCGACAGCGTGGCCGCCTACCAGGCAAAACGCCACGAGGGAGCCGTGCAGGCGGCGCTCAAGCGAGCGTTTTACCGCACGTTCAAGGCCATGACCGAGGGCTGCGAGAATATGATTCCCGGCGCCTCGGACTTCCGCGTTTTCCGCCGCGACGTGGCGGACGCGCTTCTTTCCATGCCCGAGTACCACCGCTTTAGCAAGGGCCTCTTTGCCTGGGTCGGGTTCAACACGAAGCCCTTCCCCTATGAGCCGTCGCCGCGCGCCGCGGGCTCGACCAAGTGGTCGCTGCGCAAGCTCATGGCTTATGCGTTCGAGGGCATCTTTGCCTTCTCGACGGTCCCGCTCAAGCTCGCGACGATCACCGGCACGATAGCGAGCATCGCGGCCGTGATCAGCATCCTCGGCGTGTTCTGGGACACCTTCGTGAAGCACAACACGCCGCACGGCTACCCCACCACCGTGTGCCTGCTGCTGCTCTTTGGCGGGCTCATCCTCCTTACGCTCGGCATCATCGGCGAGTACCTGGCCCGCATTTACCTCGAGGGCAAGGGGCGCCCGGTCTACATTGCCAAGCGGACGATCAGCGCGGAGGACGGCAAGGTGCGCCGCGGCGGGTTCGAGCGCAGCTAGGCCCTGGCTCGGACGCGGCCAGGCCCGCGCTCAAGCGCGGTCGGCAGCGGATTCGAGCGCCGCCGAAGGGCCTCGCGGCCCGTTCGCCGCAGGTTCGCCCCTAATTTCCGGGGTTATGCATGACTCGCGCAGACGCGATCTCGCATAACCCCAGTTTCCAGGGCTTTTACACCCTGTAATCGGGGGTTATGCGAGATTGGTTCCCAGCGAAGGTCGCACAACCCCAGTTTTTAGGCGGCCCATCGGCCGCACCGCCGTCGTCTTAAATAAAGCGCCCCGCCTCACGCGCGTGAGTTACCATAGATAACTCGAAATTTCGCGTGAACGGCAGGAGCTGAACATGTCCGACGAACTCGACCAGCACGACGACCCCATCTTCCAACAGGAGCAGGAGCACCTGAGCAAGCTCTACGCCAAGCTGCTCGAGATGCGCGACGCCATCGGGGAGGACCTCGAGTCCAACCACAAAGGCGCGCGTCAGGACCTCATAGACATGAGCGAGGAAGTGCGCCTCGACTTCGGCGGCGCCGACGAGACCATCGAGACCCTCGCCTCGATCGAGACGCTGAACTCCGTCATCGACGCATACAACCAGTACCACGACTTCAACGTGGACAAGCTGCGCCGCGTCATGCTGCTCCTCATGCAGCCGTACTTTGCCAAGGTCCGCCTGCAGATGCGTCCGGGCCGCCCCGCGCGCGACGTCTATATCGGCGCCGCCGGCATGACCGACGAGCACTCCATTCCCCTCGTGGTCGACTGGCGCAGCCCGGTCGCCGAGACCTACTACAACCAGGAGATGGGCGAGACCAGCTACGACGTCGACGGCAAGAAGCGCACCGTGAACCTGGAGCTCCGCCGCCAGTTCGACATCGTGCGCGACAAGCTCAACATGTACTTCGACACCACCGTGGCCATCGAGGACTCGCTGCTGCTGGGCGCGCTCAAGAAGCACCACTCCGAGAAGCTGCAGGCCATCACCGCCACCATCCAGCGCGAGCAGAACACCATCGTGCGCCACGAGGACGTGCCGGCGCTGCTGGTCAACGGCATCGCGGGCTCCGGCAAGACATCCGTGTTGCTGCAGCGCATCGCATTTCTCCTCTATCGCGAGCGCAAGACGCTGAACCCGGACCAGGTCTATCTCTTTACGCCGAACAGCGTCTTCGAACACTACATTGACACCGTCCTGCCGTCCATGGGCGAGGCGAACCCGCAGGTCTTTACCTGGCGCGACTTCGTCGAGGAGCAGGGCGCCGGGCAGCGCGACGCCGGTGTGCACACCGACCCCGCTGAGCTGCGCCGCATCGAGGCGGCCGTCAAGAGCCTCGCCATCGAGGCCGAAGACCTGCGCGAGATTCGCGTCGACGACACGGTGCTGCTCAAGCCCGCGCAGATCGAGGGCGCGGTGCGCAAGTTCGAGCGCTTCGGCGTGGGGTCGCGCTTCTGCGCCCTGGTCACCGACGAGCTGCACGAACGGCTCGAGCGCCGCTTCATCGCCATGTCCAAGGACGAGGAGCTGCAAGAGAAGGTCACCGGATTCGACCTCGACGAGCAGGTCCACTGGTTCGGCGAGACGGTGAGCGCGGAGGACGAGGCCGAGGCCATCAGCCTCACGCGCCGCTACGTCGAGCAGCGCTTCGCCGAGGCCCACGACCGCATCGACGACCTGAGCTGGCTGCGCTTCGACCGCATCGGCATGCGCCTGCTCGGTACGCAGGCCCTCTCGGCCACCGAGTGGCTCTACCTGCGCCTTTGCATCACCGGCTCAGGCGACAAGAATGCCCGCTACGTCATGATCGACGAGGTGCAAGACTACACCGTGGCTCAGCTCATGGTCCTCGCGCGTCACTTCTCGCGAGCGCACTTCCTGCTTCTGGGCGATGAACACCAGGCTATCTTTGAGGGGACGGCGAGCTTTAAGCAGATCGCGGAGGTCTTCACCGAGACGCACGGCCCGGTCGAGGAGTGCCGCCTGCTTACGAGCTACCGCTCGAGCCCCGAGATCACGGCCATGTTCACGAGCCTGCTCGACTCCGACGAGCAGCTGCGCCTCACGAGCGTCCACCGAAGCGGCGTCGAGCCCGTCGTCCGCGAGCTGGACGGCAACGACGTCGATGCCTACGTGGCTGAGCTGCGGCGCATTGCCGCGGAGGCCTCCGGCGACGAGGGCCTGACCGCCTTTGTGGCCGAGAGCGACTCACGCGTGAGCTGGCTCGCCAAGCAGCTCGGCGACGCCGTGCAGGTGCTCGGCAAAGACTCCGACCTGCCCGCGACCGGCGTCGTGCTTCTTCCCCTGCGCGTAGCCAAGGGCCTCGAGTTCGATCACGTGATCATCCCCGACGCGCAGGCCGAGGTCTACCCGGACACGCCGCTCTGCCGCCGACGCCTCTACACCGCCATCAGCCGCGCCATGCATCGCGTCACGGTGCTCTCGCAAGGATCGATGACGCCGCTTCTGGCGGATCGCCTCTAGGGCAAGGCGCCGCGCGGGCTTTCGCGCCCGAGCGGCGCCCGAGCGGCGCCGGCGCGGCGCCCCGCTCCGCTCCGCGAACACAAAGAAACCGCCCGCCGGCAGTTCATCGCGCACTGAACTGCCGGCGGGCGGTTTTTCTCTGCTTCGAACTTGGGCCTTACGCCTCGGCGAGGCCGCGGACACGCTTGAGGAACCCGAAGTGCTCGTTGGAGAAGTTCACCACATTACCCGTCACGAGCACCGTGACCACCGTACCCAGCCCCACACCGTTGAGCTCGCCGAAGAGCATGAGCGAGAGGGAGACGGCAATGGCGACGAGCGCGAGGTCAAAGACAAGCTTGACGGTGCCGAGCTTGACGCCCGTGACGCGCGAGATGGCGTGGACAACGCCCTCGCCGGGAACAAACACCAGGCTCGGCGCGCACTCGACCGCGATGCCGAAGCCGAGCACGCAGCACCCAAAGAGAATCATGCCGATCTTGACGGGCAGCGACGTGGGATTCATCCACGAGAAGAAGCTCATCGAAAGGCCGAGGCAGGACGAGAACACCACGTTGACGGGAATCTGGAGCAGCTGCATCGGGAAGAACTGCTTGCCCAGCAGGGGAATCTGGACCGCGACGAGCACGAAGTTGATCAGGAAAGTGCACATCGCGAAGCTCAGCTGCGGGAACTGGAACGAGAGCACGTACGGCACGCTCGAAATCTGCGAAGTGCCCATGCCCGCCTTGGTAATAAACGCGATGCCAATGGAGTTGATCAAGATACCCAGGCAGAACCAGAAGGTCCTGCGGCCGAGGTTGTT
>CAVIBB010000135.1:0-5433 GCA_963640745.1 Paludibacteraceae bacterium
AGATTATGTTCACGAAGACGAGCGAGCCCACGAGCCCCGCTAGCACAAAGAGCACAGGGTGCTCGCACTGAACTCCCAGGAAGAAAAGGTCGCCCAGCAGGATGAGCAGCGACTGCATGAAGCCGATGCACACGAAGAAGACCATGCGCCCGAAGTAGGCGTGGCGGGGCTTCGCGCCGGTCTTCTCGATGGCCTCCTCGCTCGGGTTGCACTTTACGAGCGCGCACAGGACCACGCCGCCGATCCAGATGGCGAGCGTCGTATAGAAGGGCGCCATCGCGCTGCCGTTGTTCTCGATGGCGTAGATCGGGTTGCGGTCCATGGTCACCGGGTCAGATATGAAGTCGGCAAGCGCCGTCGAGCCCCCGGAGAGGATGGCGCGGATGGTGTCGAGATCGCCGGTTGCGAGGGCGTCGTCGAGACGAGCGGTCAGGTCGCCGAGCTTGGCGGCCGCTTCGTCGAGGGAATCCGCGGCGGAATCGATGCCCGCCTTGGTGTCCGCGAGGTCGCCCGCCGCGACACTGGCCGTGCCGTTGACGGAGCTGAGCGTCGACGAGATAGCAGAGCTGATCTGGTCCGCGTCGGTCGCGGCGGAGTCGATTTTGTCTGCAAGGTTCTCGAGGCTGGACTTAAGGTCGCCCTCGTAGTCGCCTTGGATACCGGAAATCTGCGACTTCGCGTCGTCGATGAGCGAATCGATCTGCGACTTGGCGCTCGCGGCGTCGGTGGAAGCGCTGCCCAGGTCGCCGGCGGTCGAGCGGAGTTTGTCGGCGAGCTCGGAGAGCGAGTCGCGCAGGGTCGACACACTCGAGTTCATGCCCTCGACGGTGACCTGGAGCGTGGTCACCTCTTCCTTTGAGACGCCGATGTGGCCCGAGAACTCGGGATCGGGGTCGTTGTCCCAGGTTTCGACCCAGGTCTTGGCCAGGGTGTCGGTGCCGTCGAGCGCCTCAAGGAGCTTATCGAGCTCGGCCACCTGGCCGTCCACGACGTCGGCAGCGTCGGTCAGGCCGCTGCCGAACTTATCGCTGGCGTCGCTCGCCTTGTCGAAGGCGGAGTCGATGGAGTTCTTTACGCCGTCCATGCTGTCGGAGCTCTTGGCCAGGCAGTTGTTCACGGCGCTTGTGGCGCTGTCAACGGCGGAGCCGAGCGTGCGGACGTTGCCCGCGGTGTCGCGCAGGGCGTCGCCGACCTCTGCGGTGGCAGAAAGGGAGCTCGACGAGCCGCTCGCGCCGCCGGAGAGAAGCGACTCGGTGGAGGCGAGGATGGATGAGAAGCCCCTCGTGGTGGAGGCAGCTTCCGAAAGGCCCTTTTGGGCGTCCGTCACGGCATCATCGAGCTTGGCGGTGAACTCGGAGAGCTGGTCGTCGTCAAGGTAATCGGTGAGCTCCTCGAGCACGCCGGCGCCCACGTTCGTGACCGACTCTGCGAAGCTCGAGTCGATGTCCTGCTGGACCGCGGTCGAGGCCTTGTTGGTCACGATCTCAGCGATGGCGTTGGACTTCTCGTTCTGGTAGAAGAGCACCTCGGGCTTGGTCGGGTTGGAGGACAGCACGCTCATCATGTCGGCGGTGAAGTCCTCGGGGAAGACGATCGCCGCGTAGTACTCGCCGCTGCGGACGCCCTCGACGGCGCCCTCCTCGGTCGTCACGGTGTAGCCGATAGAGGTGGACTCGAGCAGCGACGAGGTCATGCGCTCGCCCATGTTGAGCGTCACGGGAAGCAGCTCGCCCGTATAGCCAAGGTCGGAGTTGGCTACGGCGACCTTGAGGTTCTTCGTGTTGCCGTAGGGGTCCCACGAGCCCGCGATGTTGAACCACGCATAGAAGCTAGGCACGACGACCATGCCTACGCAGACGACGAGACTGATGACGTTGGCGAAGACGTGCTTGGCGTCTCTCTTAACGAATGCGAAGAAGCGCTGCATTACTCATCGCCTCCCTTCTGGGAATCGAGGCGCATGGTGCGGCCCCGCTCGAGACGCATCTTTTCGATGGGGGCGAAGGCGAGCAGCTCCTCCTTGAGCTCGTCGTCGAGCATGGCGTAGAGCTCGTCTTTGCTCATGTTGGAGAGATCGGTCTTCTCGGCGACGCGGTTGTGCAGGTACTCGACCACGATAAGGAAGGTGCAGATGATCACGAGCGAGCAGATCCACAGCACGAGCATGGCGAACTTGGCCTCGGTGGCGAACATGAGGGCGAGCAGCGCGAGCGGCACGACCATGAGTGCGACGAAGCCGCGGCGCACAAGTACCGGGTACTTGAGCTCGAAGGAGGCTGCCGTGGCCAGGAATGTGTCGCGGTAGTTCTCGGAGTCCATGATGGCCTTGACGATGGTCGCCATGCGGAAGTGGCTCTTCATGCCCGTGCGCTCGGTGACCATCATGTCCGTCTCGCCGAGCTTGCGGTCAAAGAGGTTGTTGATGTTGAGCAGGTGGCGGCGAGCGGTGACGCCGATGAGGAGAGCGGGCACGAGGTAAACCAGCAGAACGAGCAAGTTATACGCGTAGTTGCTCCCGTAGAAGCCTGCGATGGCCTCGCGCATGGCGTTGATGCCGTAGGTGAAGGGGAGCCACGGGTTCAGCGCCTGGAAGAAGCCGGGCTGCATCTCGATGGGGTAGGTGCCCGAGGCGCCCGGAATCTGGAGCACGACGAGTAGCACGCAGAGTGCCTTGCCGATGTGTTTGAAGGCGATGGAGAACGCGTAGATGAAGAAGACGTAGACGAAGCTCTCCACCATGCCGGCAAAGACGAAGGCGACCGGGCTCACGCATTGGATGCCGAGGCAGATGTCGCCCACGCAACAGATGATTGCCTGAACCTGGCCGATGAGGTTGAGCAGCAGCCAACGCCCGAAGAAGCCCTGCCAAGGCTTGTAGTCGCCGATCTGCTCGCGGTCGACCTCGAGCTTGTAGATGGCCACGAGGACGAAGCCGCCGACCCACAGGGCGAGGTTCGTGTAGAAGGGGGCCACGCCGCTGCCGTAGTTCTCAACGGGATAGATGGGCGTGCTCACGAGCTGGGCGGGCGATCCCAGGAAGTCGCCCACACCCTCGGCGTCGAGCCCGAGGATGTCCTTGATGCCCGCGTAGTTCTCGGCGGACTCCACGGCCGCCACGTCTGAGGCGATGCCGGACACCTTGTTGGCGCTGTTGCGCACGGAGTCGGCGGTGGAGGAGAGCGTGGTCGAGCACTGCTGGAGGATAGCGTCGAGCTCGGCGAGCGTGCCGTCGGCCTGGGAAAGAAGCGCCGGCAGGCTTGAAGCGGTGCCTACGAGCTTGCCACCGGTGTTGGAGAAACCGTCAAGCGCCTCGTTGAGCTGCGGCATCGTGGTCTGCGCGAGTGAGTTCTGCAGGTCGGCGAGGGCCGAGGAGGTCCCCTGAATAGCATTGTTCACGGAGCTGGAGAGGCCCGTGACGTCGTCGGTCGCGCCCTTGAGCTCGTCTGAGATCGACTGAAGCTTGTCGAGCGCCTCCCTCTGCGCGGCGGAGAGCTCCGTTACAACCTCGAGGTCGGCTTCGACCTTCGTGGAGAGCTGGGTCGCGTAGTCGTTGCCCGCGACGGAGAGCGTGTAGGTCCGGATCTTCTCGAGGCTTGTCTGGACGCTCGTGGTCGCGCCGTCGAGCGCTCGGACCTGCGCGATGGCTGCGTCGAGACGGCCCTGGGCCCAGCCCACGTCGCCGGCGAGGACGCCAACGTTGTAGTTGGCCTGTGACGAGATGCCGCTCACGGTGGTGTTGGCGGAGGTGAGCGCGGTGTTGAGCTTGGCGGAGAGGGTCGTGGCCTTCGAACGCGTGCCGGCGAGGTCGTCGAGGGCGCTCGACAGGCCGCCGCCCATGCCGGAGGCCTTGGCCGAAACGGCCGAGAGCGTCTCGCGCGCGCTCGAGACGGTGGAGCGAGCCGAGGAGATGGCGTTTTGCGCGCCGTCGACGCCGTCGGCAAGTTCGTTGAGCTTGGTTGTCGCGTCCGTGAGGTCGGCGGCCACCGTGTCTCGCGTGCCATCGATGCTTTGGGTCGCATCGCCGGCGAACTCGGTGAGCTTCTCGGACACGGTTTTTCCGACCACGTCGACGAACTCGTTCGCTATCTGGTTCTCAATCGTGGTGGAGCCGGTGTCGGTCACCTTCGGGGCGACGGCGTTGGCCTTCTCGTTGACGTAATAGGCGATATGGGCCTTCTCGGTGTCGCCGTCGAGCACGTCTGCCAGGCTCTCGGTGAAGTCCGCGGGAACGACGAAGGCGGCGTAATAGGTGCCCGCGCGCACACCTTCGACGGCCTCGTCCTCGGAGTCGACGAAGCTCCAGCCGAGCTGGGTGTTGCCCTCGAGCTCCTCGCGGATCATGTCTCCGGCGTTGGTGTAGCCCATGTCGCTGATGTCGGCGCCCTTATCCTCGATGACCACGGCGATGGGGACCGTCGAGGTGTTCTCGTACGGATCCCAGTTGGCGAGGATGTTGAACCAGGCGTAGAGCGAGGGGATGATGGCGACGCCGATGGTGACGATGACGGCGACGGGGTTCTTGACCAGGCGTTTAAGGTCGCGAACAAAGATTTGCCAAGCTTTGCGCACAATGCCTCATTTCAAACTACGTTTAAAAATGCAGATTAACTTTAATCAAAGTGCTACGCGCTGTGTACCCGAGGGGATTCAAATATTTTGAATTGTCCTCAAAAATTCATTTTGTCGCGCCCTTCGATGCTAGAATGACGCTCGTATTGAGCTGCGAGAGGAAGCCTTATGGGCATTTTGAACGAAGGGCGCGTCGCGTCCGACATAGAGAAGGGCGTGCGCCGGGTGCGGGCGGCTAAGGCCGACCTCGCCGCGGCGGGCAAGCTCCGTTCCGAGACCAAGACCCGCAAGAGCACGGCGACGCGCGAGAGGATCATGTTCGCCGCCACCGAGCTCATGGTCGAGCACAACGGCACCGACTTTCAGATGAGCGAGGTCAGCGCGCGCTGCAACATGTCCAAGGGCTCCCTTTACTATTACTTCTCCGACAAGGAGGCGCTGGTCGAGGCCATCTTCGACCGGGAGGTTGACGAGCTCATCTCGCAGATCGAGGGCGTGGTCGCAAACGCTCCCTCCGCCGTCGCGTCCATCACCGCGCTCGCCAACGTCTTGTCGAGCAGCCTGAGGCCGAGAAGCCCGCTGGCCCTCGCCGTCACGCGCGAGCTTCTCAACGCGAAGGGCCCGGTGCTTCCTTCCGTCGAGGGGCGCCTCGCGCGGATCATCTCCATCTTCGAGGCTCAGATCGACCGCGCCAAGGCCGAGGGGCTCGCGCGCCCCGAGGTCAACTCGAGGCTCGGCGCCATTTCCATCACGGGCGCCTTCACCTTCGCCATCTTCGAGAACCTGCCCGACGAGAAGCTCCAGGACTCCGAGGAGTTCTCGCGCGAGCTTATCCAGCTTATGATCAGCGGCGTTGGCACCACG
>CAVIBB010000136.1:0-4631 GCA_963640745.1 Paludibacteraceae bacterium
CTCCAAGGACGAGACCAACGAGAAGCGCCCCGGCACCGCCGCCTTCTGGTGCATCCTGGGCCTTCTGCTCGTCGTCGGCAAGTGGATCCCCGAGTGGGCCGCCGGCGCTCTTCTCGTCTGCATGTGCATCCCGCCGATCATCAAGCAGGTCGGCCGCGGCACCAAGGGCGCCCCGACCGTCGAGGAGATGGAGGGCAACTTCAACAAGATCGGAATGAAGATCTTCGCCCCCTCGCTCGCCATCGGCGCCTTCGCCCTTATCTTCGCGCTCTTCACCAAGATCAGCTCGCTCGTGGGCCTCACCTTCGGCGTCATCGTCGGCGGCGTGCTGCTCATGATCTTCTCGCGTGACAACAACCCGCGCGTCTTCCTCGGCGATTGCCGTCGCATGCTCGACACCGTGGGCCCGCTGTCCATGCTGCCGACGCTGCTCGCCGGCCTCGGCTCCGTCTTTACCGCCGCGGGCGTGGGCGACGTCATCAGCCAGCTCGTCTCAGGCATCATCCCGTCCGGCAACGCCGTTGTCGGCATCATCGTCTACGCCATCGGCATGGCCCTGTTCACCATGATCATGGGCAACGCCTACGGCGCCATCACCGTCATGACCGTCGGCATCGGCGCGCCCTTCGTGCTTGCGCTCGGCGCCGACCCGACCATCATCGGCTCCCTCGCCCTTACCTGCGGCTTCTGCGGCACCCTCATGACGCCCATGGCTGCGAACTTCAACATTGTCCCGGTCGCCATCCTGGACATGAAGGACGAGTACGGCGTCATCAAGAAGCAGGTGCCGATCGCCCTGATCATGCTTGCCGTTCAGATCTGCTACATGATCTTCTTCGGCCTGTAAAGGTAAAATCTAACCTGCATGTGCGGAGGCGTCGCGTCTTGGTGGATGCGACGCCTCTTTTCTTGCGAAGAAGCGCTCATAAAGGCTCGGGGCCGCCTTCCCGGCGTGTCTCGAATGGAGAAAGGAACCTGACATGAAGATTCTCGTCACGGGCTTCCAGCCCTTCGGCGGCGAGTCCATTAACCCCGCCTACGAGGCTGTTCGCCGACTTCCGGCCCAGATCGCCGGCGCGGACATCGCCACCGTCGAGATTCCCGTCGTCTACAAGAAGGGCCCCGCCGCCGTGGAGGCCGCTATCGACGCCGAGAAGCCCGACATGGTGCTCTGCGTCGGTCAGGCCGGCGGTCGCGCCCAGATCACGCCCGAGTTCGTCGGCATCAACTACGCGAACTTCCGTATCCCCGACAACGAGGGCTTCCAGCCGCTGGCGACCAAGCTCGAGGAGGACGGCTCCGACGCGTACTTCTCGACGCTGCCGGTTCAGGCCATGGCCGATGCTGCCCAGAAGGCCGGCATCCCCGCCGGTGTTTCCTACACTGCCGGCACCTACTGCTGCAACGAGGTGCTTTATAGCCTCATGTATGCCCTCGACCACCGTCACCCGGGCGTCCGCGGCGGCTTCGTGCACGTCCCGTACCTGGATTCCCAGGCCGCCAACCTCAAGGCCGGCACGCCGTCCATGAGCCTTGAGCGCATCGTCGAGGGCCTTACCCTCATGGTTGAGATCATGGTCACCCACGAGGGCGAGGACATCGTCTCCGCTTCCGCCGGCTGTGAGCACTAGCGCGTGGCCGCCAAGCTCGACATTACGGTGGCGCCCCTGGAGGAGGACCGCGTCTTCCGGGGGCGTTCCCTCATCACGTGTGAACAGCGCGTCTTCGAAGACGGCGCGCGTCTCGCCCGCGATTTCGCGAAGGTCAAAGAGGGTATTGAGGGGCGCGTCATGCCCGTTGTCTCGGCGGTTGTTGCTTTCGAGGCCGGTGAAGACGGTCAGTATCGCTACTTCATGGGCGACGAGGTGGCAACGAAGGCCGCCGGGCGCGCCCAAGACGGCCTCGAGGATGTCCTCGTCCCCGCCGGCACGCTCGTTGCCGTTATCCCTGTTAAATTCCGTCTCCAGGCCTCGGCCGCTCTGAGCGCTGCAAGCGTGCGCCGCTCCTTCTACGAGGACTGGCTACCGCTGAGCGGCTACGAAAGCGCCGCCCCTGACCTGGGTTTCTCGGACATCGAGCTCTATCACTACCGTCGCCGCCGCTTTCGTCGTGCCCGCAAGCTCGTGATGGACCTCATGTTCATCGTGAAGCCTGCCTCCTAGGCGTTATCTTGAGCTTGCCGCCGGCTTCGCAAATCAAAAATTACGATAGTTGGGACCAATATCGCTATTCGGCGAGTAGTCGTCTCATTTCATGCAATTCCATCTGTGGTTTTGTTGCTTTGGAGCGGTCTAATACAGCCGATTACCGATATTGGTCCCAACTATCGTAAATAGTGATTACGCTAAAGCTCCTAAGTACTCAATAGGTTGGAGCCGAGATGGATATCACGCTCTGCGGAGGGTCTGCGTTTCGGTTTTATCGGGTTCCGCCGCAGATTTTGATGCAGTATCCGCCTCTGCCCTACGCCTTTGAGGACTCCAATCACCTTAAAATCGCGAAATCGCCCATAGTCACCGATCTTTTGGATACCCCAATCCATCGTTTGGCATATACGCCGTCTGAGCTTGGTCAAACGAAGCTTTATCAGACGCGGCTCATCAAGGGCGAGTTGCCGTTCGGCTCGGTGCATGAAACCGACTTTGGGTTTGCGGTGACCTCGCCGGCGGCGACGTTGCTCACGATGGCCCGGGGCGTTTCCCGCCTTCGCCTTTTGATGGCTGTCTACGAGATGGTGGGGGAATTTACTGTTTTTAACCCCTGCGAGCGCGCGGAAAACCTGCTGTCGCAAATGATTTATCAGGGATTCGTTCGGTCCAACGAAGGTTGGCACCGAGTGATGAACGTTGATGGGGCCGGCACCAATCTCTGGTGTCGCGAGCCGCTTCTGGCCATTGATGAGCTCAAGGCTTTCTGCGACGAGGTTCCCGGCTTCCACGGCGTGAAGGACCTGCGCTGGGCGGCGGACCAGGTCACGGGTATAACGGCCTCGCCTTTTGAGGCGCAGGCCTCGATTCTGTTGGGACTTAGCCGCTCGGCCGGCGGGGAGGGGCTGGACATCAAGAACAACGAGCGGATCCGCCTGTCGCCGACAGCACGAAGGATTTACCCGTGTGACGCTTGCTATGCGGATATCTTTATCGAGGGAAAGGGCGATGCACCGGGCGTCGTCATTGAGTGCCAAGGCCGTTCGGTCCACGCGAGCGAGGCCGCGGGAATCTCGGACTCCAACCGCGCGACAGCCCTCATGAGCATGGGTTACGAGGTCATTCTGCTCACGTTTGGCCAGCTCTTTGATGTCAAATCGTTTGATGCTGTCCTTGATATCGTCGCCCAGAAATCGAACATCCCGCGTCGCAAGAAAACCGCTCGACAGCTTGCTGCGCAGGACGAGCTCCGTCATGAGCTGTTTATCGATTGGTCCAGGTAGAAAAGGCGGACGAGAAAACTCCTCACCTAGTCTCTTATTTGCGTAAAGGCCTTCTTTCCAACTGGGGTTTTATTGGCAAGAAGTTCTAAAAGAGACGGTAGGTGAGGAGTTTTATGCGTTTGTCGTCAGGGCTTGGGAGCCTTAGCCCAGGTGATGCTCCGGCACGACGCAGAAAACCTCGCACGGCTCGGTCTCGCTGGCGTTATACATGGCGTGGCTGTGGCCCTCGGGGCAGTAGTGGGCGTTGCCGGCCTCGACGATTTCCTCGCCGCCGTCGCAGTCGAAGCGAACGGTGCCCGAGATCACGTAGATGATCTCGGCGTTCTTCTCGTGCAGGTGGTAGCCGCTTGTGCAGCCGGGCTCCACGCGGCCGCGGATGATCTTGCACTTTCCGTCGTCGTGCATCTTTGCGTCGAAGTGGCCCACGCCGCCCTTGAAGTTGGGGATCGAGGCGAACTCCTCGTTGTTGAAGTCGATGACCATGTGCTCTTCCTCTCCGTTGCGTTAGTTGTGGCAAGAGGCGCCCTGCGCCTCGCGGCGTGCCCGAGAGTGGCGTCGCCCGCGCCTATTCTACGCCGTGACGTGGCGAATGAATCCCTCGTAGACGTCCACGAGCTCGTCGCGGAAGAACGCGCAGCCGCCATGGTCGGCACCTTCCACGAGCACGAGCTCCGATTCGTGGCCGCACGCGCGGAGTCGTTCGTGGAGCTCGGCGGAGAGCTCGCAGTTGACAGTACGATCCTTGGTGCCGTGGACGATGAGGGCGGGCGGCATCGGCATCTCTGGGCTCACCTGCTCGGTAGCGGAGGCAATGCGCCGCAGCTCAGGGTGCTCGTGCAGGTCTACGCCGCCCATGAGCCGTCCTTCGGGGCTCTCGGCGGTGAGGGTGTTCGTCGTCGTGGGATAGCCGTCCTCGTGCATGAGACTCACGGCGCCGTACCAGTCGATGACTCCGCGGACGCAGGTGGGAAGAAGCGCGCGGCCGTCGGCGTCTCTTGCCACGCAGGCGTAGACGGCGGTGTGTCCGCCCGAGGAGTTCCCGCCGAGCACGATCTTCTTGGCCGATACGTCATAGCGCTTGGCATTCGCGGCCATGAAACGGACGGCCTCGAGCGCGTCCTCGACCTGCGCGGGGTGGGGTGCCAGCGAGGAGTCGCGATACTCGACCACGGCCACGACGATTCCGCGCGCGGCAAGGCGG
>CAVIBB010000136.1:4641-5403 GCA_963640745.1 Paludibacteraceae bacterium
CGGGTGCAGTTCTGCTTTTTCCAGGCAGAGCCCTGCACGTAGACGAGGCAGGGGAAGGACGCGGCGCGGATGTCGGCCCCCATCGCGCGGATGGCTCGCCGCGCCCGCGTGAGCTCGCGCGTGGCGGGGAGAAGGACCTGAAGGTGGAGCTCGCCCGTCTCGCGCTCGGCGTAGACGACGTCGGAAATGAGCTCGACGCCCATCTCGTCGCCTACGGTGGGGACGCGGCGGCTGCCCGCGACCTCGCGGGTGAACTCCGGGAACTCCTCGTAGGACCAGTCCCTGACCTCCATGCGTTGCCCTTTCTCGGTAAGAAGACGGGCGGAGCTACGACGCCCCGCCCGTCTCGGAATTAAATAAAGCCCAGGTAAGAAGACTGTTTGTACAGCCTTGCCGTGGAGCTTCTAGAGCGCCATCGCGCGGGCGCGCTCGAGGCGGGCCATGCAGTCGGTGCGCCCGATGAGGGCCATGGTCTCGCCGAGGGGAGGGGAGACCATGTTGCCGCACTCCGCGACGCGCACGGCCTGGAAGACGATGCGCTTCTTGAGGTCGAGCGCCTCGGGCAGCGGCTCGAGGGCAGCGTCGATGGCATCGGCGGTCCAGGCGTCCTCCCCCACGGCCTCGAGCGCCTCGCGGGCGGCGTCGAGGATGGCGCCCATGCCCTCCTTGGCGAGGCCCTTGGCCACGGACTTCTCGTCGTAGACGAGGGTCTCGGCGGTTGCGAAGACAGGCGCGGCCACGGTCGCGACGTCGGCCGGGAAC
>CAVIBB010000137.1:0-5398 GCA_963640745.1 Paludibacteraceae bacterium
CCTTAGTTCAGCTCGACAGTGGTGCCGAGGCTGTTGGCGGGCAGGTTACGTAGCCAGAACTCGGGACGAGCCTCGTGCAGCGCGGCCTCGACCTGGGCGGCGGTCTTCTCGCCGTCGGCAACGGCCAGCATCGTCGAGCCGGACCCGGAGATCATGAACGCGCAGGCGCCGGCCTCGAGCGCGGCGGCCTTGAGCGGCTCGAAGTCGGGAATGAGCTTGCTGCGGTACGGCTCGTGGAGCTTGTCGTGGTTGGCCTTGCCAAGAAGCTCGGCGTCGCCCGTCTCGAGCGCGCGGACGACGGCCACGCAGCGGCCCATCTGCCAAACCGCGGTGGAGGCGGGGATCTCGGTGGGAAGCACGCGGCGTGCGTCGGCCGTGCGGACCTCATACGGCGGCGCGATGGCAATAAAGCGCAGGTTGTCGGCCACGTCCATGCGAGTCGAGGTGGTGTCCTCGCCCTCGACGAACGAGCTGACGAGGCCGCCCATGATGGCGGGCGCCACGTTGTCGGGGTGGCCCTCGATGCGTGTGGCGAGCTCGAGGCAGGCCTCGCGGTCGTAGGTGCCGTGCAGTCCCATCGCACCGGCGACGCCGGCGATCACGCAGGTCGAGCTCGAGCCCAGGCCGCCGGAGAGCGGGATGGGGGAGAGGATCGTGATCTTGAGCGGCTCCGGCGTGAATCCGAGCTGCTCGCAGGCTTCCAGATAGCTCGTCCACACGAGGTTGTCCTCGCCGCGGAAGCGCTCCTCGCAGCCGTCCACCTCAAGCGCGCCTGAGGCCGAGCGCGAGAGCAGGAAGGTCGCCGTCAGGTCGAGCGCGATGCCCAGGCAGTCGAAACCCACGCCCACGTTGGCCGAGGTGGCCGGGACGCGGACGATGACCATGTCGCGCTTCTCGCCGTTGGCCGCGATCACTAGAAGACCCTTCCGCAGGCGGCCTCGACGAAGGCGCCCATGTCGGCCCTGTCGGAGACGGTCTCGTGCAGGACCTCAGCGGCGCGCAGGCCGCTGAGCTGGGCGGGGGCCACGGTGTCGGTCTTGGCCTCGAGCGCATCCATGCAGGCGAAGCCGTTCATGCCGTCGGTGACCTCGCCGAGCGCCGCCAGGACGTCGGCGCTGAACTTGTACGGGGAGGCGGTGGAGAGAACCACGCGCGCGCAGCCGGAAGGCGCCTCACGGTCGAGGACCGCCTTGGCGACGGCGGTGTGCGGGTCGATGAGGACGCCCAGCTCCTCCCAGGTGCGGCGGATCTCGGCGCGGGTCTCGTCGTCGTCGGCGCGGCCGCAGGAGAAGACCTCCTGGATGCGGGCGAGGACGTCGGCGGGCACCGTGTAGGAGCCCTTCTCGGCGAGGTCGGCCATGAGGGAGGCCACGAGCTCGCAGTCGCCCTCGCAGAAGTAATAGAGCATGCGCTCGAGGTTAGAGGAGACCAGGATGTCCATGGATGGGCTGATGGTCTTGTTGAAGGGGCGCAGGCGGTTGTAGGTGCCGGTGGTCAGGAAGTCGGTGAGGACGTCGTTCTCGTTCGAGGCGACGATCAGACGCTTGACCGGCAGGCCCATGCGCTTGGCGTAGTAGCCGGCGAGCACGTCGCCGAAGTTGCCGGTGGGCACCACGAACTCAACCTCGTCGCCGAGCTCGACGGCGCCGGAGCGCACGAGCTGGGCGTAGGAGTCGAAGTAATAGGTGACCTGCGGGGCCAGGCGCCCGACGTTGATGGAGTTCGCGCTGGAGAGGACGGCGCCGCCCTCGGCCAGGCGTGCGGCCAGCTCGCGGTCGGCGAAGATGTGCTTGACCTCGGTCTGGCAGTCGTCGAAGTTGCCGCGGACGGCGCAGACGGCCACGTTCTTGCCCGCCTGGGTCGCCATCTGCAGGTACTGGATATCGGAGACCTTGCCCTCGGGGTAGAAGACGGTGACGCCGCAGCCGTCGACCCCCGCGAAGCCGGCGAGCGCCGCCTTGCCGGTGTCGCCCGAGGTGGCGGTCACGATCATGATCTTCTTGCCGTCGGCGCCCTCGGCCTTGCGCGCCACACCCATGAGCTGCGGCAGCATCTGGAGCGCGACGTCCTTGAAGGCGCTCGTGGGGCCGTGGTAGAGCTCGAGCAGCCAGTCGTCGCCGAGCTTGGTCACGGGGCAGCAGGCAGGCGTGTCCCACTGCTCGCCGTAGGCGGCGGCCACGCACGAGGCGATCTCCTCGGCGGTGAAGTCGGGGAGAAGCGCGCCGAGGACCGCCTCGGCGGTCTGCTGGAAGCCCTGCGCGCACACGGCGGCGAGGTCGAGCTTCTGCTCGCCGACCCAGTCGGCCACGTAGAGGCCCCCGTCCGGTGCGATGCCGGCGAGAATTGCTTGCTTACTTGTTACGGATTCGGACGTGCCGCGCGTGCTGTGGTAGAACGAATTCACTGTTGGCTCCTTGGGTCAGGCCGTTTCCAGTCAGGATTGATTCGCATCTTACCTGCCCGCGGACGACCGCTCGCCCCCGGAGCCCGCATAGTCACACGTTAGAAAACTGGAATGGCCGCCCTCGGTATAAGGAAACGGAATCACCCACAGATGATCAAGATCGCGAAGTTCGGCGGCTCCTCCGTCGCGTCCGCAGAGCAGTTCAAGAAGGTCAAGGGCATCGTCGACGCCGACCCCGACCGCAAGTTCGTCGTCGTCTCGGCCTCCGGCAAGCGCTTCTCCGGCGACAACAAGATCACCGACCTGCTGCTGCTCGTCAACGCCCACATCAAGTACGGCGTCGACTGCACCTCCCTTCTGGGCGACATCCAGCAGCGCTACCAGGACATCGTCGACGAGCTCGGCCTCAAGTACCCGCTGGCCGACAAGTTCGAGGCCTTCGCGAAGAACATCAAGAAGCACTCCCCGGAGTACGTGGTCTCGCGCGGCGAGTGGTTCACCGCCAACCTCATGGCCGAGTACCTGGGCCGCCCCTTCGTCGACGCCGCCGACGTCGTTGTCTTCCACCACGACGGCTCGGTCGACATGGAGCGCACCGCCGCCCGCCTCAAGGACGTCATGGTGCGCAAGGGCTCCTTCGTGCTCCCCGGCTTCTACGGCGCCACGGTCGACGGCCAGATCAAGCTCTTCCAGCGCGGCGGCGGCGACATCACCGGCGCCATCCTCGCCCGCTGCGTCGACGCGAACCTCTACGAGAACTGGACCGACGTCTCCGGCTTCCTCTCGGCCGACCCGCGCATCATCGACCACCCGCGCTCCATCCGCCGCATCACCTTCGACGAGATGCGCGAGCTCTCCTACATGGGCGCCTCCGTCCTGCAGGAGGAGGCCATCTTCCCGGTGCGCGAGGTCAACATCCCCATCCAGATCAAGAACACCAACCGCCCGGCCGACGAGGGCACCATCATCCGCGAGAACGCCGAGGCGGGCGAGGACGAGCACCTCATCACCGGCATCGCCGGCAAGAAGGACTTCATCAGCGTCCACATCAAGAAGGCGCACATGTCCAACGAGGTCGGCCTCGTGCGCAAGACCCTCGCCATCTTCGAGCGCTACGGCATCTCGGTCGAGCACATCCCCACCGGCGTCGACTCCTTCGGCGTCGTCGTCAACGGTGCCGACGTGCGCGAGTCCATCTACTCCATCGTGAGCGACATCCGCAAGGAGATCCGCCCGGACGACATCACGATGGTGGACAAGCTCGCCCTCATCTCGGTCGTCGGCCGCAACATGTCCAAGCGCTCCGGCACCTCCGGCAAGATCTTCGGCGCGCTCGGCGAGGCCGGCGTCAACATCCGCATGATCACGCAGAGCTCCCAGGAGATCAGCATCATCATGGGCGTGAACAACGAGGACTTCGACCGCGCGATCGAGGTTATCTACGACCGCTTCGTGCGCGACGAGTTCATCTCGGGCGGCGAGCTGTAGGGGTTGACGCGCCTTCGGCACCCCTTCGGGGTTGTGCCAAGTGTTGCACCAAGGAAAGAAAATAAGGCTATTTACCAGGAAGGTATTTGAATCATGGCAGGAAAGACCGTAGCAATCCTCGGCGCCACGGGCGTCGTCGGGACCCAGATGCTCGAGTGCCTGGAAGAGCGCGACTTCCCCGTGGAGAAGCTCGTGCCCCTCGCCTCCGAGCGCTCCGTCGGCAAGAAGGTCCAGTTCCGCGGCCAGGACGTCGAGGTCCAGCTCGCGTGCCCCGAGGCCTTCGAGGGCGTCGACATCGTGCTGGGCGCCGCGGGCGACGCCACGGCCAAGGAGCTTCTCCCCGAGGCCGCCAAGCGCGGCGCCGTCTGCGTCGACAACTCTCACGCGTTCCGCCTGGACGAGGACGTGCCCCTGGTCGTCCCCGAGATCAACTCGGCCGACATCGCGAACCACCCGCGCAACATCATCGCGAACCCCAACTGCGCCACGATCATCGGCCTCGTGCCTGTGTGGCCGCTGCACCAGGTCGCGGGTCTCAAGCGTCTCATCGTCTCGACCTATCAGGCGGCTTCCGGCGCCGGCATGCCGGGCCTGAAGGAGCTGGAGCGCGAGAGCCGCGTGCTCGCCGAGGGCGGCGAGATCGGGGAGACCAAGCCCTTCGCCTACCAGCTCGCCTACAACCTCATCCCGCAGATCGGCGGCTTCAAGGACGAGATGTACACGTCCGAGGAGCTCAAGATGCAGAACGAGGGCCGCAAGATCATGCACCTGCCCGAGGTCCGCGTGAACTGCACCTGCGTGCGCGTGCCCGTCATGCGCTCCCACTCCGAGTCCATCACCGCCGAGTTCGAGCGCCCGATCACGCCCGACGAGGCTCGCGAGATCCTTGCCTCCGCTCCCGGCGTCAAGGTCGTCGACGACCCGGCGAGCCTCCAGTACCCGATGCCGCTCGACACCTCTGACCAGGACCTCGTTTACGTCGGCCGCATTCGTCGCGACCTCTCGGCCCCCGACGGCGTGAACTCGCTCACCTTCTGGTGCTGCGGCGACCAGATCCGCAAGGGCGCGGCCACGAACGCGGTCCAGATCGCGGAGTACCTGGTCTAAGTCACCTGGCCAAAAGCCAAGGCCCGCCCCTCGATTTCGTCCTCAAACAGGCTTCGGAGTGCCCGCTATCGCGGGCACTCCTGCAGAACTGCGGGCGAAACCGAGGGGCGGCCTTGGCTTTTGGCGTGCCTTGGGTCAGTATGCCTCCTGAATGGCTTAATTTTTGGAAAGAGGAAGCGTATGGGGCTGTTGGGTTCTTATTATTTGCCGGGGCTGTACGTTGAGGACCATTCGGTCGAGGTGCCTCTGGATTGGCGGGGGAAGACCCCTGCGGGCGAGGCCGGCGTCGCGGACCCGGCGCCTGCGCGCCTCTCGTCCGCATCCGCGGCGCTCGACCCCGATCCCGCCTTCGCGGGCAAAAAGATCAAGCTTTTCTATCGCACGCTTTGCCTTCCCGAG
>CAVIBB010000138.1:0-5374 GCA_963640745.1 Paludibacteraceae bacterium
CGGTGGAGGTGTCGGAGCGGCGGGCGCGGGCGCGGCTGGAGCGCTTGGGCTTGGAGGCCTTGGCCTTGCCCATGGAGCGCATGGCCTCCTTGACGGCCTTGGTCTCGTTCACGTCGGAGACGTCGCGGTCCTCGTCGTCGTAGTCGTCGTCGGAGTCCTCGTCGTCCTCGTCATCGTCGTCGGAGTCGTCGGCGAAGTCGTCGTCTGCGGAGTCCTCGCCGGAGTAGGCCCCGGAATCGTTGCCGGCGTCGGCCTCGACGACCTCGACGCCCTTGGAACGCAAGCTCTCGTAGAGGTCGTCCAGCTCGTCGCCGTCGACGTCGATATCCTGAATAGCCAGCTGGACGTCGTCCTCGGTGACGCTGCCGCCCTTGGCATCGCCCACGAGCTCGCCCACGACCTTCTCGAGCTCCTCGGAGAGCTTGACCGTGCTGTTGGTCTTCTTAGCTGCCACGTATATCCCTTCGACGCAGTAACTTTCTTATCTTACCCGAATTTATGTCTGTTGAAGGCTGGAAGATAGGTGAATTCGCAGCTCGTTGGCGCGGGCCTGGAGCGCCGTGGCCTCGGCGAGAAGCTCACGCTGCTCCTCGTCGCCCGCGGTCGCCATGCGCGCGCGAATCTGGCGCACGCGGCGGTCGCACGAGAGCGCCTCGAGCGTGTCGACCACGACCTCGAGCTTGCGCTCGTCGTCCATGCCCTCCTCCGCCATGACGCGTCCGGCCGAGAGAAGCTGCGGGGCCTGCGCCTCGACCGAGGACGCGGCCGCCACGACCTCGGCGCTCGTGGCGCCCTCGGGAAGCGAGAGCATGGCCCAGGCCATCGACTCATGGCGCGAGTCGGCCCACGAGACGTCGGCGAGGCGGTCGGCGAAGGCACGCACCGCGTCCGGGCGCTCCGCCATGGCACAGAGAAGCTCGCTCTCGACCGAGAGCTGGCGCCGGTCGGCCGCGGAGAGCTGCGGCACGAAGGACGGCGCGGGCGTAGGCGCGTAGGCGCCCGGCGCGTCCTCGTAGCCCTCTGCCGGCACGTAGTCGTAGGCGTCGGGCGGGACCTCGTCGTACGCGGCGCCCGCGGGCGCCGCCTGGGCGGGAGCCGGCTGCGCGGCGGGCCGGGCGTTGCGCGCGGAGCCTCTCTGGGAAGCGCGCCCCCCGCCGCGGGCAGAGGCGCCCGCGCGCGAATCGTCGTCCTTTGGGAGCGGGGCCTCGCGGATGGCGCGCTTGACGTCCTCGACGTCCATGGAAAGAAGCGCCGCGAGCCGCTCGGCGTACTCCGGCATGAGGACCGAGCTCTTGAGGGGCGCGAGCACGCGGGCCATCTCGCCGGCGGCGGCGACGCGCTGGCCGGGAACGCCGAGGTCGACGCCCTCGAGGCGCTTCTCAAAGACGAAGTCCATGAGCGGGCGGGCGCCGTCGAGGATGACGCGGAGCTCGCCGGCCGGGTGCTCGGCGAGGAACTCCATGGGGTCCTGGCCGTCCGGCAAGACGACGCAGCGGAGCTCGGCGGTGGTCTTGTCGAGGAACTGGATGGTCCGCTCGGCCGCGCGCTGCCCGGCGGCGTCGCCGTCGAACATGCAGATGAGGCGGTTCACGCGCTGCCGCTCCATGAGCTTGATGTGGTCAAGCCTGAAGGCGGTGCCGAGGGCGGCCACGGCGTTCGTGAAGCCGTTCTCGTGCATGGCGATGACGTCGGTGTAGCCCTCGCAGACGATGGCCTCGCCGGTCGCGGCCATCGTCTCCTTGGCTCGGTCGTAGGCGAAGAGATGCTTGCCCTTGTTGAAGACGGCCGTGTCGCGCGTGTTCACGTACTTGGCCGTGTCCTTCTTGGGGCCGATGACGCGGCCGCCGAAGGCGATCGGGCGGCCCATCTCGTCGTTGATGGGGAACATCACGCGCTCGTAGAAGCGGTCGGACGGACGGCCGTTGCGCTCGAACGCGAGGTCGGCGCCGATCATCTCCGCCGCGGAGAAGCCCTTCTCGCGCAGGTGGCGAACGAGCGCGCCGCGGCCGGGGGCGTAGCCGAGCCCCCAGCGCCGGCAGACGTCGCCGCCGAAGCCGCGCGACGCGAAGTAGGCCCGCGCGCCGTCGGGGCCCTCGCCTCGTCCGCGCATGAGCATGGTCGCGTAGAAGGCCTGTGCCTCGGTAAGGCAGTCGATGAGCCGGTTGCGCTTGGGGCCTCGGCGCCCGCCGCGCTCCTCGGCCAGCTCGATGCCGGCCTTGTCGGCGAGGTAGCGGATGGCGTCGGGGAACTCCAGGTTCTCGCGCTTCTGAACATAGCTGAAGACGTCGCCGCCCTCGCCGCAGCCGAAGCAGTGCCACAGTCCCGTGTTGGGGTTCACCTTGAACGACGGGCTCTTCTCGCCGTGGAAGGGGCAGCAGCCCCAGAACTCCTGGCCGCGCTGGCGGAGCTCGACCGTCTCGGCCACGAGCTGGACGAAATCGGTCGCCTGGCGGACCTTCTCCTTATCCTCGTCGGTGATCATCGGCCCACCTCGCCCGCGTCAAGGGAGACGGGCTCGTCCCCCAGGCAGGTCCGCACCCACGAGATGTTGCCGAGCACCGTTCGGGTGAGCTCGTCCAGTGAGTCGAAGGGACGCGAGTCGCGCAGCCAGCGGACAAAGGTGACGGCCACGCCCGAGCCGTAGAGGTCGCCGGCAAAGCCGATGAGGTTGGCCTCGAGAAGGGTCTCGGAGGGCTTCTCGCCTTCCCTGTCGCTGAAGGTAGGCGGAACCCCCACGTTGACGGCCGCGGGGTAGGCGACGAGGGGACCCGCGCCCAGAGGCGTCACGTAACAGGCATAGACGCCCTGCTCAGGCACGCAGTTGAGGGCATCGGTCATGATGTTCGCGGTCGGGAAGCCGAAGGAGGTGCCCTCTCCCCTGCCGTGCTCGACGTGGCCGCGGACGGCGACGCAGCGGCCCATAAGGCCGGCCGCCGCCTCGACGCGCCCCTCACGGACGAGCCCGCGAATGCGCGTGGCGGTTATGTGGCTCCCGCCCTCGTCGAGGAGGTCGACGCCCACGACGTCGATGCCGAGCTCGCGACCGAGTCCTCGCAGGGCCTCGACCGTGCCGGCGCCCCTGGCCCCCATGCGGAAGTCGGACCCGACGACGATGCACCGGGCGTCGAGCACGCCGAGAAGCGCCTCGCGGACGAACTCGTCGTAGCCGAGCGCGGCGAACGCGGCGTCGAAGTCGAAGGCGAGCACCGCGTCGGCGCCGCCGCGAAGGAGAAGCTCCGGGCGGAGCCCCGGCTCGACGAGGCGGCTCGCGGCGGCGGGCTCGCCCAGGACCTCGGCGGGGTCCGGCGCGAACGTGACGGCGCAGAGCCGTGCCCCGAGCCGCTCGGCCTTCTTCCGCGCTCGGGCAAGAAGCGCCTGGTGGCCGGCGTGGAAGCCGTCGAAGGCCCCGATGGCGCAGACCCAGGGGCCGCGCGTGTCCGCAGCGCCGATAAAGCGCCCGTGGGCGCGGCCGCCGGCGCAGGCGACGTCGAGCGACGCGCGGCCCGCGGCGACGATGCCCGGGTAAGCGCAGATAAGCCCCGCGGCGCGCGCGGGGCCCAGGGGGTTGTTCTTGTCGATGGAGAGGATCTCCTGGTCAAGCATCAGCGAACCCCTTCGATGGCTTGGGGGAAGTTGACGGAACACGAAAGCTCGAGGCCCTTGCGCTCCCAGATGCCCACGAGCGCCCCGTCCCAGACGAGCGCGGCCTTCTCGAGCGGACGCGGCTCGCGCTCGACGCCGCCGATCGCGACCGTGCCCATGGGAATCTTCCTGCCGCAGGTGATGTCGGCGATCTCGCTCACATCGACCGCGCGCGAGGGCATGCCGAGCGACGCCGCCGGGTCGAGGCAGCGGCCGCTCACGAGGTCGGCGCCTCCCTCCGCGAGCTCGTCGAGCTCCAGGCAGTCGGCAAGCGAGATGTCTCCCGCGCAGGTGCGCACAAGCCCGCAGAGATGCGCGCAGGTGCCGAGCGAACGGCCGAGGTCGCGGGCGATGCTGCGGATATAGGTCCCCTTGGAAACGTCGAAGTCGCAGGTCCACACGAGCGGCTCGCCGCCCGTGCCGCCCTCGACGGAGACCAGCGACGCGCCGTGGATGGTAATGCGCCGGCTCTTGAGCTCGACCTGCTTGCCCTCGCGCGCCAAGGCGTAGGCGCGCTTTCCGTTGACGGAGATGGCGGAGTACGCCGGCGGCACCTGGTCGGTCTCGCCGACCAGACGGGCCACCTGAGCTGCGGAGTATTCAGCGTCGAGAAGCTCGGACGGAACCTCGGCGCGCTCGATGACCTCACCGGCGGCGTCGTCGGTGTCCGTCGCGCTGCCGAACTCGATGCGCCCGCGGTAGCACTTGCGTTCCAGCGTGAGCAGGCCCAGGAGCTTCGTCGCCTGGCCGATACCGACGACGAGCACGCCGGACGCATCGGGGTCGAGCGTGCCGGCGTGGCCGACGCGCCTCTCGCCCACCGCGCGCCTCACGCGGTTGACGACGTCGTGGCTGCTCAGGCCAAGGGGCTTGTTCACGGCTATGAGCGCGTTCACCGCGCTCGGCCCGCGCCTCAATTGCACCCCTCGGCGGGCAGGCCGCGGGCCGCGAACAGGGCGTGGAGCCGCGGAAGCGCCGCGGCGAGCGCCTCGTCGATGGTCCCCTCGAAGGTGAAGCCGGCCGCGGCCTTGTGGCCGCCGCCGCCGAACTCGCGCGCGATGCCCGAGATATCGAGCCCGCACTTGGAGCGGAGATTGCCGCGGACCTTGCCGCCCGGGACCTCCTTGAGGAAGAGGGCGACTTCGGTGCCGTCCACGCAGCGCACGAGGTCAATGAGGCCGTCGCACTCGCCGAGCGGCACGTCGTTGGCCTTGAAGTCGGCCGCGGTGGCGTAGCTGTAGGACACCTTGCCCTGCTCGAAGGTCGAGATGCGCGACATGATGACGGCGCAGAGGTGGATATAGGCCAGCCGGTCGCTCTGGTAGACGCGCAGGGCGATCTCGGCGGGAGAGGCGCCGGCGTCGACGAGCATGCTTGCGACCTCGAAGGCCTCGCCGTCGGCGTTGGAGTACTGGAAGCGTCCCGTGTCGGTGACCACGGCGCACATGAGGTTCTGCGCCATGGTGGGCGTGAGCTCGATGCCCAGGTGAAGCGCGAACTCGGTGACGATGACGCCCGCCGCCGCGGCGGACGGGCGCACGACGCCTGCGTCCCAGAACTTCTCGGCGGAAGGATGGTGGTCGAGGACGGCCACCTTGGCGGAGCGGCGCATGACCGCCTCGGCGAGGTTCAGGCGCGAGGGCTGAGAGAGGTCCACGCAGATAAAGAGGTCGGGGTCGGCCTCGTAGTCCGCGACGTGGACGTGGCGCCTGACGCCCGGCAGGAACATATA
>CAVIBB010000139.1:0-5370 GCA_963640745.1 Paludibacteraceae bacterium
TCCTTATCCCGAGCGCCGAGGACACGGGCTTCTTCTCCGTTACCGAGGAGGAGCTCGTCCAGCAGGACAAGCACGAGCGCAAGGCCCGCCGCAAGAAGAAGCACGGCGGACTGAAGGTCTTCCTCGTCATCCTCATCTTGCTCGTCCTCGTCGCGGGCGCCGGCGTCGCTGCGTACATGAACGGCTACGGCTGGCCCACGCAGGAGTCCGTCGCCGAGTCCCTCTTCCAGGCCAAGACCGACGGCAGCGAGATCGGTAAGTACGTCGCCGATTCCGCGCAGAACCAGGCCCAGACCATCTCCGACACGCTGCCCTCCGGCGCGACCGTCACCGTCGACGGCGTGGATCGCTCCATGAACGAGACCACCGTCCATCTCGTGGCCACGCTCTCCGCGGGCGGCCAGCAGGAGTACACCGTGGGCATGGTCCGCGACGGCATTTCCTGGAAGGTCGTCTCGGTCAGCACCGAGTTCGCCTCCGAGGGAACCTCTAACTAAGAATCCCGCGTCCATTCCAAGCCTTAGATAAGGAAACGGATGTCTTTCTTCGACTCATTGTTCGGTGAATACGGCGGCGACCTCGCCATCGACCTCGGCACCGCGAACACGCTCGTCGCCGTTCGCGGCCAGGGCATCGTTATCAACGAGCCCTCGGTCGTGGCCATCGACAAGTCCGAGAGCCGCGTGCTCGCCGTCGGCGCCGACGCCAAGCGCATGATCGGCCGCACGCCCGGCTCCATCATCGCCGAGCGCCCGCTCAAGGACGGCGTCATCGCCGACTTCGACGTCACCGAGGTCATGCTTCGCTACTTCATCGAGAAGGCCCGCGAGCGCCGCTACCCCTGGAGCCCGCGTCCCCGCGTCGTCGTCTGCGTCCCGTCCGGCGTCACGTCCGTCGAGAAGCGCGCCGTATTCGAGGCCACCATCCAGGCCGGCGCGCGCCAGGCCTACCTCATCGAGGAGCCCATGGCGGCAGCCATCGGCGCCGACCTGCCTATCGAGGACCCGACCGGGTCCATGGTCGTGGACATCGGCGGCGGCACGACCGAGGTCGCCGTCATCTCCATGGGCGGCATCGTCGTCTCGCAGTCCATCCGCACGGCGGGCGACGAGTTCGACCAGACGATTCTTCAGCACGTGCGTGACGCCTACAACCTCTCCATCGGCGAGCGCACCGCCGAGGACATCAAGATCAAGGTCGGCTCCGCCGCCCCGCTCGCCGAGGAGCTCGACGTCGAGGTCAACGGCCGCGACGTCATGAGCGGCCTGCCCAAGACCGTCCGCATCGAGTCCGAGGAGATTCGCCGCGCGCTCGACCGTCCGCTCGACGAGGTCACCAAGGCCGTCAAGGATGCTCTTGACGTGACCCCTCCCGACCTGGCCAGCGACCTCATGTACTACGGCATCCTGCTCACCGGCGGCGGCGGGCTGCTCCGCGGCCTCGACCACCGTCTGCGCGAGGAGACCGGCGTGCCCGTCAACGTCAGCCCGACGGCTCTCGAGAACGTCGTCAACGGCTGCGCCAAGGTGCTCGAGGCCAACGCACTGTCCGGCGGCTTTGTGCAGAGCACGGGCCAGTAGGGGCTGGTACCCGAGTGAAGTATTCCGGTCTTGGCCGGGGCGGCGCCCCGGCGCTTGGCAACAACTCGAACAACGGCGGGGGAAGACGGCTCATCGTTTGCTGCGTCGCCTCCGTCGTTCTCTTTACGGCGAGCTGCCGCATGGGGTCCTCGGGGCCCCTTGAGGCCGTGCGCGGGGCGTTCCAGACGGTGACGTCCCCGGTTCGGTACCTGGGGGCGACCGTCTCCATTCCGTTCCAGGGGCTCGGCAACATCTTTGCCAACCTCACCACCGACCAAGAGACGCTTTCCGAGCTGAAGCAGCAGAACGCCGAGCTCCAGGCAAGAAACGCCGAGCTTGAGGAGTCGGAGCACACCGCCAAGAGCCTTCAGGAGCTCCTGAACCTCAAGGATTCCTACAGCCTGCAGTCCACGGGGGCCCGCATCATCTCGGGGTCCTCTGATTCTTGGACCTCGACCGTCTCCATCAATCTCGGAACTTCCTCGGGGGTCGGCGTCGGCATGCCCGTCACGGCCTCCAACGGGGTCATCGGGCAGATCATCGAGAGCGGGCTCACCTCCTCCGTCGTCCGCCTCATCACCGACGAGAACTCCTCGGTCTCCGCGATGGTCCAGTCGAGCCGCGCGCAGGGCATGCTCAACGGCTCGGCGACCGGTCAGCTCACCCTCGACCTGATCACCACCGACCAGACGGTCAGCGTGGGCGATGTCGTGGTCACAAGCGGCCTCGGCGGCGTCTTCCCCAAGGGCCTTCCCCTCGGCAAGGTGACGAACGTCGAGAGGAACCCCGGGTCGCTCTATCTCGAGGTCACCGTCGAGGCGTTCGCCTCCACCGAGAACTTCGAGGAGGTGCTCGTCATCACCTCCCTCACTGAGAGCCAGGAGGCGAGCGCCGAGGATATACAGGAGGCCGACTCCCAGGAGACCTCCGCCGTCGCCTCGTCCTCGTCGAGCTCCTCCGGCTCTTCCGACGACGCGGGGTCCGAGGACTCCTCTTCTTCCAACGCCGACGGGTCCGGTGAGGCCGGGTCCCAGACCGAATAGGGGGCGAGCATGCAGATAAACGATAGATCGCACGATACGCGCGGCCTTCTTGGCCTCGCCGCCATTTGCGCCGTGTGCCAGCTCGCCTTGGCCCCGAACATCGGCATCGCCAACGGCCGGGCCAACTTCGCGCTCGTGTTCACCGCCTGCTACGCGCTCACGCGCGGCGGCGACGCCGCCATTACCGCCGGGTTCGTCTCGGGCCTGCTCTTCGATTTCTGCTCGACCGGCCCCATCGGCCTCATGGCCTTCATCCTCACGCTCACCGCCCGTTTCCTGGGGTCCGAGCAGCGCAACCGCATGGCCGGCGACTTCTCCACGAGCGTCGTCATGTTTTCCGCCTCGAGCCTCGCGGCCTCGCTCGTGTATTCCCTCGCCATGCTTCTTACCGGCAACTCGAGCTCCATCGTGGACGCGCTGATTTTCCGCGCGGTGCCCACGACGTTTCTCTCCATCGTCGCCTTCCTGCCGTTCGCCTACTATTTCTCGCGCGTGCGCTCCAGCTCCTCGCTCTCGGGCGGGCACTTCTCCTCTAAGGGTTACTAGGGGCGGCCTATGGACCTCTCGATGGTGATCCTCATCGTCTGCGTGCTCCTGGCCGCGGCGCTTATAGTGCTCTTCTTCGTCTTCGGGCGTTCCGAGGCGGCCTACACCTTCGATATCGGCGGCGGAGCGCCGCGCGCGTCGGGCGGTCGTGACGAGTCGGCGGAGACCACGTTCTCCTCTCGCCTCATGGGATTCGGCGTCGTGATCGCCGCGGCGTTCACCGCCCTGCTCGCGCGCCTGTGGTCGATGCAGCTCGTCTCGAGCGACGACTACACGGAGCAGGCCGAGTCCAACCGCACGCGCACCGTCACCACGGCCGCGCCGCGCGGGCGCATCCTCGACCGCAACGGCAACGAGATCGTCACGAACCGCTCGAGCCTCACCGTCGTCGCCGAGTCCGACGTCTCCGACGACGAGATCGAGATGCAGATCCTGGCCAACCTCATCGGCATGCCGCGCCAGGCCGTCTACCGCAAGATCATCGACTCGAGCGAGGGCGCGCAGAGTCTCCGCACCGTATCGACCGACGTCTCGCGCCGCGTGGTCGCCTACATCGGCGAGCACCCGGCCGTTTTCGAGGGCGTCTCCGTGCAACAGCGCTCCCAGCGCTCCTATCCCCAAGGCTCCATCGCGGCCCACGTCGTCGGCTACACCGGCACCGTCACGTCCGAGCAGCTCGAGAGCTCCGACTCGGACGAGTCGGCCGTTCAGTACAAGTCCGGCGACATCGTGGGGCAGGCGGGCGTCGAGTCGATGTACGAGAGTGTGCTGCAAGGCATCCGCGGCGAGCAGACCGTCTACGTCAACTCGAGCGGCAAGGTGCTCGACACCTCCACGACCATCGACCCGCAGAGCGGCAGCGACGTCGTGCTCACCATCGACCTGGATATCCAGAAGGTCGCCGAGGAGTCGCTGGCCGAGGTCATCGCCGACGCCAAGAAGCGCGGCAAGGACGCCGTCGGCGGCTCGGTCGTCTGTCTCGACTGCACCAACGGCGAGGTCCTGGCCATGGCGAGCGCCCCGACCTTCTCGCCCTCCATCTTCGTCGGCGGCATCGCGACCTCGGACTGGGACGCCCTCACGAGCGAGAGCTCCAACTACCCGCTGCTCAACCGTGCGATTTCCGGCCAGTACCCCTCCGCTTCCACCATCAAGCCCATGACCTCCTTCGCCGCGCTCGACTACGGCGTCGCCACCCCGCAGACGGGGTATAACTGCACCGGCTGGTGGACCGGCTTCGGCGAGGCCTACGGCATGCACTGCTACGACTACTCCGGACACGGCTACATCGACCTCTCGGGCGGCATCACGATGTCGTGCGACACTGTCTTCTACGAGATCGGCAAGGGCTTCTACAACTCAAGCGACCAGGAAGGCATGCAGGAGACCTACCGCAAGTACGGCCTCGGCTCCAAGACGGGCATCGACCTGCCGAGCGAGTCTGAGGGCCGCGTCCCGGATGCCGAGTGGAAGTGGAATTACTTCTCGTATCTGCCCGACGCCGACCGCCAGTGGCAGCCCGGCGACTACTGCAACCTCGCCATCGGCCAGGGCGACCTCCTCGTCACCTGCCTGCAGATAGCCCAGGCGTACTCGAGCATCGCGAACCGCGGTCCCGTCTATAAGCCGCATGTGCTCAAGTGCGTGAAGAGCAACCTCGGCAGCGGCTCGGTCGTGGACTACAACGTCTCGCAGGTCGCCGACATCAGCGAGAGCGACGATAACCGCGCGGTCATCGAGCAGGGCCTCCACGGCGTTATCTACGACGAGTCGGAGACGCAGGCCGCCCACTGGAACAACCTCTCGGTCTCCGTCAGCGGCAAGACCGGCACGGGCGAGCAGAGCTCCACGGGTAGAAACATCTGCTGGATGGCCGCCTATGCGCCCGCCGACGACCCCAAATACGTCGTCTGCGCCAACGTCGACGGCGGCGACTGGGGCTCCACCACGGCCATGTACGTAGTCCGCGACGTATTCGGCCAGATCTACGGGCAGCCCGACGACGTCGAGACCACGAACGAGACCGCTACGCAGGATTAGGTAAAGAGAGGGGAGGATGACATGGCGAACGACATGACGGGGCTCGGTACCGGCGGCGGCTTCTTCGCGGGGTTGGCCGAGAAGGCCGTCGGACGCGATGCCGCCAAGAAGGTCTCCGGCAAGACGGGGCCCCTGTCCAACCTGTACCTCACGCAGCTTCT
>CAVIBB010000140.1:0-5362 GCA_963640745.1 Paludibacteraceae bacterium
AAGACGGGCCGCCCCCACATCGAGAGCTTCGCGGGAAAGCACATAGTCGTCGAGCCGAGCGAGCCGATGCCCATAGAAGTCGACGGGGAGGTTTGCCCCGGCCTCGTCACCCGTTATGAGGCGCACGCCGAGGCGGGCGCCGCACGCGTCATCGTCGACCCGATGAGCAGCTACGGCAAGAAGAAACCCGAGGAGCCGAGATTCGGCGAGGTCGAGGACCGCGCGTTCCCGCGTTAAGCCGCCGCAAGAGAGATGGAAGCGCCCGCAGAGCCGTCACGGTCCCGCGGGCGCTTCCTTGCTCTAGACCAGCGTGCCGGCGGGCTATCGCCCGAGGTCCGCGGGAAAGACGACGCCGCACTGACGGCGAGCCTCGTCCATGACGGCGAGCGTACCGAGCGTGATGTCGCGGAAGCGCTCACCGTCGCCCGACCCCGCTATCGCGCCGAGGAAATCCTCGATCTCGCAGACCATGTCGTTCTCGGGGGTCGCCGTCTCGACGGCGCGTCCCTCGACCTCATCGACGGTGAATACCAGGCCTTTATCGACATGCTCGAATATGCGCAGGTTAGAGGGGCAATAGACCTTGTCAAACACGAGGGTCGCCTCCTCGCCCTGGACCTGGCAGGAAAGCTGGTCGTCGGAGAGCTTGCCGTAGGTAAGGCTCACGCTCTTGTCGGCGTAACCGAGGGCAATGACGCCGGAGAGATCGATGGTCGAGCACGGGTCGTCGGGCCCGCAGCCGGGAACCGCCCCCGTGCAGGCAACCGCGGCCACGCGTTCCGGCGCCCCGAAAAGGGCCACGGCAGGAGCCACGCAGTAGACGCCGATGTCCATAAGGGCGCCTGCAGACATCCGAGGGTCGAAGATGTTCACCCGCTCGCCGGCGCGGAACCTCGCGATGCGCGACGTCACCTTCGAGAAGGAGAAATCCGCGAGCCGAACCTGCCCGAGCTCAGACAGGCTTGCCTGGACCGCGGCGAACCCCGGCGTATGCAGGTTGCGCATCGCCTCCATCGCGACGACCCCGTGCTCCGACGCCGCGTCGAACACGCCCTCGGCCTCGGCGCGGTTGGAGGCGAAGGCCTTCTCGACGAGAACATGCTTGCCGCCCTCGACCATAGCCGTGGCCTGCGCCGCGTGGAGCGAGTTCGGCGAGGCAATGTAGACCGCGTCGACCTCATCGCTTTCGGCGAGCTTACCTAGATCGTCGAAGAAAAGGCGAGCGCCGTGAGACTTGCCGAATGACCTGGCCTTTTCCAGGCTGCGTGAGTAGCACGCGACAAGCTCCGCGCCCTCGACCTGACCCAGCGCGTCAATGAAACGCTCGCAGATCTCGCTCGTGCCGATGGTAGCGAACCGCACCTTTTCCATGCGTCCCCCTGTGATGGTTTGCGTATGCCCGGCGAACTTCAGAAAGCCCGCAGGCCGGTATTCACCGATAATACTAACGGCAAACACAAGGAGGTCACATGTACTCATTCGAGAGTCGCGTCCGCTACAGCGAATGCGACGAGAACGGTCGGCTCGGCGTCGTCCCAATGATCAATTACCTGCAGGATTGCTCCACCTTCCAGTGTGAGGACAAGGGAGAGGGAATCCGCGCCCTCGGCCAGCGAGGCCTCGGCTGGATCTTGGCCGCATGGCAGATCGAGGTTGACCGCCTGCCCGAATTCGGCGAGAAGATCTCGATCGCCACCTGGTGCTACGAGATGAAGACGCTCCATGCGCTCCGCAACTTCCAGATTTGCGACTCCGCGGGCAACAGCCTCGTGCGAGCGGAGTCCCAGTGGTTCCTCTACGACCTCAACGCAGAGAAGGTCTCCCGAATTCCCGAGGATCAGGCGTACTACCTCGAGGACACGCCCCGTCTCGACATGCCAAAGCTCGCCCGCAAGCTCAAGCCCGAGGGCGAGGGCGTCCCCTGCTCCCCCATCCATGTGAGCGAGCAGCACCTCGACACCAACCGCCACGTCAACAACGCCCAGTACGTCCTTATGGCCATCGACGCGCTCTCCGAGCTCGGCGTCGAGGCGACGCTCGCCCGCCTGAGCGTCCAATACCGCAGCATGGCCCGCCTCGGCGACGTCGTGACCCCCTGTGTGCACCAATGCAAGGACGGCCACGACGTCGCGCTCAACGACTCCGAAGGCGGCGCCTACGCCGTCGTCAGGTTCCAGGAAAGGTAAACCCATGAACACTATCCATGTGGCCGCAGCCATCATCGAAAACAACAAGAAGGAGATCCTCGCCGCAAAGCGCTCCGACGTCGCCGCAGGCGCCGCCTGGGAGTTCCCCGGCGGTAAGGTCGAGGACGGCGAGAGGACGGAGGACGCGCTGCGCCGCGAGATCGACGAGGAGCTCGGCTGCAGGCTCCAGATGATCCTGCCCTTCGACACCGTGGAGCACGACTACCCCGAGTTCCACCTGTCCATGGACCTCTTCGTCTGCACGCTGGCCCCCGGCGCTGAGCCCGAGGCGCGCGAGCACGCCGAGCTCCGTTGGGTCAACAAAGACCAGCTCACGAGCATCGATTGGCTACCAGCCGACCACGAGGCCGCGCTTAAGCTCGGCATGTTCTGGGATATGTTCTTTGAGGAGGAGCACCTCTAATGAGCAAGGCCGACCAGATCTTCTGCTCGATGTGCGAGGACATCATCGAGCACGGCACCACCACCGAGGGCCAGAAGGTCCGCCCTAAGTGGGAGGACGGGACCCCCGCCTACACCATCAAGCAGTTCGGCGTGTGCAACCGCTATGACCTTCGCGAGGAGTTCCCCGCCCTCACCCTGCGCCGCACCGCGCTCAAGTCCGCCATGGACGAGGTTCTCTGGATCTACCAGAAGAAGTCGAACAACATCAACGACCTCAACAGCCACATCTGGGACGAGTGGGCCGACGAGACGGGGTCCATCGGCAAGGCGTACGGCTACCAGATCGGCGTTAAGTCGCGCTACCCGCAAGGCGAGATGGACCAGATGGACAAGGTTCTCTACGATCTGCGCGAGACCCCGTATTCTCGCCGCATCATGACGAACACCTACGCATTCAGCGACCTGTCGGAGATGAACCTCTACCCCTGCGCGTACTCGGTGACCTACAACGTCACGCAGCGCGCAGGCGACGAGAAACCCACGCTCAACATGCTGCTCAACCAGCGCAGCCAGGACATCCTCGCCGCAAACAACTGGAACGTGTGCCAGTACGCCATCCTGCTCATGATGGTCGCCCAGACCGTGGATATGATCCCCGGCGAGCTCGTGCACATGATCGCCGACGCGCACATCTACGACCGGCATGTCGACATCATCCGTGAGCTCATCTCGCGACCGCAGCACGACGCCCCGAAGGTCTCGCTCAACCCTGAGGTCAAGGACTTCTACGCCTTTACCACAGACGACCTCATCGTCGAGGGCTACGAGCACGGACCCCAGGTCAAGAACATCCCCATCGCCGTCTAGGAGACACCGTGAGCGAGTACAATCAGCAGGTAAGGAGCGCCGCTCCCCTTCCCAACCTCCATGCCATCGTGGCCGTTTGCGATGACTGGGGCATCGGCAAGGACGGAGACATGCTCGTGCGCAACCGCGAGGACATGCGCTCCTTCGTGGCCCACACCAAGGGCCACACCGTCCTCATGGGCCGCAAGACCCTCGAGAGCTTCCCCGACGCGAAGCCGCTCGTCGACCGCCGCAACGTCGTGGTTTCCCGCGACGAGTCCTACGCGCCCGAAGGTGTCCAGATGGCACGAAGCCTCGATGAGGCGCTCGATCTCGTGCGCGGCGACGACGAGGTCTGGGTCATCGGCGGCGGGCAGATCTACCAGGCGCTCGTTCCTCTTTGCGCAACCGCCGTGGTAACCAAGAACCACTGCGTGCGCGAGGCGGACACGTTCTTCCCCAACCTCGACGAGGACGAGAGCTGGGTCGTGCGCGAGGTCAAACACGGGGGCGCCACGAAAACCGGCATAGAGTTCGACTTCGTGACCTACGAGCAGACTCGCTAAGCCAAGCGCTACTCCAGGGCGGCAGCCAACCCGCCGAGCACGTTGGACCCCCCATACAAAGCGTTATAGAAGGCGGCGTTGTTGGACTTCTCGAATGTCCACTCGCCGTCTTCATTCTTTGAGAGCTGGAGCGAGACCTCGGTGGTCACGGCCTCGTCGTTCTGTAAGTGAGAAAACAGCAGCTCAAACAGATGATTGAGTAGGGCCTTGTGCCCGTTCTCGGCGTAAGCGGCCTGCGCCTCGTCGGAGTTCTGGTATTCGGCGTAGTCGCTCGCCGCGTTGTTCGCGGCCGCAGCAAGACTCACGTTCGAGATAGTCACCGCTGCCGCGGCGGAGTTCCCGTCATCCGACACGGTAACGTCACCTATCTCGTAGCTATAGCGGGCAAAGCACAGCTCACGCAGCCTTGCCACGTCGAGGCCATAAGTCTCAAGCACCGAAGCCGTCTCGGAGTCGCCGTAATCGGGGTCGGGCACCTCATCTTTCTTGTCGTCGTCTTCCTGTGCCATATAGGACTCAAGCGTCGGGCGCAGAGCCTCGGCGGCCTTGTCGGCCTCGGACTTGCAGGCGGATAGTCCGAAAACGAGGAAGAAGGCGAGAATCAAGTTGCACATACGGGCGACGCGACGGTTCATGCAGGAACTCCAAACATACGAAGAAGGACCGGGAACCAAGTCCCGGTCCTTCCCATAGTAAAGCTTGGCGAGCGGACTACTCGTAGTCGTTCGTGGCCTCGACGAAGCTCTTGAGCATCTCCTCGGAGTCCTTGCGGCCGCGGGCAAGCTCGGCGGCGGCGACGACCGGCACCCAATACATGATCTTCTGCTTGGGCATGTTGGCCTTCGCAGAGTACAGGTCGAGGTACTTCTCGGCCAGCTCGGCGTGGTACATCTTAAAGAGGATGTACGTCATGGCGGCGTCGGCCTCGGGCAGGCCACGGGTCACGTGGGCCCAGTCGACCACGTAAGCCTTGCCGTCCTCGCCGATGATGACGTTCGACGGGTTGAAGTCGCCGTGGCAGATGTACTTGTGGCCGCGCATGCGGTCGGCGCGCATCTCGAGCTCGTAGCGCTGGGTGGGGTCGAGGTCCTTGACCTTCTCGATCATCGTCTTGAACTTGGCGCGCTGGCTGTTAAGAAGCTCGGGGGCCTTGGTGTTCTGGACGCTGACCTGCAGATCGACGAACTTGGCGAGGATCTCGTCCTTCATGGCGTCGTCGGCCTCGTCCATGAGCTTGCGGACGGTCGTGCCCGGGATGTACTCGTGGGAGAGCGCCCAGCCGCCGTCGGCCGTCTGGGAGACCTCAATGACCTTAGGAGCCGCGACGCCGGCCTCGGCCACGCGGGAGAGGTTCAGGGC
>CAVIBB010000141.1:0-3841 GCA_963640745.1 Paludibacteraceae bacterium
CCTTTTTCCTACCCATCTAACGGATCGGAGCCAGCAATGAGCGACAAGAAGACCCTCTTCCTCGACGTGGACGGCACCATCACCGACTACGACAACAACGTCCCCGAGTCCGCCAAGCGCGCCATCCGCGCCGCCCGCGCGAACGGCCACCGCGTCTACATGTGCACGGGCCGCAGCAAGGCCGAGAACCCGCCCGAGATCACCGAGATCGGCTTCGACGGCATGATCGGCGGCAACGGCTCCTACGTGGAGTCCGACGGCGAGGTCGTCATGCACCAGCTCATCACGGCCGACCAGTGCCGACACATCGTCGATTGGCTCCACGGCCGCGGCCTCGAGTTCTACCTGGAGTCCAACAACGGGCTCTTTGCCAGCGAGAACTTCCGCGAGGCCGCCCGCCCGGTGCTGCGCATCTACGCCGGCCGCAAGGGCGCGCCGAACGCCGACACGCTCGAGACCGACGACGTCATGCACGGCATGGTCTACGGCGGCGAGCTCTACCGCGACGACCTCAACAAGGTGAGCTTCATCCTGAGCTCTTATCAGGACCACCTGGACTCCATCGAGGAGTTCCCCGACCTCGAGTGCCACACCTGGGGCGGCGCGGGCGAGACGGCCCTCTTCGGCGACATGGGCGTCAAGGGCATCGACAAGGCCCACGCGGTCAAGGTGCTGCTCGAGCACCTCGGCGCCGACGTCGCGGACACCGTGGCCTTCGGCGACGCGAAGATCGACATCCCCATGTTCGAGTGCTGCGCACATTCCGTCTGCATGGGGTCGGGCGGCGACGAGGCCAAGGCCGCGGCGGACTACGTGACCACCGACGTCGACGACGACGGCCTCTGGAACGCCTTCACCCACCTGGGCCTTATCTAAACGCTGGCAATAAACGCCTGCTCATATGCCCAAAGGCGGGCCGGGCCTCATGCGCGAGGGCCGGCCCGTCTCCTTGTCCAGGGCACTCAACACGGCCGGCGCCGCGCGCGGGGTCCTCTTCCCAAATCGGCCCCGCCCCAAACCGTGCACCGCTCAACACCTACCGCTCACGCGTCAATACCTACCGTTTACCGTCGCGTGTAGCCAAACGCAGGCCGAAGCACATATATTCATCACGCAGCGAGTTTGTTACTCTCCGGGAGGCATCACTTGCGCAGGGAAAGTCGTTTATAGTAACCACTCTGCGCCAAAAAGCCACGGGGAGTTTTTTCATGCTTATCCTCAAGAAGATCAACAACAACGTCGCGCTTGCGTGCTCCGACGCAGGCGACGAGGTCGTTGTCTTCGGAAAGGGTGTCGGCTTTCCCTCCATGCCTTACGAGCTCGAGGACCTCTCGGTCATCGAGAAGACCTTCGTGAGCGACGGCGGCAACTCGCCCGACGCCCTCACCTCCGTCTCCGACGAGGTGCTGCGCGCGTCCTCCGACATCAACGACCTCGCTCGCGCCAACCTCGGCTGCCAGCTCGCGCCGAGCCTGCCCTTCGTCATGGCCGACCACCTGCAGTTCGCGGTCGACCGCACCCGCGACGGCATCCAGATCGAGAACCCGCTCTCCGCCGACGTCGCCCGCGTCTATCAGCGCGAGCACTCCCTCGGCGTCCAGGGCCTCGCCATCGTGCAGGACCACACCGGCATCCTTCTTCCCGAGGGCGAGGCGGCCTCCATCGCGCTTCACCTCGTCAACTCCGAGCTCGGCACCGCCGCGCCCGCAAAGAACATGGACGAGCTGCTGCGCACCACAAAGGTCCTCGAGGACATCACCGACGTCGTCGAGACCCAGGTCGGCTTCGAGCTCGACCGCACCTGCTACGCCTACGTACGCTTCGTCACGCACATGCGCTACCTCATCCGCCGCCTCATGGCGGGCGCGCCCGTCCAGACGGCGAACCTCTCGCTCTTCCACCAGGCGGCGCGCGACTTCCCCGAGACGTACAAGATCGCGATGGCGATCAACCAGTACCTCGAGCGCGACCACAACTGGTCATGCACCGACGAGGAGATGCTCTACCTCATGATGCACTTGAACCAGCTCCAACCCAGGGAGAAACCCACGGGGCAATAAGCCCCTCCCAAGCACCCCACAACCTAATTAGTTGTCTATGTCGCCGGCTCACCAGGGCCCGGTGCCCGGCGATTTCATGGCATATCTGGCAATTTGCACCACAAGGAAAGGAAAGAACATGGCTGGTAAGTACGACGAGCTCGCCTCCCAGATCGTCGATCTGGTCGGCGGCCCGAGCAACGTCAACTCCGTTGCCCACTGCATCACCCGCGTCCGCTTCAAGCTCAAGGACGAGTCGAAGGCCAACGACGACGCGATCTCCGCGCTCCCGCAGGTCATCAAGGTCATGCACGCCAACGGCCAGTACCAGGTCGTCGTCGGCAACATCGTCGAGGACGTCTACGACGCCGTGCTCGCTGCCGGCAAGTTCGCCGACGGCGGCTCCGTCGACGCCGATGAGGACGGAGCGCCGAAGAAGCCCGCCGACATCATCATCGACCTCATCTCCGGCATCTTCCAGCCCATGCTCGGCACCTTCTCGGCCGCCGGCATCATGAAGGGCCTGCTCGCCCTCTTCTCCTTCCTTGACCAGGAGTTCTTCACGGGCGGCACCTTCGCCACCTCCGGCGCCTACACCATGCTCTACACCGTCGCCGACGGCATGTTCTACTTCCTGCCCGTCGTCCTCGGCTACACCGCCGCCAAGAAGTTCAAGATGAGCGAGTTCAACGGCCTCGCCATCGCCTTCTCGCTCGTGTACCCGACCATGGTCGCCCTCACCTCCGGCGAGGTCATCGGCTCCGTCGAGCTCGGCATCCTCGGCACCTTCTCGTGGTACGCCGACTTCTTCGGTATCCCCATCATCATGCCCGCCGCCGGCTACACCAGCTCCGTTATCCCCATCCTGCTGATGGTCTGGTTCGGCTCCAAGGTCGAGAAGTGGGTCAAGTCCTGGATCCCCGCGGCCCTCAAGATGTTCTTCGTGCCCCTGATCACCGTGACCGTGACCGTCGTCCTCGGTTACCTCATCATCGGCCCGATCGCCACCGTCATCTGCAACCTGCTCGCCGCCTTCTTCCAGTTCATCTTCAACCTGCCGGCCGTCGGCTCCGTCGTGGGCTCCCTCATCGTCGGCACCTTCTGGATGCCGCTCGTCATCTTCGGCTTCCACTGGTCCCTCGTGCCCATCTGCATCTCTAACCTGACGCTGCTCGGCCACGACTTCATCCTGGCCTCCGTCATCGCCCACTCCTTCTCCCTGGGCGCCGTCCTCTTCGCCATGTACCTCAAGAACAAGGACGTGAACTTCCGCGGCATCGCGCTTCCCGCCATCATCTCCGCGTTCTTCTTCGGCGTGACCGAGCCCGCCATCTACGGCGTCGCCCTGCCCAACAAGAAGGCCTTCATCGTCGCCTGCATCGGCTCCGCCGCCGGCGCCCTCGTCATCGGCCTCACCGGCACCCTGGTCTACATCTCCGGCGGCCTCGGCGTCTTCAACTGGCTCTCCTTCATCGATCCCTCCGGCGTCAACGGCATCACCCACATGATCTACTCGATCATCGCTTCCCTCGTGGGCGCTGTCGTCGGCTTCGTGATCGAGTTCGCGATCTACAAGCCCGAAGAGGCCTAAGCGCGAGCAAAGCACTTCTTGCCGATAACGCCTGACGCGTTGTCATACGGCCGGCGGCGTACCCCCAAGCGTCGCCGGCCGCTTTGTATAGAGACGCGCCGGCCAGGGCAGAGAAACCAAGGGCGCGCCGGACGGGATCGTCCGCGGCCTTCTTCCCAACCGAAAGGAAACCACCATGAGCAAGTTCCCCGAAGGATTCCTCTGGGGCGGC
>CAVIBB010000141.1:3851-5325 GCA_963640745.1 Paludibacteraceae bacterium
CGTTGTCATACGGCCGGCGGCGTACCCCCAAGCGTCGCCGGCCGCTTATTTTTTCCACTGGTTGCTTTTCTGATATTAAGGAGTCAATACCATGAAAAACACCGTTACCCGCCGCGACTTCATAGGCCTCTCCGGCATGGCAGCCCTGGCCCTCGGGCTCGCGGGCTGCTCCTCGTCGCAGGGCTCGGCCTCCGCGTCCAAGTCCTCCGCCAAGGCGCTCGAGGGGGCCGAGGTCGAGACGAAGCTCGGCAAGGTCGCCGGCAAGGAGCTCGGCGGAGACGTGGTCACCTGGTACGGCATCCCCTACGGCAAGTCCCCTGTGGGCGAGCTTCGCTGGAAGGCCCCCGAGGCCCCCGAGGCCTGGAGCGAGACCCTCGACTGCACCGAGGCCGTCGACAAGGCGATCCAGCTCTCCAGCGGTGAGGTCGTCGGCACCGAGGACTGCCTCAACCTCACCGTCACCTCCAAGGTCGGCCACGCGGGCAAGCCCGTCCTCGTCTTCGTCCACGGCGGCAACAACCAGACCGGCACCTCCGCCGAGATCGTCGGCGACCAGCTCGTGGACCGCGCCGACTGCGTCTACGTCTCGCTCAACTACCGCCTGGGCCTCCTCGGCTTCAACTGTCTCCCCTCCCTCGTCAAGGAAGAGGGCACGAGCGGCAACTTCGGCATGCTCGACATCGCCCTGGCCCTCGACTGGGTCAAGGAGAACGCCGAGGCCTTCGGCGGCGACCCGGGCAACATCACCGTCTCCGGCTTCTCCGCCGGCGGCCGCGACGTCATGGCCATGCTCATCAGCCCGTACTTCGCCGGCAAGTTCCAGAAGGCGGTCGTCTACAGCGGCGGCATGACCACCTGCGACGTCGCCAGCGCGCAGACCCGCATCGCCCGCGCCGTGGCCCCGCTCGCCGTCGAGGACGGCAAGGCCGCCGACGAGGCCGCCGCGGCGACGTGGCTCCTCACCGACGCCGACGAGGTGAAGACCTACCTCATGGGCATCGACTCCGCGCGCCTCGTGCCCCTCATGGCCAACGCGAACATCCGCATGGCCGTCTTCCCGCATCTCTTCGAGGACGGCGTCGTCGTTCCCAAGGGCGGCTTCAACGGCGCGGCCTACAACAGCGTGCCGACCATCATGCTCACCGGCTCCTCCGAGTTCTCCATGTTCTCCCTGGGCGACTCCTGGTGGAAGGGCGAGGAGGCCACGGCCCTCTCCGCCGACGTGCAGAGCGCCGCGAGCGCGTACTCCTGCAAGTACGGATCCGACATGTACCGCATCTTCAATGCGCAGGTCAGCGCCGACACCATGGCCTCCGGCTTCAGCGAGAGCGTCTACGTCTGCCAGGTCAACTACGGCGGGGACGACTCCGCGATGGCCGCCGACCTCGCGCCCTACGGCTCCTTCCACGGCATCTTCGTCCCGATGCTCGCGGACCAGAACAACTACACCGCGATGATGCCGGGCGTCTTCGAC
>CAVIBB010000142.1:0-5317 GCA_963640745.1 Paludibacteraceae bacterium
GGGTTCCGTTGTTCTTTTAGGGCTGTGCGGCGGGCGTCTGTCTGCGATTGCGCGGCCCCGGGCTTCGAGCCGCGGGCCTCGGGCCGCGCGCCGCGCCCCGCGCCATAACGCGCGCATTACGAATCCGTTCGGATTGTGTGCTGCGGGGGGGGGTACCTTAATACGCCACTTTTGTCGGGCTATACTAACGTCGGGCTATACTAGTGCCTGTTGTAAAGAAGAAGCCAACAACTGCCGGGAGGCACCAATCTTGAGTTCTACGAGCTTCGTCTGCCTTCCGGTTTGCGCGGGTTAGCATGGTGGATGACTTCATGATCGCATCCCCTGAGGCCGCGGCCGCAGTTCCGGGCGGCGAGGCCCCGGCGCCGGAGCTGGTTCTTTCATGACGGTCGGCATCGATACTCGTTACATACACTGGCTTGACCGCATTGACGAGGCGAGTCGGGCGGCGTTGATTGACATGCCTTCCGAAGATCGCGAAGACGCGTTCTACCGTGACCTAGCGTTCGGCACCGGCGGCCTGCGTGGCAAGCTGGGGGTTGGCCCTAACCGTATGAACGTCTATACCGTTGGCAAGGCCACGCAAGGGCTGGCGGACTATCTGAACGCCAATTTCGAGCACCCGACTGTGGTCCTTTGCCGTGACACGCGCCATGGCAGCGAGGAGTTTGTGTGCCGCACGGCCGAGGCTCTGGCGGGCAATGGCATCAAGTCTTACCTTTACGAGCGCGTGGAGCCGACGCCGGCGCTGAGCTTCGCCGTTCGCGAGCTGGGATGCTCGGCGGGCGTGAACATCACGGCCTCGCACAACCCTGCCGCCTACAACGGCTACAAGGTCTACGGAGCCGACGGTTGCCAGATTACGGTCGATGCCGCAAAGGCAATCCAGGCTGCAATCGACCCGGTGGATTACTTCGACGGTGTGAAGACCACGCCCTTCGACGAGGCTCTTGAGCAGGGCCTTGCGCAATGGGTCCCCGAGCACGTGCTCGACCGCTACGTCGAAGAGATGCTGAAGTGTTCCACCGGCGAGGATTGCGGGAGCCTTAGGGTTGTCTACACTCCGCTTCACGGTGTTGGCTTGGAGTGCGTGAGCCGGGTGCTTGAAGCGATTAATGTCGCTGAGGTGACTACGGTGGCCGAGCAGTGCGTGTCCGACGGCGACTTCCCGACGTGCCCGTATCCCAACCCCGAGATCCGCGAGGCTCTGGAGCTGGGGTTGAAGTACTGCGACAAGGTGCATCCCGACCTGCTGCTTGCCACCGACCCAGACGCTGACCGCGCGGGCATCGCCGTGCCGCACGGTGGTGAGTACAAGCTGCTCTCCGGCAACGAGGTCGGCTTGCTGCTGCTCGATTTTCTGGCGGGCAAGGCAAAAGGTATTTCGAACAAGGTTGCCTGCACGACTATCGTCTCGGCCCCCATGGCTGACGACATGGCCGCAGCCCGCGGATTCGAGCTACGCCGCACGCTCACCGGCTTCAAGTTTATTGGTGAGCAGATTGGGCTTCTGGAGTCCAAAGGACGCGAGGGCGATTTCTTAATGGCCTTCGAGGAGTCCTACGGGTATCTGGTCGGCACGTACGTTCGCGATAAGGACGCCGTGGTGTCTGCGATGCTCATCTGTGAGCTTGCTGCCTATTGGAAAGCTCGTGGCAAGGACCTCTACGAGGCCATGGATGTCCTGTATGAGGGGTATGGCTACTGGGGGAATGTCCTGCTCACTCGGACCTACGAGGGCCCGCAGGGCGCAGCCGACATGGCGACCATCATGGCGGGTCTGCGAGAGAACACTCCTACCGAGGTCGCCGGCTTGGCCGTTCAGCAGGTCATCGACTACGCCGCCGGCGCCGAGATGCCCTGCGTCAACCCTAGCGACAAGCAGACCCTGCCCCCGGCAGACGTCATGGAATTGAGGCTCGCTGACGGCAGCCGCGTGCTGTTCCGCCCGAGCGGCACCGAGCCCAAGGCGAAGGCTTATGTCTTTGCGAAGGGCAAGGACCACGACCAGGCAAACGAGAAGCTCGCGGCCCTTTGCGCCGCCGCAAAGAGGACTTTGGAAGGGGAGAACCGATAATGATTCATCTCGTACTCCTTTCCGGCGGCTCCGGCACCCGCCTGTGGCCGCTGTCAAACAGCTCGCGCTCCAAACAGTTCCTGAAGGTGCTGCGCGACTCGCAGGGCAATCACGTCTCCATGGTTCAGCGCGTCTTCGGTCAGATCCGTGCCGTCGCCGCCGACGTGGATGTGACCATCGCGACCTGCGCCGCCCAGGAGAACTCCATCCGGAGCCAGGTAGAGGGCGGCTACGCTCTGGTCCTGGAGCCAGAGCGTCGCGACACGGCGCCGGCCATCATGCTGGCGTGTGCGAACCTTGCCTTCGAGCAAAAGGCGAAGGCTGATGATACTGTGATCGTGATGCCCATCGACACCTATGCCGACCAGGCTTACTACGACGGCATCCTGAAACTTGACGCCGCCGTGCAGTCCGGCTTTGCCGATCTGGTTCTGCTTGGCGTTGAGCCTACGTACCCCTCCGAGAAGTATGGCTACATCGTGTCGGAGACCCCCGAGGGGGACCTCCGCCGCGTTGAGCGTTTTACGGAGAAGCCCGATGAGGCTACCGCCCGGCAGCTCCTTGCCGAGGGCGCGCTCTGGAACGGTGGCGTGTTCGCCTTCAAGCTTGGCTATCTGACCGGTCTGGCCGCGAAGTACCTTTCCGTGGACGATTTCGGCCAATTCCGCGACCGCTATAGCGAGCTGCCCAAAAATTCTTTCGATTACGAGGTGGTGGAGAAGGCCGACTCCATCGCGGTCGTCCCTTATGCGGGCGAGTGGAAGGACTTGGGCACTTGGAATACGCTCACCGACGAGATGGCGGATGCCATCTCCGGGCGCGTGGTGCTCGACGAGTCTACCTGCGGGAATGTCCACGTGATCAACGAGACGGGTCTCCCTATGGTTGTAGCCGGCATGAAAGACGCGGTGGTCGTTGCCACGCCCGACGGCATTCTTGTATCGAGTAAAGAGGCTTCCGCCGGCATCAAGGCACAGGTGACGCAGGCGGCCGAGAGCCGCCCGATGTACGAGCAGCGCCGTTGGGGCGAATATCGTGTCATAGATTCGAGTGTGTTCTCCGATGGATCAAAAGCTCTCACCAAAGAGCTTGTAATTCGTGACGGGGAGCAGCTTCCCTATTGCTGCTGTGCCGGCTGCGACATAGCGTGGACGGTTGTGGCTGGCGCTGGCGATGTCGTATTGGACGGAGCGGTGCGGCGAGTAAGTGCCGGCTCCACGGCGAGCATCGCGCAAAACGTACCGTATGCCGCGCGCGCCACAGGCTCTGACCTGCGTATTATTGAGGTTCGGACAGGTGACGCGCTCTTTGAGGAGGGGTCCGGTTGCCCTTTTCACTTCTGGAGCTAACGGCACGACTACCCTCGTCGGACTTCGGCCATCTCCTCGCGCGTCAGCTCAAGGATTGTTCGTGTTATGCCGGGGGTACTTCATGATTTTTGGTTGACGGGTTATGCTTTTAGTACTGCCCGCAAGCGGTCCACAACTCGCCTGGAGGCGTATTTGAACTTGAGTTCTACCTGCACTACATATTCTTCGGGTGCGAGCCGCGATGCATCAAAGGCGGACGTCGGCGGAGTTGACGCGCCCAAGACCACAGAGTCCGGCATCCCGACCGACGTACTTGAGAGGCTGCTTCCCGGCGACGATGTTGTCGAGCTTGTCGAGCCTAAGGTGGCTGGTGGCCTTGGGTATCGTTTTGTTAAGCGCGCTTTCGACATCGTGTCCTGCGGCTGCGCACTTGTCGTTCTTGCCATTCCCATGGGCATTGTTGCCTTGAAGATCAAGTCTGAGTCCCCCGGCCCCGCAATTTATGCGCAGCGTCGCGTAGGCAAGGATGGCAAGGTATTCGACGTGTACAAATTCCGCTCTATGTACATCGACGCGGAGGCGCGCGGAGCTCAATGGGCAAAGGGTGACGATCCGCGCGTGACTCCTTTTGGCCAGTTCATGCGCAGGACGCGCTTGGATGAAGTCCCGCAGTTCTGGAACATTGTGAAGGGCGACATGTCGCTTATCGGCCCGCGCCCCGAGCGGCCTGCATTCTGCGAGGAATTCGAGAAACGCATTCATGGCTGGCACTACCGCACGTGCGTGCGACCGGGCCTTTCGGGATTGGCGCAGGTGACGGGCGGTTATGAGTTGTTGCCTAAGGAGAAGGTCATGCTTGATCTTAAATACATCGAGACCCGTTCGGTGGCTCAGGACCTCAAGATCATCATGAAGACCCTTGGCGTCGTTAAGACGGGGGAGGGGGCGCGGTGATGAGTGAATCGGCTCCCGTTGCCGCGCGTGGTGGAATCTGCCTCGTGACGCTGTCCACGAATAGCGACCATCAGAACGCCGTCTATGGCATGTTTAACGAGCTCTGCGGTGCTTATCAGGTGTACACGGTCGGTGCAAAGAACCCCGCGGTGTTAAATCCGCCTACAACTAAATATAACTTTTATGTCGATTGTCCGGACCGCCCAGGTATAGCCAAGGGTACGTTCGATTTTGGCAAGATTCGTACAATTGTTAATATCATTAAGTCTACCGGTTGCAGCACGGTTTACTTTGAATCCGTACACTTGTGGAACTGCGCGATTATGCTTGCGCTGGGCGGTGGCTTTACAAAAATAACGACGCTTCATGATGTCGTTCCCCACGACGGTTCAAAAACGGTGCTACTTTGCCAGAAGCTCCAAAGTGCATTGTCCGATTACGTTGTAATTAAGAGCTCAGAATTTGTGGACGACGCAATACGTCTGTATGGGTTGAGAAAAGAGCAAGTTATCCATTTTGGTCTTTGGAGGGATTATCCGCCTTTCACAGAACAGGAAGGGGACGGCAGCTTCCTGTTCTTTGGTAGGTTGAGGCGCTATAAAGGCCTGGAGAACATTCTGGCTCTTGCCAAAAAGTGCGATGGCGTGCAATTCAAGGTGGTGGGCTCTCCGGACGAAGAAAGTATGCCGGTGGTTGAAGAGCTGAGGCGCCTCTCTAATACAGAGGTGGTTGCTCGCAGGGTTACAGAGGATGAGATGGCTGCTTATTTTGCGGCTTCCAGCTGGGTTGTCCTCCCTTACGAGAGCGCTTCGCAGTCCGGGGTCATCATCGATGCATATAAGTTTAGCAAGCCTGTGATTGCGTATGAGGTTGGGGCAATCGCTTCGCAGGTTGATGACGGTTCGAGCGGTTATCTGGTCCCGCCCTCTGATATCGACGCTTTTGCAAATACCATACAGAAGGCGCGACTTAAGGA
>CAVIBB010000143.1:0-5275 GCA_963640745.1 Paludibacteraceae bacterium
TGCGTATATCGGGGTGATGGCAGCGTTTCGGAGCGCCGCGCCTGCCATCACCCCGTTTTCCGCAACATTCGTTCCTCGTTTCTTGCCGCCACCCCGTTTTTCACAACGCCGGCACCGAGTCGATTGCCGTCACCCCGATAAACACAACTCCGCGGCCCTCCTCACTGCCACTGTCCTGCATTTGATAACGCCGGAACGTCGCTTTTGCGCGTTTGGAGGCCTGGGCCGGTTGCGTCAATGCCCGCGCCGGATGCGTTCTTATCGCGAGGTGGGCGCCTTGCGTCGAAAACCAGTCCGTAGTGGCGAGAATCGCCCGGACGGCCCGGCGCCCGCGGCTTGCGGCCTACCTTTTTGATGCAAGCACAATGCGAAGAAAGGGGCGTTATGGCACCGGCGGCGGCACTTGAGGAATATCGCAACTGGCACGGAAAGATCGAGGTCGTCAACCGGGTGGAAATCGACTCGCCGGCGAAGCTCGCGAAGGTCTATACCCCCGGCGTCGCGGCGCCGTGCAAAGAGATCGCCCGCGACCCCGAGCTGAGCTTCGACTACACGCGCCGCGGCAACCTTGTGGCCGTCGTGACCGACGGCTCGGCGGTCCTCGGCCTCGGCGACATCGGTCCCGAGGCGGGCATGCCCGTGATGGAGGGCAAGGCAGCCCTGCTCAAGAGCCAGGCCAACGTCGACGGCTTCCCCCTCTGCATCAAGTCCGAGGACCCCGACGACATAGTGCGCACCGTCGAGCTGCTTTCCGGCACGTTCGGCGCTATACACCTTGAGGACATCTCCGCGCCGCGCTGCTTCGAGATCGAGGCGCGCCTGCGCGAGGCCCTCGACATTCCCGTGTACCACGACGACCAGCACGGCACCGCGGTGGCAACGGCCGCCGCGCTTGTCGGCGCCTGCCGTGTCACGCATCGCGAGCTGTCGAGCGCACGCATCGTCATCGTGGGGGCGGGGGCCTCGGGGGTCTCGATCGCCGAGCTGCTCTTCTCTCTCGGGGCGTCCGACATCGTGCTTGTCGACCGGGAGGGGATCGTCGGCGAGAAGTCCCCGCAGTGTACCGACTACACCCGTCGCGTCATCACGAGGACGAATCCCCGCGGGTTGACGGGCGGCCTTGCCGAGGCGGCGGCAGATGCGGACGTCCTTATCGGAGTCTCCGAGGCGGGCGCGATTCCCGCCGCCGCGGTCGGCTCGATGGCCAAAGACCCCGTCGTCTTTGCCCTCGCCAACCCCACGCCCGAGATCATGCCCGATGAAGCCGAGGCCGCCGGCGCCGCCGTCGTGGCGACCGGCCGCTCGGACTTCCCCAATCAGGTCAACAACCTGCTTGCCTTCCCGGGAATCTTCCGCGGCGCGCTCGATGCCCGCGCGACGGAGATAAACGACGCGATGCTCGTGGCCGCGGTCGATGCGCTCGTGGGGCTTGCGGAGCCCACGTTGAGCGCAAGGCGGATCGTCCCGGCCGCCCTTGACCCTCGCGTGGCGCCTGCGGTCGCCGGGGCGGTTGCGCAGGCCGCGCGCGCGAGCAGGGCGGTTCGGGGCTAGGGGCGCCTGGGCGTTCAACGGCGGCGGGCCCTTAACAGCTTGGTTCGCACGGGCATCAGGGTGCCCAGGGGCACAGCGGCGCGACCTTAGGACGAGACTTACCGTGGGCCTGCCGCGGGGCGGGCCTGCTGCGAGGGCGGCTGTCCGCCCCGCGGCCCCTGCGCCTACGCTTAGACTATTGAGAATCACAGCGCCCGCGCGCCTGGGCCCGAACGCATTGGGAGAGAGTCGATGCCGATTTCCGAGACCCGTCGAGACCTCTACGCATATCTCGACCTTCAGACCAGGGAGTTCGACCCCGCTCGCCTTGAGTGCTTCACGACGCAGGAGATCGCCCGCTGTGTCTCGGTCTCCCGCAATCTCGCGAGCCAGTACCTCAACGAGCTCGTGCGCGAGGGGCTTGTGGTCAAGGTGGGCAGCCGCCCCGTCTACTACCTGCATCGCCATAATCTCGAGCGATATCTCCAGGTCCGGATCGAGAGGCCGTCATATGCGGGCGTCGAGGAGCTACTTTCTTTGCGCGGGTCCCGCGCGGCCCGCGATTTCGAGTGTGCCGTCGGCCATGACCTGAGCCTCTCGAGCGTTATCGGCCAGATGCGCGTCGCCATGGAATACCCTCCCTGCGGCCTTCCGGTCCTCGTGATGGGGGCCTCCGGCACGGGAAAGACGTACCTGGTCAAGCTCATGCTCGAGTACGGCAAGGACGCGGGTCTGCTCGATCCCGGGGCGGGGCTCACGGCGATCGACTGCGCCCGCTACCTGCTTGACCCGGAGCGGATCGTGGCCGATTACCTCGGGACGCCGGAGGAGCCGGGGCTCATCGAGCGCGCCAAGGGCGGGCTCCTTCTCTTCAAGAACATCGACGTGCTGCCCCTTTCGCAACAGGAGTATCTCTTTACGCACGCGCTCTTCGCCGCCCGAGCCGAGCAGGGGAGCCCCGAGCGCGGCCTGAGGTTCGTCTTCTCGAGCTCGCTGCCCGCGGACGCCGCCCGTGCCGCCGAGCTGCGTCATCGCCTTCCGGTCGTGGTCCGCGTTCCCTCCCTGCGAGAGCGGACGCCCGAGGAGCGCGCCCAGATCACGCTGCGCTTCCTCAAGGACGAGGGGCGCCGCATGGGCGTCGACGTGCTCGTGAGCAGGGGCGCTTTCTCCTGCCTGGTAAACGGCTCCTATGAGGACAACATCAGCGAGCTGCGCAGGAGCGTCACCAACTCCTGCGCCGAGGCGTATCTCTCGCGCCGCGGGGACGGCAGCATCGTCGTGAGGGCGCATTGCCTGCCCGCCGCCGTGCTCGCCCAGGCCAATGCGCGCGAGGTCGAGGCCGACGGCACTCTTGTGGACACGACCCGCTGCTCGGAATCCTTCGCGAGAAGGGACCTGTTGAGCTTCGTCGTCCCGATGGTCGAGCACTACGAGGCGTTCAAGGCCCGGGCGTCGGCCGACGGCGTGCGGGCCTGCGGCCTCGAGGGCCTCAAGCGCGAGCTTGCGGCGGACCTGCGCGAGCTGGAAGAGCACCTTTCCCGGGGCAACGGCGCCCGCGGCGAGAAGCTCGAGGCCTTCGAGCGGCTCCTGGGCAGCGGCGTCACGGACGTCAACGACGAGCTGGGCCTCGCGCTCTCGCACGCGACGGCGCGCCTCATGGCCCAGCTCACTTACGTGCAGCTCAGGCCGGAGGACGGGCTGCGCCGCTGGGAGGCCGAGAAGCGCGGCGAGCTTGCGGCGCTTCTGGCGCTTCTTTCCAGCGAGGATGCGGCGATGTCGGTGCTTGTCGGGCGGCTCGCGACCCTTGACTTCAGGCTTTTGGGCGTTGAGCTCGACCATCTCGGGCGGCTGCTGCTCTTCCTGCACGTGTCGATGCTCGAGGGCGAGGCCGCGCGGTAAGAAAGAAACGATGAACTCGCTTGTTGAAGGCGGGCATAGGGGGCGTCCTCTTTGCCCGCTGTTTTCTTGCCGCGGATCCGGGCGGGAGCTTATCGACACTGCGCGCCGAGTCCGCGCCGGATGTGTCGAGAAGCGGGCCCGTGCCCGCGCGGCGCGCCTCCGAGCGGCGAACCTAGCTTCGCAGTGGCGGCCCTGGCCAAGCGCGGCCTTTCTCGCCGGTGCCCCGGCATACCTTCTGTTCAGGCAACGCAAGAACGCTTCAAAGGAGGAAACAAGCATGAGGCATATCGTCCTGGCTTCCCACGGCAGCCTCGCAGCGGGCATGAAGAGCTCCGTCGAGCTTATCGCGGGCGACCAGCCCGGGCTCTCGACCGTCTGCGCCTACACCGAGGAGTGCCCGACCGCGGCCGAGCCGCTCGCCGCCCTCGTCGAGTCCCTGGCGGAGGGCGACGAGCTCGTCATCGTGACCGACGTGCTCGGCGGGTCGGTGAACAACGAGGCGTCCCAGTTCGTCGACGTTCCCGGCGTCTATGTGGCCACGGGCATGAATCTCGCGTTCGTGCTGAGCCTCGTGGTAGATACGAGCACCCCGACGGCCGAGCTCGTCGACGAGTCCGTTGCGGAGGCGCGCGAGCAGCTTTGCCGCATGGAGCCCGCGCCCGTCGCGGACGAGGACGACTTCTAGCTCCTTCGGCGACGAGTCCGGGCCGGCCTCCTCGCCTTCTCGCCGGTCCGGCCTCGCCGCCGCCCACCTATCGCATAAGCCGGTACATGCGCGCCAGCGCGAAGAAGAAAGGACAGAACATGATCAAGCTCCTCCGCGTCGACCACAGGCTCCTGCACGGGCAGGTCGTCTTCTCCTGGGTCTCACATCTCAAGCCGAACTGCATCCTCGTGGCCAACGACGACGTGGTCAACGACGACCTGCGCAAGACGACCCTGCGCCTCTCCAAGCCCAACGGCGTCAAGCTCGTGATCAAGTCCATCGACGACTCCATCGCCGCGATCGAGGCCGGGAAGACGGACAAGTACGACCTCATGGTCGTCGTGTCGAACGTGCCCGACGCCGTGCGCCTCGCCACCTCGATCGAGCCGATCGACGCCATCGACCTGGGAGGCACCAAGCCCACCGATCAAACGCGCGCTTACGCGAAGTCGATCAACCTTACCGACGAGGATGTGGCCCTTCTCAACGATGCCAAGGCCCAGGGCATCGACGTCTATATCCAGGGCGTGCCCGCGGACCGCAGGCAGGAGTTCGTCGGCTAGCGCGCCGGCCCGCCGTTTGGCGCCTGCGCGCTTTTGCCGCATCAATAAAGAAAGGAATCCCTATGCTTCTCAAGACGATCCTCGTGGGCCTCGTCGCCCTTATCGGCTATCTTGACCATCCGACCGGCAAGTCCATGCTCCAGCGCCCCATCGTCATGGGCCCGCTCGTGGGCATCGTTCTCGGCGACCCCGCGACCGGCCTCGCGGTCGGCGGCACGCTTGAGCTCGCCTTTATGGGCAACATGGCCATCGGCGCCGCCATCCCGCCCGAGATCACGGCGGGCGGCGTGCTCGGCACCGCCTTTGCCATCACGGCCGGCTCTGGCGCCGACGTGGCGGTGGCGCTCGCGCTGCCCATCGCCTCGCTCGCCCTGCTCATCAAGAACCTCTTCTATCTCATCATCCGCCCGCAGTTCATGCTTCACGCGGCCGACAAGATGGGCGCCGAGGGAGACCTCAAGGGCGTCTGCCGCATGCACGATTTGGCCTATTGGACCTATGCCGTCTGCATGACGCTGGCCTGCGCCGCCGAGAAGGGCGACTTCGGCGCCATCGAGCGCTGGCAGTACGTCGCCAT
>CAVIBB010000144.1:0-1369 GCA_963640745.1 Paludibacteraceae bacterium
GATTGTGGTCAACAAGATCATGCGAGTCGGTTGGGGGCCGACTCTTTGGGGGATTCGCAAAAACAATTTATTTGGAAGGTACTCCTCGACGTGTAAAGAAGCCACACGAGGGAGTTAGGGATAGCTGCGTCGAAATTGCGCAGCAAGAAGGGGAAAGGAACCCATCATGTCCAACATTTCTCGCCGTTCGTTCGTCGGTATGGCCGGGACCGTCGCCGCTGGTGCCGTCCTCGCGGGCTGCAGCTCCGCCTCCAGCTCCGACAGCTCCTCGTCCTCGGACAGCAGCTCCAGCACCTCCGAGGCCAAGGTTCTCACCGGCGGCGGCTCCAACCTCGTCTACGTCATTACCCCGTCCGTCTCCAACCCGGCCTTCAAGTGCGAGGCCGACGCCGCGGCCGCCAAGGTCAAGGAGCTCGGCTACGAGGTCAAGTGCGTCTCTCACGATGACGACGTGAACAAGCAGTCCGAGCTCTTCGACAACGCCATTGCCGATAAGGCTGCCGGCATCATCTGCGACAACGCCGGCGCTGACGCCACCGTCACCCCGGTCAAGAAGGCCTACGACGCCAACATCCCGACCGTCCTCATCGACCGCGAGATCAACGAGACCGGCATCGCCATCGCCCAGATCGTCGCCAACAACTACCAGGGCGCCCAGGGAATCGCCGAGGAGTTCGTGACCGCCATGGGCGAGGCCGGCGAGTACGCCGAGCTCAAGGGCAAGGAGTCCGACACCAACGCCGGCGTCCGCTCCAGCGCCTTCCACGAGATCATCGACCAGTACCCCGACCTCAAGCTCGTCGACACCCAGGTCGCCAACTGGGAGCAGACCGAGGCCTTCGAGAAGACCGAGACCATCCTGCAGTCCAACCCCAACCTCAAGGGCATCATCTGCGGCAACGACACCATGGCCATGGGCGCCATCGCCGCGTGCGAGGGTAAGGACATCAAGATCATCGGCGTCGACGGCTCCGACGAGGCGGCGGCCCAGATCAAGGCCGGCAAGATGGTCGGCACCGCCATGCAGCCCTTCTTCCTTATCGCCCAGACCGCGGCCGAACAGCTCGACGCCTACCTCAAGAACGGCTCGACCGGCGAAGACGAGAAGCAGCTCATCGATTGCGCCATCGTCACCTCCGCCAACGTTGACAAGATGAGCAACTTCACCTTCACCGAGTAGCCCTCGCCGCCCACCAGGGCATCACGTCTTTGCAACTTCGCGAAGGCCGCCCCTAGGCGACTACGGGCGGCCTTCGCCATCGACCCATACCGAGGGGAGATACGCATGATCAAGAGCAGCAAGCAGCTTATTCGCTCCGCAGCGGCCGTTTCGCTCGTCGCGATCCTGGGCGCTGGCGCCCTCGCCACG
>CAVIBB010000144.1:1427-5228 GCA_963640745.1 Paludibacteraceae bacterium
AGGTCGTAAAGATCGGCGAGGAAGCTGCCATCACCGGGCAGACCACGTTCGATGCGGCGAGCTCCGTCGACGAGATGTGGGACTCTCAGATTGTCCCCGAGATAACGGGCGAGGCGACCGACCTGGCCACGCTCCTCACCGAGTCTGAGGGCAAGCCTTCCTCCGTCGCGGACAAGTACGCCGTCGGCAGCAGCAAGAAGTGCTTCGCCGTCAAGGGCACGGGTACCGTCGCCTCCGTCAAGGACGGCAACAACGGCGCGCTTATCGTCACGCTCGACGGCTACTCCGGCGACGCCGAGATCTCCATCCAGGTCGGCCCTGTCTACAAGGGCACGACGATCCGCGACTCGCTGAGCTTCCTCAGCGCGCAGGACTTCACCAACCAGGTCGAGTGGGCCGAGATCTCCTCGTCCATTAACGCGAAGGTCGCCTCGAGCGTCGTCGCCGACCTCGACACGGCGTCCGCCGCTGGCAAGAAGATCACCTTTACCGGCACCTTCTCGGGCGACACCGTCACCATCACCCCGGTCCAGCTCGAGCTCTCGTAGGGGAGGGCGATCTGTATGGCAGATTTCGAGATGGACGACTCCGTCCTCATCCACGCGGACCACATCGACAAGATCTATCCCGGCACCAAGGCACTCGATGACGTCTCCTTCGACGTCCTGCGCGGGAAGGTAAACGTTCTTATCGGCGAGAACGGCGCCGGCAAGTCCACCCTTATGAAGATCCTTGCCGGCGTCGAGCAGCCCTCGAACGGCAAGATCTACATGGAGGGTCGCGAGGTCAGCTTCAAGGACATCGACGCCGCCCGCGCCGAGGGCGTCTGCATCATCTTCCAGGAGCTGAACCTCTTCCCGAACCTCACCGTCTACCAGAACATGTTCATGGGCCGCGAGCAGCTCAAGGGCGGCGTCGTGGACAATAAGGAGCACATCGAGCGCACCAAGCAGGTCCTTGCGCGCCTCGAGAACCCCATCGACCCGAGCACGCTCGTTGGCGACTTGCGCATCGGCCAGCAGCAGATCATCGAGATCGCGCGCAACTTGGTCCAGGCCGACAACCTCAAGCTTCTCATCATGGACGAGCCGACCTCCTCGCTCGACAAAAACGAGGTCAACCTGCTCTTCAAGCTGATCCATGAGCTCACCGACCAGGGCGTCTCCATCGTCTATATCTCCCACCGCCTCGAGGAGATCATGGAGATCGGCGACCACGTCACCATCTTCCGCGACGGCCGCTTTATCTCCGATGCCGACGTCAAGGATGTTGACGTGAGCTGGATTGTCGAGCAGATGGTGGGCGAGGACAAGAAGTACCCCGTCTTCAACCGCGAGGTCGACTGGTCCAAGCAGCAGACTGTCCTCAAGGTGCGCGACCTGTGCCTGCCCAAGCCGGGCGGCGGCTACCTGGTTGACCACGTGAGCTTTGAGCTCAAAGCAGGCGAGGTGCTGGGCGTTTACGGCCTTCTCGGCGCTGGGCGCACCGAGATGCTCGAGTGCCTGATGGGCCTACATCCTGAGTCGACGGGCGACATCGAGCTCTACGGTGAGAAGATCGTGCCCAAGAGCATCGCCGAGCAGATCGACCGCGGCTTCGCCATCGTGCCGGAGGACCGCCAGGGCGAGGGTCTCATCCAGACCATGGACATCGAGCGCAACCTGGTTATCTCCAACCTCAAGAAGTACACGAATGGCCCCGTGATCGCGCAAGGCAAACTCGACGAGGCGGCCGGCTCTCAGATCGACGACATTCACATCAAGGTCGCCGACAAGAAGCTCCCGATCCTCTCGCTGTCAGGCGGCAACCAGCAGAAGGTCGTCATCGGCAAATGCATCCTCACGGACCCGAAGGTGCTGCTGCTGGACGAGCCGTCCCGCGGCATCGACATCAGCGCAAAGACCGAGGTCTTCGAGATCATCCACCAGTACGCGTCGCGCGGCCTGGCCATCGTGCTCGTTTCTTCCGAGCTCGAGGAGATCATCTCGGTGACCAACCGCGTGCTCGTCCTCTCGAACGGCAAGCTCACCGCCGAGTTCGACAGCCGCAAGGTCTCCGACGACGACCTTGTGCTCGCTTCCTACAAGGGCCACCACGCTGAGGCGTAGGACCCGTCCCAACCTTCGAAAGGAGAATCCAGCATGGGCGAGAAGAAGTCCAACAACGATCTCGTAATGCTCCTGCTCAAGGGGCGCACCCTCATCGTGCTGCTGGCCCTGTTCATTTTCTTTAGCATCGCTGCGCCGAACTTCCTGTCGGTCTCCACGATGCTGCTCATCGGCAAGCACGTCGCGCTTTACGGCATCCTCGCCGTGGGTATGACCTACGTCATCATCACGAGCGGCATCGACCTGTCTGTCGGCGCCGTGGTGGGCTTCGCCGGCATGATCGTCGGCGGCCTGCTGCAGGAGGGCCTCACCATCGAGCCCCTTGGTGTGACGCTCTACTTCAGTGTGCCTGCCATCTTCGTCATCGCGCTCGTTCTCGGCGCGCTTATCGGCGCCATCAACGGCCTGATCATCACCAAGCTCAAGGTCCCGGCATTCATCACCACGCTTGGCACCATGTACGTGCTGCGCGGCTTCGCCAACCTGCGTTCCAACGGCGCCACCTACTCGTCCCTCACGGGCAACGAGGCCCTCGGCAACACGGGTTTTGAGTTCTTCGGCTCCACCACCTTCGGCGTCCCCAACGGCCTGATCATCTTCATCGTCATCGCCGTCATCGCCGGCTTCGTCCTCTCCAAGACTTCCTTCGGTTGGCATACCCTGGCCATCGGCGGCAACGCCAAGGCCGCCAAGTTCTCCGGCGTCAAGGTCGATAAGGACACCATCCTCGTCTACGTCATCTCCGGCGCCTGCGCCGCCATCGTCGGCGTGATCACCACCTCGCAGCTCATGGCTGCTCACCCGGCCACCGGCGAGTCCTGGGAGATGAACGCCATCGCGGCGACCGTCCTCGGCGGTACCTCGATGTCCGGCGGCATCGGCACCATCTCCGGCACGGTTCTCGGCGCCTTCATCATCGGCGTCATCAATGACGGCATGGTCATGTGCGGCGTTTCCGAGTTCTGGCAGATGGTCATCCGCGGCGTGGTCGTTGTCCTCGCGGTTGTCATCGACGTCGCCCAGCGCCGCCTCCAGGCAAAGATCGCCCTGCAGGCCAAGGCTCCTGCCGCGCCCGCAAAGTCCGAACCCGCTCCCGCGTCGGCGTCGAAGGAGTAGCAATGAAGCGTTCCGGAATCCTCAACGCCCAGCTCTCGCGCCTCATCGCCGCGCTCGGGCACAAGGACACGTTCATGATCGGCGACGCGGGGATGCCGATTCCCGCGGGCGTGGAGGTCGTTGACCTGGTTCTTGTGGGCGGTGTGCCGACCTTCAAGCAGGTCGTCGATGCCGTGGCCGCCGACACCGTGGTCGAGCACTACACCGTCGCCTCCGAGATTCATGAGAAGAACCCTGAGCTCGAGGCGTATCTTGCCGAGAGCTTCTCGGACGCGACGATGGACGAGCTACCCCACGATGAGCTCAAGAAGATGTCGGCGGGGTGCCGCTTTGCCATTCGTACCGGCGAGTTCACGCCGTACCCCAACGTCATCCTGCGAGCAGGCGTAGCGTTTCCCGCTTAGCGCCAAGCTGCTTCCCTGAGGGGTGCCTCCTCCTCCCTTCCCTTACGGCGCCCCTCCCCTAAAGTGGACAAAGGGATAGTCCCTTTGTCCACTTTTCGCGTATTTGCATCGAGCTATTCAGGAGGTTCTTATGTCACAGGCCAAGGTTCTGAGCTTCGGCTCGCTTAACCTCG